>CAJWXP010000007.1 GCA_913049785.1 uncultured Dehalococcoidia bacterium | reverse complement strand
ACCCATGGTAGCCTCCTTGATACGGCCCTGATTACCCTCTTATCCGGTCAGTTCGATTCTGGGCTGATGCCTAGCCTCAACTCCCGAGCTTCGCACAAAAAGATGGGCTACTGGGCCCCATAATCCTTTTGACATATGGGGAATATTGACTGAAGCGTTTCACCCAGATAGCATAGCTGCCTCAGTTTTACACAATACACAAGATAAGTCATGGATCCGTTAACCAAGGGTTACCCATAGACGAGTGGGGGGGGGTTGATTCGGCGACCTATGAGGAGTGGAACCAAGCGATATTCGAGGCGTATTTTAACCCGGCCGCTGCTGGAAGGCCCGTTTACTTGGACTTCGACGACGATGACATGGATCCCATCGCACCAAGTACAGCGTCCACGAAGGAAACTCGTTTAGATTTCGTTGCTGCCGTTACTGGCACTCTACATACGGAAGAATCAAAGCTAGTTGATTACCATTTAAAGGCAGCATTCCGGTGGAAACGTGAAGGATTTGTTGGTGGATTCAGAATCCACGCCACACTAGTTCTAGAAGCGTCCTGACACCGAATTGACACCAGGATTCGTTTGCTCTCATACTGTGCAAAGCTCAATTCGTCAAGGGAGGGATGCATTATGGCACAGTTTCGGATTCAGCCACATGGGCGGATTCAGGAGTGGGTGGCTGAGGAGAAGGGCTACTTTACCGATGAAGGCCTGGACTACGAGTTCATTCGTGGTCAGCAGCGTTCAGCGCAACCCAGTGTTACCTCAAGTGACCAGGCACCTGTCGAAGTCAAACGTGGAGCTTTCGAGGGCATGGAGGCAGGGCGGGCCTGCGAGATCAGCTCGGCATGCCACTGGGCAGTCAACATGGCAGCCCACGGCGAGCACGGGCGAATGTGGGGCCATGCGTATTCTGTAACTCCTGCAGGACTCTGGGTCGCCCCAGAGTCCGACATCAAGAAACCCGAAGATCTGGCCGGCATCGAAGTAGCCGTCGGGTATCACTCTGGAAGTCATTTTTCGGCTCTGCAAGGCATGGAGCAGTTCTTGCCCAAGGACCAGATCAAGCTTCAGTTCGTAGGCGGGCCTGGAGATCGATGCCAATTGGCCTTGGATCGACGTGTCCAGGTTGCCAACGTATTCGGCACATTGAGCTATGTCCTAGAGCAGCAAGGGTTCCGTAAGATCGTCGACACGAGCTTCATGATCGGATTCCTCATCAACGGCGAAGCCACCGACGAGCAGCTCTGGGCTTATTTCAACGCCCTCCAGCGGGCCCAACGTGAGATCGACGTCGCGAAGGAGCTGTACCAACACTACCTTTATGACCAGTTGGCGGAAAAGTATCACGATCTGTACAATCCCAAAGCATCAGGTATTGGGGAACGGTTGGTCTTTGAGCCCTATACTCAAGAAACCTTTGAAAGGACCCATCGCTGGATGGTGGAGTGGGGTATATTCCCGGATGATCAGGTGGGGCATGCTTCATATGATGATGCGGTGGCCGTCTAGTAGATGAGGATGCCGAGAACATCTAGAGGCTAGGTTAACGAGAATAGGAATTGGTGATAAGAAAGAGGGGTACCGCGGGGTACCCCTCTTTCTTATCTAAGCATTGCAATACTCAATGGCTAGACTTGAATTCTGGTACTCTCAAGGCGGAGGCCATCGGCCAAGGTTGCTTTTATGATCGGTAGGGGAAAAAGTCGGAATAGACAACGGTGGCCAGGAATACCACTCAGTGCAGGCAAACAATTCAACTGGGAAGCGCTAGCAATACTAAACGTTGAGCGGTAACATGCTACTCAAGATACTGGAAATTATTGGCAACAAAACGAATCACAGGACTCCTTAGGAGGTAGAGCATGAGTATCTTTCGGATTCAACCTCACGGCAGACTTCAAGAATGGGTGGCTGAGGAGAAGGGCTACTTCAAGGAAGAGGGGCTGGAGTACGAGTTCAAAACCAGTTATTTTGGTACAGCCCAACCAACAGTCGCTTCTGCTGACCAGGCTCCGGACGAGGTAAAGCGCGGAGCGTTCGAGACCATGGAGGCTGAAGATCGGGCATGCGAGATTAGTTCTGCTTGTCACTGGGCGGTGAATATGGCAGCACACGGCGAGCATGGGCGTATGTGGGGCCACGCTTACTCCGTCACGCCAGGTGGATTATGGGCGGCTCCAGATTCAGGAATTAAGAAGCCTGAGGATCTTGCCAATGTGGAAGTCGCGGTCGGTTACCACTCCGGCAGCCATTTCTCAACGCTACAAGCCCTGGAGCCCTTTCTGCCGAAAGATCAGATCAAGCTCCAGTTTGTGGGTGGCCCCATAGAGCGTCTCCAACTCGTCTTAGACCATCGCGTACCAGCTGCTAACGTGTTCGGCACCCCCTCGTACGTACTAGAGCAGCAAGGATTCCATAAGGTAGTGGACACGTCGTTCATGATCGGTTTCCTCATTCATGGAGACGCCACGGACCAGCAACTTTGGGCATACTTCAACGCGTTACAACGAGCCCAGAGAGAGATCGATGTGGCTAAAGAGCTTTATCAGCACTACCTGCTGGATGAGCTGCCGGAAAAGTACCACGGAATGGTTGACGCTCGACAATGCGGTACAGGCGAGAGAATGGTGTTCGAGCCGTATACTCGGGAGACTTTCGATAGGACTCATCGGTGGATGACGGAGTGGGGCATGTTCCCAGAGGACCAGGTGGGACACGCTTCTTATGATGATGTGGTGGCCGTCTAGTACCCCAGGATGCCGAGAATATCTAGAAGCTAAGTTAACGGGAATAGAAATTGGTGATAAGAAAGAGGGGTACCGAACGGTACCCCTCTTTCTTATCACGGCATTGTGAATATTCATGGAATCAATCGGGGAGAAGGGGGAGGCCTCGTCTCCACTATACACACTATCTGGAAGTCATCCTCGAAGCCTGACCGGGACTTGTTCTGGACCTGTCCCGGCACTTAATTTGGACCATGTGGAATAAGTTCGACAGAGCCCCCACCCGTAGATATCACAGTGCCTTGTGGCATATCCAAACGAATTATCGACTGGTGATGATCTACCCATACAATTGGCAATTTTTGTATCGCCTCATCATGTTGACGTCCTTTATGGCCCAAAATATGAGCGCCCAAATCAAATGTTTTATCCGCTGCGTATTTGTATAAAACCCGCTGCAATGCAAAGGCATTCTTAGCTTTCAATTCCCAGGCATATTCCCCAAACCAATCATGGGTCGCCTGAATCTTAGAAACATCAGTCTCACCATGCCGAAGAGTAGCACGGTGCAAATAAGCTTCAGTTATCAATTTCCTTGCGCGTTTTCGGCTTTCTGGATCAAACGAAGAAAACACCGACGACATATGGGCAACACGATTCTCGTTTTGATGAGCCAACCCTGACGAAAACAAAGTTTCTAGACTGAGTAAGAATGAAAGCCCCGATTCGCTTGGACTCATCTGGTAATGGCCGTCTGTAAAGTAGTCGATAGGAAGTTGCAACTCAGGGTTATAACTAAGAATCGGAAGAGCCTTTTCAATCTTATGACACTGAATTTCGGTGAGCGCTACAAAATAATTATTCCCTGCTGGTTCAAGAGCGGGAGTATCAAGGCCTTCTGGTATAACGTCATCCTCTGTCCCTTGCCCGACTTTAAGCCCGAAAAGGAGTGCCCTACTTGCAGTGGCAAGTCGCAATGGCAATGCAATTCTGTCGCAAAGGGCTTCAAGACCCTCCAGTTCTGATTTACTTGTTTTATAGCGTGAAGCCAATAGATATTTAGCAGTACCCTTGATAAATTTTCATCGGGTATCGAGCTGTGAACGTTTGACGAAGAAAGACTCTCTTCATGCTCTATTGGGGATACCTTGAGATTTTCTACTACCGAGCCGAAAGTAAGTTTAAGTTGGCGACCGCTCGGTAGGGATATTCCACTGACGGTCTTGGCAATGATGTAATGCTTATCTTCTGCGTTCACGCCCACTAGCCTCGCTCATCCCCTAGATTAGAATCCACAGTCATTTACAGTAGCGGTCCTGACATTCCTAGGACAAATTTTCTAAATATCCTCGCAGTTGTTGGGAGAGGGCAACTGGCTACCTGATATGTCAAAGATTTCTTCCACGTGACTTTATATAGCAACAAAGCTAGGTCAGGTCGCAGCTGAAGACCACCACAGCCCTGACACTTTTGCATGGAGCAGGTCAACTCTGGAGCATCAGTGTGCCCCCATTGCCATCAAACTCTGACATCACCAGCCTGAAAAGATGCCGCCAATCGTGGGTAGCTTTGGCAGAGGCGAATTATTGCGTCAGCAATAATCTCTTTAGCTGGGACGGTGATAGACGGCCGAGGCCCTCATCATGGTCCTACTGGACTATTATTCCAGCTGTCGCTTACGCCCAATCAAATCGTATCACTTGCTTTGCCAGCAGCGTGAAAGAATGTCGTTTCCCACGCCAACGTTGCCCCTAACAATTCGGGGGGATTTGGTGGATGTCAGGATGGAACTCAGTTAATTTGACATTACTGTTATCATTGTGCCACAGTCCCTATTGTTTGCATCGACTTCCGCTATCCTTATTTAATGACAAGACGATATCCATCGATAATTTGCTCGAAAGACAACGAAACCGGAAGATTTTAAAGAAATTAAAGGCTTTCATAAGGGAGGGGAAAATGACTGAGGCGATGATTTCTGCTGACGACCATATTGATCTTGGCTATCTCCCGGCGGATTTGTTTCTGGAGCGCCTTCCTAAAGAGTTTAAGGATCGCGCTCCTCATGTGGAGGAGAAGAACGGGAAAGAGATGTGGGTTTGTGATGGTGCGACTTGGGGCGACTGGCGTGCCGGGCGATGGTCTGAAGATACCGAGCGGCCAAGGGTAGCGCTTGATCGCGTCAAGTTCGAAGGAAATTACGGGATCCGCCCCACCACCACAGCTCTCCGTCTGGAAGATATGGACAGGGACGGCGTCAAATTCTCCGTAATGTATCCGCCAATCTTCGGGATGCGGATGGAAGATAAGGAGCTAGGCAAAGCCGTTATCCGCGCATTCAATGACTGGGCGTCGGATTTCGAGAAGTCGGCACCGACGCGATTTCGGGTGGTCGCACAAATGTTACCGGACGACCCGGAGGGCTCAACCGAGGAGATGTTGCGGTGCGCTGCAATGGGCGTTCGTCAGGTGAATTTCCTGGTGGGCACCGTCACCACTGCGATGTACCAGCCTGCATGGGATGGGTTTTGGGACGCTGCAGAGGCCAACAACATTGTAGTGAACTATCACGTCGGCGGGCCTAGCCGGACTGGCACCTTCTCTTCCAACCAAGCTCCGGTCGAAAACGAGCGAAAACCAGCATTCGGCATGGGACTAGGCGATGGCGCAACGGTGTTCTACCAGCCGTTCGTCGGGCTGTTCTCCTACGGCATCTTGGAGAAACGGCCTAACCTCCGGGTGGTCATGGCAGAATCCGGCACCGGTTGGATCCCCTTCCAGGTGCAGGAGATGGACTACCGGTTCCATCAGGCGCAGGCTCGCGGTGGAACTGCCGACTACCCTTTGAAGAAGCTACCAAGCGAGGTGTTTAAAAAGCAGCTATGGGCCACGTACCAGCAGGACCTCGTAGGGTTGAACCTTGTCAAATTCTTCGGTGAGGGTCACATGATGTGGGCGTCAGACTACCCGCACCCCGATAGTACATGGCCCAACTCCGTGGCGATCTTAGACAATGAGATGGTCGGCATAGACCCTGCGTTGCGACAGAAGATAACGCACGACAACGCGAAAGAGTTCTACAAGCTCTAAGCAAGGCTGTAATCATCCGAGGGTGTCCGTTTGCCATGGAAGGAGACCGCAACTTCTGTACTACTCAGCGGCCTGAATCGGGTCGACAATCTTATCGAACACGGGGGGATAGGCATGAAAGTGCTGGTGTTGAACTTAGCGGGGCAAGATGAGGCTCTGGCACCTCTGAAAGAGGCAGGTCATGAGGTCGTCTTTGGTCGGCCTTCAGCGCCAGGAGCAGTAGCAAGCCCCAGAGAAGCGTACACCGAAGGCGAATTGATGGAGTTGTGTCATGATGTCCACGTTGTTCTTGGCCCTACCCCTACGCTGACGCATGCTGTGATGGAGGCGTCTCCTCTTCTCCACACCTTAGTTGTTCCTGTTATCGGCTACGAGCGAGTGGATGTCCAGGGTGCTACGGATTTGGGCATCATTGTTTGTAACAGCCCTACTCCCGAGAACTTTGTCAGCGTGTCGGAAGCATCTATCGCATTAATGACGATGCTGGCCAAGCGCCTCAAGACAAAGGAAGCGCGCATCCGTGGTGGGGAGTGGAGTCAGAACGCTGATCGCGGTTTCCTGCTCTGGCAGAAGACCGTCGGCATCATCGGGTTGGGCCGAACGGGTTCAGGGGTGGCCAAGCGACTCGGAGGATGGGAAGTGCGGCTCCTTTGCCACGACCCGTACATATCACAGGAGCGCGCGGACGAATTTGGCGTGGAACTGGTTGACCTGTCCACGCTGCTAAGTGAATCCGACTTTGTCTCCCTTCACGTGGTGATCACCCCGGAGACCTTCGAAATGATAGGCGAAGAGCAACTACGGTTGATGAAACCCACCTCGTATCTCATAAACACATCGCGAGGGGAAGCCATTGAAGAAAATGCGCTGAGAAAGGCGATAGAGGAGAACTGGATAGCAGGTGCGGGGCTTGACGTCTTTCATCAAGAGCCGTTACCCGTTGACAGCCCTATGAGAAGCCTGGATCCGGATCGCGTGTTTCTCACGCCACACAGTATCGCCCATACCCACGCGAGCCTCATCGCAAACCGCGTGATGGCAGTGGAAACCGCCATCACCGCTCTGAATGGTGATCTGCCCGTTCCAGTGGTAAATCCTGAGGCGATCCCTAAATGGAAAGACCGCGTTAAGTCGATTATGCAGATTGCCTGAGGGCAATCGGGCCCAATATAGAGGATGGAGGGGAGGTGGGGCCCGCTACCGGGATCTGAGGCGTCGTCCAAACATGCAGTCAGGGGATAAATACGCGAATAATTTCAGGGGATTATCACAGTAATACAACCTACAGATATTTTGTGAAATAACAGGAGAACTGAATTTACCGGTCGCATATTAAAATGGGAGGAAGTGGTGAGGATGTTATCAAAATGCACCATGGTTATTTTCGTTCTGAGTGTGTTCTCTCTTCTGGTATTGGCTGCCTGCTCATCAGGCGATTCTGATGCAGGAAGTGAGGCAGAGGCGACGGCAGTGCCGTCAGCGGCACAACCCAAAGTAAACCGATTGATAATGGCGGTTGTTCCATTGAGCGGTGTTGAGACTAATGAACTCAGGCATAGTTCATCGCCAACCGTATGGCCATACCGATCGGTCTATGACTACCCGATAGCGCTGGACATTAACACCGGACAGCTAATGCCCGGTCTGGCGGAATCTTGGTCAGTTGATCCAGATGGAAAATCATTGCGGGTGAAACTTCGGAAGGGAGTTGAATTCCATGGGGGCTATGGTGAATTCACCGCAAAAGATCTAGTTGCTATGTGGAAAGACATCAGCAAAGAGGATAGCCGTCACGGCCAGAGTGGCTGGTGGGCGTCAACAATGGAAGATGTCGAGGTTATTAATGACCACGAAGTCGTATATCACCCTGTCGGTACTGCTTACCTTGTTGAGTCCATTTCCGAGATACAAGGTGGGATGGAAGTGAGGAGCAGTGCGCAGGTCGAGGCCAAGGGAGGCAATCCAGAGACTCTGGAATGGGCTCATGCAGGAACCGGTCCTTACCAATTCAAGAGCCGTGAACCGGGGACTAAAATAGTGTTAGAACGAGCTCCCGGCAAGCACTGGAGCGGTGTAGTTCCAGATTTTCCGGAGTTTGAGTATCGCTTTATGCCGGAAGTCTCCACGCGTTTAGCGTCTCTCCTGACGGGAGAAGTTCATATGGCTCATTTACCTGATGACCTTTTAACTCAAGCGTTGAGCGAGGGTATGGAGACTCGAGTAGGCATATTCCCGGGGGTTCGATTGTTTGGGTGGATGTACTGCTGCTATTTGAATGAGAAAAAGAATCCTGATTCAGGGTACAAGTTTCCTGACAGCCCACTTATGAATGTCAAAGTGCGAGAAGCCCTCAATAAGGCCATCAACCGCGATGAGATGAATAAAGCATTGTTCAACGGTAAGGGCTTAACCATGTATCTGAACCACTTCAACTCCAGCCGTCCAGGTTGGGAAGAAAGCTGGGTCAAGCGGTTCCCTGCAGCGTACGGCTACGACCCAGTAGCGGCCAAAGCGTTGCTCGCCGAAGCTGGTTATGGGCCCAACAACCCCTTAACAACAACCATTCCGCTGCTGAATGTAACCGGAATTTCTGGGGGTAAAGACCTTGCTGAGACCGTCACAGGTTACTTAGAAGCAATTGGCGTCGACGTTAATTTGGAGGGGGTTGATGCTGCTGCTTTTAGGGCCGCCACCCGAGCTGGCACAGTGAGTAACACTATACGAATGTTTGGCACGGGCTCAAGCCTCTGGACTGGCGTCGGCATTTTGAATTCATCCCATACACGGGGCTTCACTGGCGTCAATGTTCTCGAGGCTGAACGGCATCTTCTGACTCTCGTAGCGACAGTAGACGAAGCGAAACGAGATGCTATCTGGCGAGATATTGGGGAAGCGATGTTTACCAATTATGGGAGCATCCATTTATTCTGGTTGCCCGCTGAGGCTACGGTAGATCCAGAAATCGTAGGTGATTGGGCTTTCCCCGGCGCCATCACCGGCACGTGGACACACGTTCACAATATTAAGGCTGCCCGTTAGTAAGTGCATAATTCCGTAGGTGAAACTTCTAAAAGTTAGAGGGTGAGTGTCCTGCCGGTAAGCGGTGGGACACTGCCTCTCACTTTTCAACGGACTGACCGGTTTTCAAGTTTAGGATTGGCTACTTCCTGCCGAATCTACGGCAGGAAGTAGCAATCGTGTATGAACGGTTAAAGGTTCAAAGTGATTAGACTATCGAAAAGAAGGATGGTGCTGAGCAATGGCTGAAGTACGACAACCCGAAGGCGAAGCTTGGTGGACAGAGGCTGGGGCCGAGGAGTCGTCGGATGCGATCATGGCGTCCATGAAGCTTGGAGGCGTGGACAATCTATTCTTCGTCTCAGGCTCTGAGATAGCCTTCTATCAGGAGAGCGCAGCAAGAGCGCGCGAATTGGAACGTCCGTCACCTCGACTCGTTACCATGACACACGAGGGCGCAGCATTGAACGCAGCCCTAGGCAATGCAATGGTAACCGGGCAACCCGCAGCCACTGCGGTCCACGTGGACGTGGGCACACTGAACTACGGTGGGGCCATCCATACAGCCTGGCGGGGCGGGTATCCAGTACTGATAACAGCGGGCGCTGGGCCAAGGGCTTACCCTGGCTCCATGACTGGTGGGCGCGATGGCGGTATCCAATGGGTTCAGGAACCCAGAGATCAGGGAGAGATCGTACGACAGTACACCAAGCATGACCACCGGCTGGAGCATATGGACAATCCCGGCCTGATGGTCAGCAGGCTGTTGCAGGTAGCAATGAGCGATCCCCAGGGTCCCGTCTACCTCACCGTTCCGCGCGAAGTAGCTATGCAGCCCATGGATGGCACCACTAGGTTCCCCACGCGTGACCAGCTAGGCATTGCTAGGACCTCCTGGCCGGATCCTAAAGACGCTAAGACTGCAGCGGAATGGCTTATTAAAGCCAACAATCCGTGCATCTACGTAGCCAAATCGGGTCGCCATCCAGAGTCGGTGGATGCGCTGGTCCGCCTTGCAGAGCTACTGGCGCTACCGGTAATGGAAACCCAAACAGACAAGATGAACTTCCCGACGACCCACCCGCTGTACGGGACCGGCCCAGCGGCGAAAGACGCGGATGCTCTCCTTGTGATTGAGTCCCCGGCGGCTTTCGTGCCTGGAAGGGGTGCGCCGAGCGCCGACGCAAAGATTATCTGGGTGGACGTAGACCCCGTTCAGTCTCGGTACAAGACAATGGAGCATAGGGCTGACATGTGGCTTCCCGTCAGCACCACCGGGGCGGCATTGGCCATTTACGAAGCCGCTACTGGCCTCCTCACCAAGAGTGATATAAGCCGAATCGCTGATCGGCGGGCGCGTCTTGAAATGCTGAAACAGGAGAAGGGGAAAGCAGCAGAGGACGCTGCGGCAGTTGCTAGCAAAAGAAAACCGCTGCACCCGCGATGGGTTGCCTATCAGCTGGGCCAAATCATGGAACCGGATACTATCTTGTTGGATGATGCCCTCAGTAACACACCGTTCGTGCAGGCATATCATAATCGCGACCTGCCTCGCACCTACTTCAAGAGTGGCGGCAGCACCGGTGGGTGGGGCAGCGGTGCTGCGTTTGGTGCAAAGGTGGCCAAGCCGAATAGTGACGTGATCCTGACCTCTGGCGATGGCTATTACATGTTCGGTACACCACTAGCAGGTCTCTGGGCCGCGGGTCATCATGGAGCCCCGTACCTGACCGTGGTATTTGTGAACGGCTCCTACAGCACCGGAACCCGTGGCCTAAAGGGCACATACCCGGACGGGGCGGCAATGCGCGCCGAAAACTACGATGGTGGACTCTTTGACCCACCTCCGGACTTCGCGAAGCTAGCTGAAGCGGCTAACGGCTACGGAGAGACGGTCTACGAGGCTGAAGATGTCGGCCCAGCTCTGCGTCGAGGCCTTGAACAGGTTAGAAACGGGACCCCGGCTCTCATTGCAGCTAAAATTCCCACAGCAGTCCAAGAGATGGGCCTATAAATCCTTAATCTATGAAGTGCAATCACCGAAATACAATTTGTTACTAGGAAAAAGAGGAAAAAGAATACGATGTTAACCCAGACAGACAACGAGCTTATCACCAGAACGGGTCCCGGAACTCCGATGGGGGAGTATCTGCGGAGGTTCTGGATGCCGGCACTGCTCTCCAAGGAGATCCCCGAGCCCGACTGCCCCCCGGTCCGGGTCAAGATCCTCAACGAAGAACTGGTGGCCTTCCGGGACACCAACGGCGAAGTAGGGATTCTCGACAACTACTGTCCCCATCGACGCGCCAGCCTGTTCTTCGGCCGTAACGAAGAGTGTGGGCTGCGCTGCGTGTATCACGGCTGGAAATTCGACGTCAACGGCGGCTGCGTGGACATGCCGTCAGAACCCGCGGAGAGCAACTTCAAGGACAAGGTGAAAATCAAAGCATACCCGGCACGCGATTGGGGCGGTTTCATCTGGGCATACATGGGCCCTGCAGAGCTACAGCCAGACCTGCCTGAAGTGGGTTGGGCGATGGTGCCGGAAGACCACCGGTTCGTTTCCCGGCGATTACAAGAGAACAACTTCGTTCAGGGTATCGAAGGAGGTATCGACTCTAGTCACATCTCCTTCTTGCACGGCGGCCTTACTCCTCATCAGCGTGACACCAACACCAGGCAAGCTAATAGGCAAAATCAGCCCGCCGCCACAACCGGCGACCCCGCTCCCCGCTTTACTGTGCAGGACACCGATTATGGATTCGTCTACGGCGCTAACCGAGACTCTGGGACAGACGAGTACTACTGGCGCATTACCCCGTTCATGATGCCTTTCTTCACTATCATCCCAGGTCAAATCGGTGATGCCGATGAGAAAACCTACAGCGGCCACGGTTGGGTGCCGGCCGACGACGAAAACTGCTGGATGTTCACCTACAGCTGGAACGCCAGCAGGCCACTCAAGGAGGGGGAACACCACCAGGCCAGCGACCTCGAGAAAGAACCCCGCACTCTGCGAGCTACCATCAACAAGGACAACGACTACATGATCGATCGGGAGATGCAGAGAACCGTGAACTTCACGGGCATCGCGAACGGCTCGGTACAGGACGCAGGTATTCAAGAGAGTATGGGTGCCATCTGTGACAGGACAAAGGAACATCTGGGGACATCGGACTCGGCCATCATCAACCTGCGTAGGATCTACCTCAGGGGTGCCCGCGAGATCATGGAGGGCAGCGAGCCCTTTGTGCCTAGTCAGGGTTCAAAGTATCGGTTGCGTTCTGTCTCTTTGATCCAGGATCGCAGCATCACCTTTGATGAAACTGTACCTAAGGTGCTCAATGCTGCGACAAAATAGGCAAAAATAATCCCCTACAGCCAGCACACAGCGTGCTCGGTGGCACCCTTGACCTATTACTATCGCGGCGCTACGTTGCAGAACGAGAGCACTATCGCAGGTGTTCTCACCTTTCGGGGAGGGCCTGGTAGTGACGATATCGGCCACTAAGGGTGGTCGAATCAGCTATCAGGTCCTTTTTATTGTCATTTTGGGAATAACATTCGGGAGGGTAAGAGCTGGCCCCTCGGCTTTAACTTGAAATGGCTGAGACTGAGAGCTCTGATGATTATTACCGGTTAGGCTTGATTCCGCGGCGTCATGCCGCTCAATTTCAGGTTGTTTTCATTGACTAACGTTTTGGACTCCATCACGCGACCCGTATAAGCCATTGCATCTTGACATATGAAAACCACAGCGCGGCCAGTTGTTTCCGGCATATTGGCTGTACTGTAATCGACTCCTGCAATAGGATTTGCAATGTTGCGCTCTACCACGGTACGACCCGGGTCTACGGCTACGATCGCAACGTTGTGCAGCCGCAGTTCTCCGGCGATTCCTGCTACCCATCGGTTTAATGCGGCCTTTGTGATGCCATAGCCGACATACGTTCTACCTTCTGGAAGTTGCCAGTCGGGGCCAGGCGGTCGTGGCAGGTTCGCACCAGCCGAGGTGATGTTGATGATGACCCCGCCCCCAATGGTCTCCATGTGAGGCGCCACCAGAGTGGTTATTAGGTAGGGGGCGCGGACGTTGGTGAAGTAGTAGGCATCAAGGTTTTCCGGCCCGCTTCCCCAGAAATCGCCACCACCCTGGCCCATGCGAGCGGCATTGTTCACGACGATGTCTATGTGGCCGTAGTCCCGCTTCACCGCTTCGATAACGACGCGGACCTCGTCGTCTTTTGTGACATCGAGTTTCATGGCGGTCGCCTTGCCACCGACATCTCTGATTTCCTGTGCCGTCTGCTCAATCGATCCCAGAGGATTGGCAGCCGACTCGTCGCTGCGAGCACAAACCACCACGTCCGCTCCCTCGTCTGCCAGGCACATCGCAATTCCACGACCAATTCCGCGAGAACTTCCTGTCACGATGGCTACTTTCCCCTCAAGTGCCTGTCCCATTCCCCATCCCTCCCGTTCTGCATGTTGGACGCTCGGTACAATAGCCGCGATCTGGTCGACGCGCAACAGGGCCTTGACCATCGTGATAGTCTTACAAAACATAAATTTCTGGGATTCCAGAACTTAGGAATGTGGACTGATTAGATACAGTGAGAGTAGGGAGGAGTTACACAATGTTAGTTCAGAAATCGCTTAGCCTAGAAGAGGCAAATCGTGTAATCGAAGCGGTTATAGCTGCAGCCACAGAGAGAGGCTCTCAAATAGCCGTAGTAGTAGTGGATCAGCACGCGGATTTCATTGCTGGCTGTCGCATGGATGGACGCCCGTACCGGTTCATGAAGGCAGCTTGGCGCAAGGCTTACAGCGCCGCCGCGTTTGACATGGACACCAATGGCATCATTAAGTTTTGGGACAGGCAGGCAGAAGAAGGACACAGAGGTCCAGCCGACTGGAACGACTCGATGCTGACCACATTGCCGGGTGGAATGGCCATCATTAGCGGCGATAAGATGGTAGGCGGAATCGCTGTAGCAGGCGGTGGCGGTGGAGAAGGAAAGGGCGACTGGGATTATGCCCAAGTCGGGTTCGACGCGCTAGGAAAGGGCTTCACCCACTCCGACACAATGCATCGCTATGTTCCTGAATATACGGATTAGGTATCTATCGATTATCGACAGAGAACAGGGGCAGGCAAATGCCTGTCCCTGTTCTTTTAAGCGGCGAATGACTGTATTTGCTCCAGCCAGGCGGGAAGCTCAGACGTGATCATCTCCAGCAGCTTCGTGGTCTGAGCTGGCAGAGGCTTTCCGGGAAGCGTAACGATCCCCATCTCGCGGTTTGGAAGCAAAGGTGAGGCCGAAATTACTGCCAGTTGTTCCAGGTCCCTGGTTTCAACGATGTACGCCGGTCCTGCGCCTATGCCGAATCCCATGGCGACATACCGTTTCATGGAATCCATATTGCCTACTTCAAAGGCGATTTGACCTTGGAGCCCTTGGCGCTTGAACCCAGCGAGCAATGCCCGGGGTGACGGGTCATATTCATCTATTCCACTCACGATGAGGGGCCATTTTGCCAACTCACCAAACGTTAGCCGTCTCACCTGCAGCAGGGGATGAGAAGTGGGCGCCAAAACCACCCGGCGGACAACACCAAGAGGCGTATAGTCCAATCTAAGGCGAGCTGACGGCTTCCCACCAATCATGAAATGAACCTGACCGCTTACAACCGACTCAAATGATGCATTTTGAACGCCCTCGCGGATGGCGAACCGGACATCCGGCCACTTTACATGGAAGCGACTGAGAACATCAGCAAGCACGTGGGCAAATATTTCTGTTGTTGCCGCAATCACGATGGGCTGGGCTGACTCATCTTGCGGCGCTTGTGGAATGAGACGCTCTATCTCCTCAACAAGTGGGGACGCGCGTTCAGCCATTGAGCGTCCCAGGGGCGTCAATTGAATAGGGCGCTTTCCCCGGAAGAACAGATCACCGCCAAGATCTATTTCAAGATTTCGGATAAGTTTGGTGGCCGTAGGCTGGCTTATTCCCAGGGTTTCAGCGGCCTGTGACAGGCTCTTGCCCAATGAGGTTAGCCGAATTAGCTGCAGGTCACGAATGTCCACTGTTCATTACTCCTGCTTTATACAAAATATTAGAATGCAAATACATTCTATAACATGCGTTGACTTTTAGTCTGTTGTCTGCAACCATGCGGCCATATGTAAACGACATGCAGTAATAAAGGAAACTAGATAGTCCGCATAATAGGGGTGGGGCCACGATATCTCGACGAGTATTCACTCGGTTCGACATGGGTTTGATCCTGATTCTGATCCTATCTCTCGCACTAGCAGCATGCTCAAGCGACGGCGACGACGATAGTGGTGCGGCAACACCTGCACCCACTTCGGCCCCGGCTGCAGCGTCGACATCCGCACCGTCCGCTGCTCCAACATCTGCGCCGGCAGCGGCCCCTACGGCCATGCCATCAGCAGTGGAGCCAAAGGTTGATCGGCTTGTAATAGCCATGCCTCCTCCTGCGGCTGAGGGAAACCAACCCAACGTGGACTTGGGTCCGCTTACCATCTTCCAGCTGCGGCCCATGCAGGAATGGCTGGTAGGATACGGTACCGACGGCGAGTTTGAACCCATGTTGGCAGAGAGTTGGAGCGTGGAGCCTGACGGGTTCTCGTTGCGATTCCAACTCCGCAAGGGCGTACAGTTCCATAACGATGCCGGTGAGTTTACGGCTCAGGACGTGGTGCACTCATTCGAGCAGATAACCCGCGAGGATTCCATTCATCCGCACGCACGGATCCACCGTAGGAACACAATTGAAGTGGTCAGTGACTACGAAGTGGTGTTCCGGCTGACCCGGGGCAACGCGGAATACACCAATCAACTATCCCGCCAGTCTGGCAGCATGGCCATAACGAGCAAAGTTGATTTCGATTCCCTGGGCGGTGAAATAGACCTGGGAAAGCGGCCCGTGGCTAGCACCGGGCCATATCAATATGAATCACGAGATTTGGGTCAGGCCATTACCTATGAACGGATATCGTGGGAGCACTACAACGGGACACCTGACTTCCCTGAGATTCAGATGCGTTGGCTACCCGAAACGTCCACGCGTCTGGCCAGTTTGCTGACTGGCGAAATCCACGTGACAGTACTTCCTGAAGACCAGGCCGTACAGGCGGTAGCGGAAGGACACACGAGGATTCGTGGTCCCATCACCCAGCAGCGGACGTGGATGGCCATGTACGGTGTGTACACTGACGGGGACGCGCCATCCGGCTATGTACACCCAGAAATCGCCTTACATGATGTGCGAGTGCGAAAGGCACTCAACAAGGCCATCGATAGGACCGCATTGAATGACGCGTTCTTTGGGGGTAAGGCACAGCTCATGATCATTGATAAGATGCCTACTTCCAAGCCGTATTTCAATCCCGAATGGACGCGGAATTTTGAATCGGAGTACGGCTATGACCCCACTGCTGCGAGGACGCTTCTGGCAGAGGCGGGATTCAACTCGAACAATCCATTGGAAATGACCATGCGAATGATTAACCTTTCCGATTACGGCGGTTCAGAAGACGTCCAGGATGCCGTAGCAGGGTTCTGGAGTGACATCGGCGTGAAGGTCGACCAGGTTGTCATTGAAGCAACCAGGTTCCGCAACGTGAACCGTGAATTCGGGTGGACAGATCTGGTTACCATCAACGCCAGCAGCAACTTCGATATCCAGGCGTGGCGCGTATACAACTCTCACGGTGTTCCCAGAGGTTCCTTAGAGCAGACAGAGCTCAACGCGTTGCACGACGTATTGACCGTGACCATGGATGAGCCCACCCAGAACGATCTCTTGAGGCAGTTGGGTGACACCGCCTTCCCGCTTCACACCCAAGTGCCGCTGTTCTGGCTTCCGGCAGAGATGATAGTCAACCCGGAGATCGTAGCATCCTGGCCGTACCCTGGGTCTATTTCTCGGGTCTTCAGCCACTTCGAAACCATCAAGGCGGCGCGATAGCCAGATAGATTAGGGCAGAAAGAAGGAAGCACGCAGTATGCTGAGCCACGAAGAAACTAAGATCCTGTGCGAGACTAATGCGGGAACTCCAATGGGCGAACTCTTCCGGCGTTTTTGGATACCTGTACTCATTTCGGAAGAGTTGCCTGAGCCGGATTGCACACCGGTGGCAACAAAGATATTAGGTGAAGATCTGTTGGCGTTTCGAGATACCAACGGGAAAGTTGGATTGGTCTCGGCCTACTGCGCCCACCGCCACGCCAAGTTGTTCTGGGGTAGGAATGAAGAGTGTGGCCTGCGCTGCACCTATCATGGTTGGAAGTACGACGTTAACGGCAACTGCGTCGACATGCCTAACGAGCTAGCAGAAAATGAATTCAAGGACAAAGTAAAAATCCAGTCCTATCCAACCAAAGAAGCCGGGGCATGTATTTGGGCTTATATGGGACCAAAGGAGTTGGAGCCTGCTGAAATCCCATATTTAGAGTGGGCAAGAGTGCCCGATAGCCACGTGCAGGTGACTAAGCGGCTTCAAGAAAATAATTGGGCTCAGGCCACAGAAGGTGGGATAGACTCCAGCCATATTTCCTACCTACACAATTCGGACCTGGATAACATCACCCCTAGCACAGCAGACAAATCTCCTGTAATGCAGATAGCATTACGGGATTTCGGCTTTATTGAAGCAGGCAGGCGCGTCCAGCCTGATGGGAAGCACTACTGGCGTATCCGGCCGGTTATGGCGCCCTCCTTCATGATGATACCCAGCAGCGATAAGCCTGACCGCAACATTGGCGGCCACGTCTGGATACCCATCGACGACACCCACTGTTGGGCATACACCATGACTTGGAATGCCACCCGACCACTGACCCAAGAAGAAAGAGACAAGAACCTTGAGGGATATGGTATCCACTGTGAAGTCGATAAAAACGCCACGCGGTGGGATCTGAACATTTCAAGCGCCTGGAGTCCCATCCGCAACCTAGACAACAACTACATGATCGACCGGGCAGTTCAGAAGACTGGAACGTTCACCGGCATCAAGGGTATCGGTGAACAGGACTGTTCCATCCAGGAGAGCATGGGTGGGATGTCCCCCCGCTGGGAGGAGCACCTGGGCACATCTGACCGTGGGATCATACTTTTCCGCAAAATGGTGATGGGCCTTGCTAGAGACCTCATGGAGGGTAACGAACCAGAGCTGGCCCACGCTCCGGAAAAGTTCAAAGTACGTTCTACAGGTTTCACCATAGACGCGGACGCAGATTGGATAGCGGAAGCTGAGAAGCACATGGTCTCCACCGTTTAATCAGGGACCATCCAAAGGGGACCGTAGTGAATACAGGAGACTCTCTCGGTTGGGGGAGTCTCTTGCACACTAAGGAAATCTATCCGGCTTGATACCGAATGCGGTTTATCCATAAGTGAGGAATAATCCATGCCAACGTTCATAGAAATCTTTGGAGACCAGTCGGTCAGTCCGCTGCCTGTAGCCCTCAGGTCTGGGGACATGGTGCGAGGGTTTAGGATCGTGGGTACGGATCCCAATACCGGAGTCCTGGGCAAAGACATCGAAACCCAACTCAAGAATGCTCACCAGAACATGAGGGTTTCCATTGAGAGGGTTGGCGGAACAACCGCAAACATCGCCCAGGTCAGTATGTACTTTCAGGACTTTGGCCGTGACCGAGAAGCAATGAACCCGCCGTGGGTAGATGCCTTCCCGGATGAGAACGATCGCCCAACATACAAGTTCCTGACAGCGGACCTTCCCGGGGACGAGTTGGTCTATATGGATTACTTTGCGGTACTGAACCAACCCAGGCAGATTCTGAATATCCCAGGCGTGGCCCACACCAACCCCATTCCTCTGGGTGTGAAGATGGGCCCCTACCTCTTTTCCTCAAGAGTCCTGCCCTATGACCCAGCAACTGGAAAGCCCGCAGAGGGGGTTGAAGCCCAGGCGGAGCACCTGTTTAACAACGTTGAAGCGTTGCTGAAGACCGGCGGCATGTCCTGGTCAAACGTCAAACAGGGACGCGCTTTCGTTGCTGATCTCGCAAACTTGCCACTCATTACCGGGCGGTGGGAAAAGCTCTTCCCAGACGCTTCCACTCGCCCGGTACTGCACCCCCTCAAGTACGGAGGTGGTGCGCTTCAGGTAATGCTGGAAATCATCGCTTCTGAGGACAACTAGACAGATCGAAAGGGGAGCGCACATGGCCGCTGATATCAAGCAGTTCTTTGAGGTCTATCCTGCCCAGCCGCAGGCAACGATACCCGTAGGAATCCGCATCAACGATATGGTCTTTGCTAACGGACTTGCTGGAATCGATTCCGTCACAGGAGAGCCCGCAGGTGACCTGGTAGCCCAGATGAGCAAGATCCTTGAGCACCTGCAGCGGTTGATGGAACGGGCCGGCGGCAGCATGGACAATGTCGTCCGTTGCTCCGCATATGTCACGACGATGGCAGACCGGGAGCCCATCTACGAACCGTGGGAGGCTCTGTACCCGGACAAAGCAGACCGGCCTGGGCTGAAGGCATTGCTGGCAGAACTTCCGGCTGGCCACCTGGTCCACCTGGATGCTGTGGGGATTATCGGCGGCAAACGGACGCGGATCGATATCCCCAACATCACCGCCAGGGACCCCGCTGTGAAGATGGGGAACTGGTTCTTTACCTCCCGATGTCACGGCAACGACCAGACTACTGGGAAAATCGTGGAAGGCGGCCTCGAAGCAGAGACACGACAGACCTTTGAGAACTTCGCAACCCTAGTAAAACTCGCCGGAGGAACAGAGGACAACATCGTTCAGGTCAATATGTTCGGGCGGGATGACTCTTATAAAGAAGTTGCACGTAAAGTCTTTGAAGAGCGGTTCCCTGACCCGGCGAAGCGCCCGGTGTGCCACCAAATGGTGAACGTAGTCTCAAACTCTATGCAGATTTCCATTGAAATGATGGCAGCCCTTTAAAGCGCTGCTTACTAGGGATTGGAGGAAGATCATGGCAACTGGTGAAATGTTTGAAGAGCTGTATCTCTGTCTGGAGAAGAACTCCAAGCCTGTAGGTGTTCGGCTGGGGTCCTTTGTGTTTGCACCTAATCTGGCGCCCGTAGACCCCTGTACGGGAGCCATCAAAGGGAAGGATCTGGACGGTCAGATCGCGGCAACATTCGACGCGATTGATGCTTTTCTGAAGTCGGCTGGACTTGGGCATGACAATCTGACGCGGGTAACCTTCTTCATGACCGATCTGACGGATCGAAAGAAATTGAACCCTCCGTGGGAGAAGTGGTTCCCCAACCCAAACGATAGGCCACCCCACAAGTACGTTCCTACCTCTTTGCCAGAGGGGCTTTTGGTCAGTGCTCAGGTCATGGCTTTAGCCGACGCGCCGAACCGCAAAGTGCTAGAGGTAGAGGGCCTGGTGCACCAAGACCCAATGTCCATGGGGGCTTTGACGGGCAATCTGATCACCAGCTCCCGGATATTTGCTGGGCAGCGTGGCGAGGATGTTGGCCAACAGACGGCAAGTGTGTTTGAGAGCGTTGGCGCCGTTCTTAAGGACGCTGGGGCGCAGTACAGCAACCTGACGCAGGTAACTGCCTTCATTGGCGACGCGAAATTCGAAGCCATAGTAGAAAAAGAGTTTAAAAGGCTCGTGGGCACTGGAAAGGATGCACCGGTGCTAAACATCCTGGAGACCGATCTGGGGGGCGGTGGATTCCCCAGAGTTGAAATCCTGGGCCTCATGTAACTAGGGAGCGGTGTGGTGACGCACCAGCATCACTCAAGACTCCATTAAACAGCTAGTTTGGTACCCCCCTTACTAGGTAATAAGCCCCTCCGTTTACGGAGGGGCTTATTGTGGGATGGGGTTAGGGCCTACTTCCCGCGGAACTCAATTTCCAGACGCCCTTCAAGGTACACATGCACCGCCTGCAAGATTGGCTGGAGCAGGGCCTTGGCTCGCTGAGTTTCCAGCTTCCCGAAGTCCTCGACGAACGAACTGATTTTGGCGCTCAGTGCACCCGCGGTCTCCGGTACTTGATCCTGAGTCTCAAGCCACCCCGCGAGTTCAGCCTGCTTCTCTTCAAGTGTCTCTCGCTCATCCTTACGTTGCTGGTTGGCAGCCACGAGTTCAGCTTCGTCCAGCATGCTGCGTTTTAGCAACTCAAGTTTCTTCTGAAAGTCCGTTTCTAAGGTGGCCAACCGTCGCTCCACGCGATGTAACTCTGTCCGCTTCGCCTGCATCTCCTTGATGCTAGCTGCCAGCAGATGTACCCCGCACTTTGGTTGGGCCGCTGAACTGCCCAAGTACTCCAAGAGGGCCTCCCCCCGTCTCCACCAGCAGCGCGTCGTTAGGCGGCTAGATTCGAACCCTTGCGGCTTCTGATTTGCGGGATACAATTGCGACGGCATCACGGATATTTATGGCATCGCCAAGCGAACCGATGTTGGTCAGGTATTAATCTTGCCTCAAACGAGACTGGCGAAAAGTTGGCGTTGCTAGGAGAGCTATGTGGGAAGTTGATGAGGATATCCTTGAATCAATAACAATCGGTGCTGGGATCCTCGGAACCGGCGGTGGAGGAAATCCATATATCGGTCGTCTCAGAGCCCGCCAAGTCTTAAGGCAGCATGGGCCTGTCACCGTCCTGGACCCTGAGGAGTTGAGCTCGGACGCGCAGATCGTGTGTGTGGGTGGGATAGGCGCTCCTACCGTCGGCATTGAAAAAGTGCGCGACACTCAGTCGTACTCTGCCTTCCGTGCCATTGAGAAGTACACGGGTATCACGGCCACCGCATTGATATCAAACGAAATTGGTGGCAGCAACTCTGTAGAGGAGTTGATCCCCGCTGCCATGGCTGGCCTCCCTGTAGTGGATGGCGATGGCATGGGGCGGGCCTTTCCTGAATATCACATGAAGACCTTCTTTGTGTACGGTGTCCCCTATGTACCGATGGCCTTGTGTGACGAGAAAGGAAATACCGTCATCATTCCCGAAGCAGTCAGCCCGGAGTGGGTTGAGCGGATCGCAAGGGCCGTAACGATACAGATGGGCTGCGTGGCTGTATACGCGGTGGCGCCTATGTCAGCTGAGCAAGTAGTCCGCACGGCCATTCCTAGAACGCTGTCTTTAGCCAGGGACCTGGGAGCCGCAGTCAGGGAAGCCCGTCAACACCAGGAGGACCCTGTGGACGCCATCTTGGCGACCTGTCCTGGGATCGTGCTGATGCAGGGCAAGATCGTGGACCTGGACCGCGCGACGACGGCCGGATTCGCGCGGGGAAGCATGACCATCGATGGTTTGGGCCATTACCACGGCCAGCGTATGGATATAGAGTTCCAAAACGAGAACCTTATCGCACGCCAGGGCGACGCAATCGTTTGTACCGTGCCCGACCTTATCTGTCTGGTGGATAGTGACCAGGGCGAGCCGATTACCACCGAACTCCTCAGGTATGGATTCCGCGTCACTGTCCTGGGTTTCCCCGCCCCAGCGTTGTGGACTACGCCTGAGGGTCTGGCCGTTGTAGGTCCGCGGGCCTTCGGCTACGACACTGACTACACTCCGCTCAACCTCTAGCTGGAGGATAATTTGCGTATTGGGATAGACGTTGGCGGAACGAACACTGATGCAGTGCTGTTGAATGGTACCTCCATCGAAGCTCAGGCCAAATGCCCGACTACTGCCGACGTGACCTCCGGAATCCTGCAAGCTGTTGAGCAGGTCCTGAGCCAGGGCCCTAATGATATCCGGCTGCAGGGTGTGATGCTGGGCACGACGCATTTCACCAACGCCCTGCTGGAGGGTAAGGGTCTGGCGCCAACGGCTGTCCTCCGTTTGGCCCTTCCTGCAACCCAGCTCTTACCTCCCCTGGTGGAGTGGCCCGATTCGCTCCGAAATGCTATCGGAGGCTTCGTCTATCTGGTGCACGGAGGCCACGAGTTCGACGGTCGCGAGATTTCTGCATTGGACCGAGCAGCGGTTCAGGCGGCAGCCAGGGACATGCGTCAAAAAGGGGTCCAAGCGGCGTCCGTGTGTGGTGTGTTCTCCTCAGTAGACTCCTCCCATGAGGAAGCAGCAGCCGAAATCATCAAGGATGAGGCGCCCCATATCCAGGTGACCCTGTCCCATGAGATCGGGCGCATTGGCCTCCTGGAGCGGGAGAACGCCGCAACACTCAACGCCTGCCTAGCTGGCCTGGCGGCCAACACGTTGGGGGGTGTTCAAGAAGCTCTGAAGTCTTTGGGGCTGGAATGTCCGCTATTCATAACCCAGAACGATGGGACACTAATGGGCGCTGAGTATGCCTCCCGATATCCAGTGTTCACTATCTCCTCCGGCGCTACAAATAGCATGCGAGGGGCAGCGTTCCTCTCTGGAGTGACCAATGGCATCGTAGTTGACATAGGAGGTACCTCAACCGATGTCGGAGTATTGGTAAACGGGTACCCGCGGGAGGCATCGGTGGCCGTCAGTATCGGTGGTGTGCGGACAAATTTTCGCATGCCCGATGTACTCTCCATAGCCTTGGGGGGCGGGAGCATCATTACTCAAGAGCCTCTCACCATAGGCCCCGAGAGTGTGGGTTACCGATTGATGGACGAAGCGTTAGTTTTCGGTGGCACAATTTTGACCACGACTGACGTGAGTGTTGCAGGAGGCCTTTCCGACGTAGGAAGCCCCCATTTGGTCCTGGGGATAGAGCCCAGGCTGGCAAATCAAGCGTTGACAAAAATACGCCAGAAAGTAGAAGACTCTATTGACCAGGTAAAGTTCAATGCTGACGACGTCCCAGTGGTGCTGGTAGGTGGAGGAAACATCCTCATCGGTGATGTTTTGGAGGGAGCGACGGAGGTCATACGGCCTGAAAATGCAGCTGTCGCTAACGCCGTTGGCTCTGCGATAGCTCAAGTGGGCGGGCAGGTTGAAAGGGTGTTTTCTCTCGATCGAATGGGTCGTCAAGAGGCCCGTGACTCTGCCCGAAACGAGGCGATTGCTAAGGCCGTGGCCGCGGGCGCAGATCCCAATACGGTCGATCTAATAGAGATAGACGAGGTTCCTCTTACATATCTGCCCAGCAATGTGACAAGAATTCGGGCCAAAGCGTCCGGGGACTTAATGCCGGATTGACTATAAGGAAGAATCCCAACGATTCTTAAGTCGGTCCGTATGGCTTAGAGATTTTTGTACTTGGATTCAAGCATAATCGTCAATGGTGCAATCGCGTACCCGTCGTCACCTTAGCCAGGGTTTGATTAATCGTCACTATGTCAACAGCTACCCCCATGAGTTGCTAATGCTCGTCCAATCTACTTTAGGCGCGGCGATTGGATCCCCCTCTGAATCATCATGAATATTGATAGATTGGAAACACCAGATATTTTTTTCTTATGATCGTGTCCACGCGCATTGACAATGCCCATATCTCAGATTACTTTGCAAGAAGCTTTGTTGCGGATAACGCACTTTTGTTTGGGGAGGGAGTCATGCTGACACATGAAGACAACGAACTGCTCTGCAGGGTAGGCCCTGGAACACCTATGGGAAACCTGTTTAGGCGGTACTGGATTCCAGCGCTCCTCTCTGATGAGATCCCTGAACCTGATAGCCCGCCGGTACGGGTGAAGTTGTTAGGCGAAGAGATGGTCGCATTTCGGGACACTAACGGGAATGTTGGGCTGCTGGACAACAACTGTCCCCATCGTCGCGCCAGCCTGTTCTTCGGCCGGAACGAGGAGTGCGGACTGCGCTGCGTGTACCACGGTTGGAAGTTTGACGTGAATGGCGATTGCGTCGACATGCCTTCGGAGCCCGCAGAAAGCAACTTTAAGGACAAGGTGAAGATTACCGCATACCCCACGGTTGAGCGCGGCGGCGCGGTTTTCGCGTACATGGGTCCACGAGAAAAGCAACCGCCCTTCTGGAACTTTGAGATGTTTACCCTCGCTGACAACCATATCTTCGCGGGCAGGACCAGAGCGTATTGCAACTATATGCAAGCCATTGAGGGCAACATCGATAGCTCCCACATCAGCTACCTGCACCGGAACCTGGCAGACCTGAAGATGACTGACTTTGATGACGGCACGGACGTGCCGGGCTTCCCCTCCGCCAAGATGTCCACAAAGATACGGGGGACTTCCCGCACGCCAAGCCTGGAGCTGCAAGAGACACCTTACGGTTGGCGATATGCGGGGATCCGAATAACCGCCAATGGACACCAGCACTTGCGCATCACCACTAACGTGTTTCCTATCTTTAACATGGTCTCGCGACTCCCGGACCAGGACATTGGGTTTTCGCTCTTTGTTCCCTTAGATGACGAGAACCACTGGCGCTGGAACTTCTCCGGCAAACTGGACCGACCTTACACAACGGAAGAACGTGAGACTCGAACCAGCCAACGTGGAGAGCTGGACGAAAACGGCAAACCCCTTCGCGGCCCTTGGAACGACTACCTCTTGGACCGGGAAGCCCAAAGGACAGTGAGCTACTCAGGAGTCACCGGTGTGCAGGCCCAGGACATGGCAGTCCAGGACAGCATGGGAATTATTGCCGACCGAACCGAGGAGCACCTCGGCACGACGGACCAGGCCGTCATTCACAACCGAAAGGTATTGCTCAAAGCAGCCCGCGACCTCATGGAGGGCATTGACCCACCGATGCCTGACCCCTCCATCGTAGTGAAAGTCCGTTCACATGAGGAGATCATCCCCGGCGACGCGGATTGGCGGTTGTATGGCGCATATGCCGGTGAAGATGCAGGCATCAAAGTATAATCGCGGCACGGCCAGCACCCCAAAATTACCTTGAGTTTGCGATCGTGCTATCGCCAAATGAGAACGAACTGATGTGCAGAGTGGGCCCTGGCCATTACCGTTTCCTCGATAGTAATCTCTTTTCGAATCAAAATAGCAGTTTCCATAGAGCTAATCAGCAGAATTCCAATCCTAGATTAGGTTGAATCCTACCCTGGAGACTCGAGACTCGACCTCCAACTTATCCTCCAAGTTACATGTACACGGTCAGCAAGATTGGCTGTAAGAGCGTCTTGACGCGCCGGTTCTCCTGGTTCCTAACGACCCGTCCGTTGACACCCCCAAGATGGGGCATACAATTGCGGCATTAAATAGGTCAACAACTGTCGACTGGAGATCTCAGGGGAGGTGGACGATGTTGAGCCAGCAAGACAATGAACTACTGTGTCGTGTAGGTCCCGGAACACCCATGGGAGACCTTCTTCGCCGGTACTGGCACCCCGTCTTGCTCTCAGAAGAGTTGCCGCAACCAGACTGTCCTCCCGTTCGGGTCAAAATCATGCACGAGGAGCTTGTAGCCTTCCGTGACACCAATGGAATCGTGGGTCTCCTTGACAATCATTGCCCCCATCGCCGAGCCAGCCTGTTTTTTGGCCGCAACGAGGAGTGTGGTCTCCGATGCGTGTACCACGGTTGGAAGTTTGACGTTAACGGCAACTGCGTGGACATGCCGTCGGAACCTGCTGAGAGCAACTTCAAGGACAAAGTTAAAATCACCGCCTATCCCACGAAAGAGTCAGCGGGCATGGTCTGGGCGTATATGGGGCCCAAGGACTTGGAACCACCCTTTCAGAATCACGTCATGCACACTGTTCCTGCTGACCACGTGGCAGTCAATAAGAACCGCTCGTACTGTAACTACCTACAGGGCGTCGAAGGACATATCGATAGCGCGCACATTGCCATGCTGCACCGGAACGTCGGCGATGATGCTCCGGTAAGCGATGACGGAACGGATAAGCCAGGCCACCTATCCCAAGCGCTCTTCCGCTATTTCACCACTAAGTACAGAACCCCGGACCTCCAGGCCGAGGAGACACCGTACGGGTTCAAATACGCCGGAATCCGCCCGACGGACAAGGGGAACCAGTGGGTGCGCATCACCAAACATGCGTTGCCATTGACCTTCTTTATTCCCAACGATGATAAGAATACTGCCAGCAGCTGTTTCATCACAGTGCCGATCGATGATGACAGCTTCATGCGATACGCCGTTCGTTGCAGGCTGGACAGGCCATTTAGCCAGAAAGAGAGGGAGGCCGGCGCTGCTGCCCGAGCAGTAAACGACGCCGATGGCAATCGCGTACGTACTCCATCAAACGACTACCTCATTGACCGAGAGGCGCAACGAACAATGAGCATCACGGGTATCATCGGCATCCCGAATCAGGACTTCGCCGTAACGGAGAGCATGGGAGCGGTTTGTGACCGGGAGCGAGAGCATCTCGGGACGAGTGACTCGGCTATAATTTTTCTTCGGCGGCTGTTGCTAAAGGCCGTGAGAGGGCTCCAAGAAGGAGAGGATCCTCCAGGCCTGGACGCCGCCATGCCCTTCGACATGATTCGGTCTGAAGATATTGTTATCGCACCCGATGGTGATTGGCGGGAATTAGCCACAGAAGACCAGCTACTGACGCGGAATTGAGGCGGGCCGTGTCCGCTAATGTTCTTCCGCATCAAGTCGGCACGATTGCCAACGGGATGATGGTCCAGTCTGATGCGTGCGTCAATTCTTTGATTAGGGAGCATCGCTCGTCTGCGATGTCAGATCGTTGAAGGCACTCAACGAGAGGGCGTTATGGGTTCCATGAGCTATGACGGCAGGCCAAATACTGCCGGTGGTCATCCGCAGCCACCCTAGGCCACATAGGGAACGGGTTCAGGGCATACCCCAGGAGATTCTGAGGGCACCGACCGAGTCTTGCTTCTCCGAAAGTGCTGTCTGTGGTCCCAAGCTGGAAATTGCCTGAATCAATTCTCTCCGTAAAGATTCCCTTTTGATGTGCCAACAAGGGGAATTTAATCGATCGCAAGTTGTAATTGGATTTGTTGCCCAAATATTCAGCTATCTAACGCAGGATGCGGTGACCAAACCGCACGTCTGTGTTAGGGTTCGCAATGTCATGCCGGCCTAGGCCGATACAGTTGTGTGGAAGTGAGGAGGTGCATGCCATGCCCGGGCGAGGATCTGTCCTCCGGAATTCTCCCAAGCTCCGAAGGAGAGTTGAGAAAGAAATTCTGGAGAAACTAGACGAGACCATCCAGAACTCCCGAAAAGGTAAGAGCAGCCGGAGAAACCCCTTTTTTTCCGGTTTACCGAAACGGGTTTTACGGGCGAGCAGGATTGAAAGGTCCTTATCTGGGAGCACAGGGATACAGTATCAGGAGATCGCCGCCGATATCGCCCGGAGCAACGGTTATAGCGCAGAGACTGATGTCCATGTAGCGGGCCGGATGCCCTTTGCCGCCCGGAACTATATCGAAAAGGTCACTGCAAAGAGGAAGACGTCAGCCCCGAACGTCTCGCGGGAATATGCCATCCTGCGTAAACGGTCAGTCGAGGGATTAGAGCAGACAACAGCAGATGATGTAACTCTTGATCTTTTCGTTAACATCAATGGCAGCGAATACTACTTTTATATGAAGACCCCCCAACCGAACTCCGAGCAGGCTCGATCAATAAAAGCCAAGCTGCTCGAAATCAAGACACTCAGGCTCCCAGACGTAGTACAAACGATCGCCGTCTTTCCGTACAATCCGGAGCCTAAGAAGCAACACCGGGCTGGCAGCAAATACCTTGACTACGATGGAAAGGAAGTCCTTGTTGGCAGAGAGTTTTGGGACTTACTTGGTGGCAAGGGCACTTATACACAACTTGTTTCTATCTTCGTCAAAGTCTTTCGGACCCGACGGAGGGCACTGGATTGACCTGTTACAAACCCTCCGACGAAACGCTGACAGAATCTGTGTTTGATCCATTTCGATTACCGAGTGTCATAAAACACTTCTTTGATGACACACTGAAGCACACCACCAAAAGGGAATCTTTTTGGAGGATCAGGTTCCCCGATTTTCTCGGCTTGACGTTGCCGGGACGCCTTTGGAGAATGCGAGCCACAGAAAGTAGGTTGCCTCGCCATCTGGTAAGGTCAACTCCCCTAGCTATGTGCCCCTCCTTAGTCGACATAGACGGCTAGGCAACCCACTTTCTGTGCGCTGACCACTTGGGATCTCTATCCGTAACAGAGTTGAAAGTGAGTCGCGTGATATTGCTGCCATCAGCATTCATCACGTAGATCTCATGCATACCATCGCGTTGACTCGTAAAGACGAATTGCTTCCCATTCGGCGACCACACGGGCGTAAAATTAAGCGCTGGGTCAAAGGTTATGCGAGTCTGATTTCCCCCGTCAGCATCCATTACGTAGATCTCACGGTTGCCATCCCGAAGGCTATGGAAGGCGATCTGCTTCAACGCCTCCAACCCGTCAAAGAACGCGTTGCCCACACCGGCATCCAGAAGTGCGCTGATCAACGCGCTGCGAATGGGCCATGAACTGCTAAATATCTTGCCGAAGTTTGTAAAGTTGGCTCGGGTCAGCGCCTGCGCCGCAGCTAACTCCGCGTAGTACGCTTCATCCTGAGCCGCATCGATACTGGCCGCTGCCGCCGCAGGACTTGCCGGTTCCGCGTCAATCCCGCTGCTGCAAGCTGCAGCAAGGACCAAGATCATCATGAAGAGTCCGGATAGAACAGCCCATCGTTTAGCTTTCATTGGTCTTCCCTCATGCGCGGACTTTCACGCTATTAGATGTTGGAGGGAGAGAACGGGTGCACGGGTCTAGCGACAGGCCAAGCAACCAACGGTATACTCTGCCTACTTTGAGTACCCCTGAACAGGAACAAACAACCAAACCCGGCATCCTTACCAAACGCACTGTGCCGATCTTTGTTGCATTTTTCTTTTGGGGTGCGGGCGGCGGCGCTCAGAACCTGGGTCGGCCGCTCTTCGCATACTCCCTGGAACCGAACATCTTCCTGGTCACCCTCATCCTGGCCTTCAACGCTGTCGCAATCCTTGTAGCATCTCCCATCACAGGGTTCATGAGCGATAAATGGGGTCGCAAACCCCTCATGATTACCGGCGCAAGCCTGCGGGCTGTCACGGCATTCATAGAAATGTTCATCGATAGCTACATCGAGTTTTTCGTGCTGGAGTTCATCGGCGGTATCGGCATCGCCATGTGGATGACCAGCGCCAACATCCTCATCGCCGATGTCACTGACCAGGAAGTCCGTGGCCGCGTCGTCGCCCTTCGAGGGATGTCTCAACGGCTGGGGCAGGTGGCTGGACCGCTGATGGGCGGAATGCTGTTGCTCTTTTTTGATTTCAGGGCGATCTTCCTGTTCAACGGCGTTACCAAGGTCGCAACGCTTGCAGTTGCTCTTTTCTTCATCGGGGAGAGCAAGCCAAAGGCCGTACCCAAAGCGCAGAATGCACCTGAGAAGAAGCAGGGTTCCATCTCGAGTAAGCTCGCTCCGTTCAAGACCAAGCCCTTTCTGTTCCTGGTCCTTGCGACCTTTGCCGTCAGCATGATGGGGCAGGGTGTCTTCCAGACGTTGCTGCCTTTGTACGCCCAGGAACTTGCAGACCTGAGCCCCACAAGCATCGGCACGCTCCTCGGCATGGGGGGCATTGTGGCCGTGGTCGTGGCCTTCCCCAATGGGATGCTCAGCGATAAATATGGCAGGAAGTTCTCCCTGGTGCCGGGTCTCTTCCTTCTGGCCGGAGCAGCGTTCCTCCTAAGCATCAGCGAAAGCTACATCGGCATCCTTGCGATGGTGCTTCTCTACGGCCTGGCATGGGGAATGAGCCAGAGCACATCGCAGGTATATGCCATGGACCTGGCACCCAAAGAGGGAAGGGGTGCATTCCTGGGAGTATGGTCGCTCTTCCAGGCTTCAGGAGGGTTCGTAGCGCCATTGGCGGTTGGGGCGATGGCCCAATGGTGGAGCTTTGGTGGGGCATTCATCCTGGTCGCAATCTGGCTGGGAGTGAGCGCGCTCCTGATCGCTCTGTTTGCGCCGGAAACGAAAACCAAAGAGCCCGATACGACGTTATCCCCCAAATAGCCATTCACAAGATGGCGAAGCACGAAACCCGAGTACGTGTTTATAATTGCCGCCATGAACGATAAGGGCTCACCACGGACCAAGCTCCCCTTCTTCTACGGCTGGATCATCGTGGGAGCCGGGGCCATCAGCGGCGCATTCAACCTGGGAAGCGCCGGGTTCGCAACAAGCACCTTCCTAGCTGTCATGCAAGCGGACCTTGGGTGGAGTCAGACCGTCATCTTCGGAGCACTGTCCGTACGCGTGCTACTTGGCGGTCTCATGGGGCCGATCCTTGGTCCGTTAGCCGACCACCCCTGGGCCCCGCAGGTGATCCTACCTATCGGCAGCATCTTCCTCGCTCTCTCGTTCATCCTGCTTCGATGGGTGGAAACCCCGTTCCAGTACTACATGGTCTACGGCGTCCTGGGCGCCCTTGGGGTAGCAGCTCAGGGCAGTGGCATGTGGCAGACCCTGGCGATCAAGTGGTTCGTGCGCAATCGCGCCAAGGCCCTCTCATGGAGCAACGCCGGGGCAGCCAGTGGTCCGCTGATCTTCCCGTTGTTCCTCACGTTCCTCATCGGCAGCATGGGGTGGCGTGACGCCTGGCTCTGGCTGGGGATCACCACCTTCATCATCGTCCTCCCCCTGTCACTCATGGCGAGAACCAGCCCTGAAGTCATGGGCATGCTTCCCGATGGCGACACGCCCGACACCAAACCTGCACCATCATCCACAACCCCCACATCGCAAAAAGTCTCCGTTGCTGAGGAATACAGCTTCACCAAAGGCGAGGCGCTTCGCTCCAAATCCTTCTGGATCCTGACGTTGGCATTGGCTCTGGCAGTAGTGGGTATCACCGGGTACCAGGCCCACTGGATACCCTACTTCCAGGAAAAGGGCTTCAGCCTGGAGGTAGCTGCCAGCGGCGTGGCGGTCTACGGCTTCTTCAACGTTGGTGGGCGATTCGTTTGGGGTTATCTGGCGGGGAAATACAACATCCGCACCATGATGATCCTGCAGGGGTGTCTGGCCACTGTGGGCGTCATCTTCATGCTGTTCATCTTCAATCCCGTCATGATGGTGGCCTGGGGAGTGTTCCAGGGCATCAACCTGGCGGGGTTCTTCATGCTCCAGTCGCTGGCCACCGCCGAGTTTTTTGGGCGAGGCCACATCGGCGCGATCCGAGGGTTCATGACACCCTTCGCCAACGGGACCAGGGCTGTGGCGCCCCTCATGATCGGAGCCATGCATGACTGGAGCGGCTCGTACACCGTGCCTTTTCTGTTGGTCGTTGGGACGTGGATACTGGCAGCGTTGGCCGCAGTCGCCATCAGGCCACCCCAACTACCTGCGCAGAAGCTTTAATGAAAGCTATTGCCCCACCGACTGTCGAAGCACCATCAGGAAGTTGCTTGCAGACGTTGTGAGGGGCTTCTCCCGTAGCGTTGCGGCACCTATCTGCTCGGTAGCATAAGAGCCCTGTACGCGGATGATGGCCAGGCTTTCCCTGTCTCTGGGTTCAACGATGAATTCCGGCACCACGGATACCCCAAGGCCTAACGACACGTAGCGCTTTACCGCCTCTATATGGTCCAACTCAATGCCGACCTCATAGGGGATCTCCTGGCGTTTCATTTCCGCTTCCAGCATGGTCCTTGTTGTTGTGCCCGCACGGAGGAACGTCAGCGGGTAGCGCGCGATCTCATCGATAGTGGCTTCGTACTGCTGGGCCAGGGGGTGATTTCTTGCGGCGATGAGCACCCGCTCAAATGTGATGAGCGGCTGGAAATCAATGTGCGGCGGCACCTGTGGGTCGACGAAGGCCATATCCACATCGCCGTCGGACAGCATACGGATGGCCTCCGACTTCGTACGTGAATATATCCTCACCTGGTTATGGGGGAATGCGTCTTGAAAGAACTTCACCGCATCGGGCAGCTTGTAACTGATAAACCCGGAAGGCGCAGTGACACTTACGGGGTCGCTCGTGCCCTCAGCCGCCACGGAGCCCACCATGTTGTCAAAACCCTCTACCAGCGGTGACGCCAGCGCGGCGTATCGCTCACCCATCGGCGTAAGCTGAACTGGCCGCCTCGTCCTATCGAGAAGCTGCACGCCAAGTCGCTCTTCAAGCTTCGTAATCTGCTTAGTAGCTGTTGGAGACCCTATCCCAAGGGATTCTGCAGCCCTGGAGATACTATGGAACTTTGCCGTAGCGCAGAATACTCTCCATTCCGGTAGTTCAGGCATCACATCACCCCTCGTCACATTGTTCCATTTTGGAAAGGATATGTTCACAATTTATGCATTGACAATTGTATCTCCTTAGCGCATCTTTGCGCTAAGGAAGATTGCCAGTCGATTTGAGACCGGGTATATAGCTATTGTGGAGCGGACTCAGGGGAAGAAACACGAAGGGGGAGAGCCATGTTAACTGCTGAAGAAAACGCGTTGGTAACCAAGATTGGGGCTGGGACACCAATGGGTGAAACGATGCGGAGGTATTGGCTGCCCGCGTTGCTCTCAACCGAACTCCCGAATCCGGACTGTGACCCCGTCCGATTGCGCATCCTTGCCGAGGACCTGGTAGGGTTCCGCGACACCAACGGTGACATCGGTATTCTTGAAGAGAATTGCCCGCACAGACTCGCTTCCCTATTCTTGGGTCGCAACGAGGAAAGCGGGCTTCGTTGCGTCTATCACGGTTGGAAGTTCGATGTGAACGGCAACTGCGTCGACCAGATGAACGAACCGATCGATTTCAAAGACAAGGTCAAGGCTAAGGCATACCCCACCTACGAGGCAGGGGACATCATCTGGGTCTACATGGGCCCGAAAGACAAGATCCCGCCCGTACCCGACTTTGAGTACACACGGGTGCCGGAGACGCACCGCGGCGTGACCAAGGTCTGGCAGGAGTCCAACTGGCTCCAGGCCCTTGAGGGCGGCATCGATTCTTCTCACGCACCTATCCTCCACCGACAGATTCGAGAGAACGCGAAGAGCGCTGGCATTCAGATGTCCACGCCCTTCGTCCGAGGCGGCGCTCCCAAGCTTGAAGTTGACGTCACTGACTACGGCTATCGGTACACAGGCATCCGACCACTTGGCGATAAAGAACAGTACGTGCGTGGCTATCACTTCGCCATGCCCTTCACGCAGCTTCGACCAAGCCAGATCGGCCGTGCCGGAGAGCCTGATCGCACCCACGTCGATGGACACCACTGGGTACCCATCGACGACGACAACGTCATGGTCTGGAACTGGACTTACAGCTTTGGGGAGAAGCCGCTTACAGAGAAGGAACGGACCCAGGAGGGCTCTGCCAATGCCTGGCCCAACGTAGACCCCGATAACCAGTACAGGGCCAAGGGCAACGTCCGCAACAACTGGCTGATCGACCGCGATGTCCAGCGGACAGACACGTTCACCGGCATAGATGGGATCAACGCCCAGGACCGTGGCGTGCAGGAAAGCATGGGCACCGTGGTAGATCGCACGCGTGAGCACCTTGGGCCCGCGGACGCGGCGATCATCGCCACTCGCAAACTGCTCATCGAAGCCACGCGAGACGTCGCAGAGGGTGGAACGCCCAGAGGCGCTGACACCACGTCCTACTACAACGTCCGCGCAATAGAGAAGGTATTCGATGGTGCGCTGGCCTGGCGGGATGTCCTACTGCCGGAGATGTATCCGGAGGATCAGCCTGTCGGCGGGTAACGTATTGAGTCTCCAGAACCTAGCAGAGATGATGGAGGAAGATTTTGCTCAACGCTCAGGATAACCAGCATGTCACCCAAACAGGACCCGGCACTCCTATGGGGGAGTTGATGCGGCGATACTGGATTCCGGCCCTCCTATCATGGGAAGTAGCAGAACCAGATGGCACACCGGTTCGGGTGAAGCTGCTGGGCGAGGAGCTTATCGCCTTCAAAGACACCGATGGCAAGATAGGCCTCATCGATAATTACTGCCCCCATCGTCGGGCAAGCCTGTTCTTCGGCAGGAACGAAGAATGCGGCCTGCGCTGCGTTTACCACGGCTGGAAGTTTGACGTTGAAGGCAACTGTGTAGACATGCCCAGCGAGCCCGCAGAAAGCAACTTCAAGGACAAAGTCAAAGTGCTTGCATACCCCTGTATGGACATGGGCGGTGTGGTCTGGACGTACATGGGCACGCTGGAGAACCAGCCGCCACCACCACTGTTTGAGTGGACTCAGGTAGTGGAAACCCACCGGGCTGTGAACAAAGTCCTTCAGGAGAGCAACTGGCTGCAGGGCCTGGAGGGGGGCGTTGATTCCGTCCACGCTTCCTACCTCCACAACAACGACATCACCAACACTTCCCGATTCGAATCCCGCTCTGCTGCACCCAGTATTGAGGTGGAGCCGACCGACTACGGCTATGCCTACGGCTCTGTCAGACACCTCTCCAAGGAGGAGGGCAACTTCGTTCGGGCGTACCAGTTCATCATGCCCTTCACACAGCTTCGCCCTGACGACCGTCGTGAGAGCAGTTCATCCCCCAAGGTAGCCGGACACATGTGGGTGCCCATAGACGATGAGCACCACTTCGTCTGGAACTTCGTGTATTCCCTGGGCGATGAGCCGTTGACGGAGGCAGACAAGGCCAAGCACTCTGACCTGGCCTATGAGGTCATCGATATCAACAACGGGTTCCGATGCATCTGGAACGCCGACAACGATTACGGCATCGATCGAGAAGTGCAGCGCACTCAGACCTTCACTGGCATCCTTGCCGATGCTCGCGTGGGCGCCAATCTCCAAGACCGTGGCATACAGGAATCCATGGGGACGATTGTTGACCGTACCCGAGAGCACCTTGCGACTACGGACCGTGCGATCATCGCCACACGCCGCATGCTTCAAGAGGCTGCTAACGTCGTTGGTGACGGCGGCACCCCAAGAGGCACCGGACCCTCGTACTACAAAGTCAGATCCATCCAGCGGGTGTTACCCGTTAATGTCCCGTGGCAGGAGGGTATGAAAGACCTGCTGTTTGAGGGCGCCGAATACTCGCCAATCATGGAGTAGGTATTAACGCCCCGCATCGTCGTTTCACAAAATGGACACACAGGAAGGGCATACATGCTGAGCGCGCAAGACAATGAGATGATCACCAGGACAGGCCCCGGCACTCCGATGGGTGAGTATCTTCGGCGGTTCTGGATGCCGGCCTTGCTGTCTGAAGAGATCGCTGAACCTGACAGCCCGCCGGTACGGGTCAAGATCCTCAACGAGGAACTCATCGCCTTCCGCGACACCAACGGCGACGTTGGTATTATCGATAACTTCTGCCCACACCGTCGCGCCAGCTTGTTCTTTGGTCGCAACGAAGAATGCGGCCTGCGGTGCGTCTACCACGGCTGGAAGTTTGACACCAAGGGCGATTGCGTGGACATGCCCAGCGAGCCCGCAGAGAGCAACTTCAAGGACAAAGTGAAGATCAAGGCGTACCCGGCTGAAGACTGGGGCGGCTACATCTGGGCGTACATGGGACCAGCAGAGTCAATGCCGGAACTCCCGGAGGTCGGCTGGGCAATGGTGCCAGAGAGCCATCGCAAAGTCTCCCGTCGGTTGCAGGAGAACAACTTCGTGCAGGGCATTGAGGGTGGCATAGATTCCAGCCACATCTCCTTCCTGCACTTCGGTCTTCCGCCGGTTGTACGGGACGACCCTGCCCGCGCTGGCCACTCCCTCAGTAATAAAGACACCGCGCCCCACTTCATTGTGAAGACCACGGACTATGGGTTTGTGTACGGAGCCAATCGTGAAGCGGAGAACGACTCCTACTACTGGCGTCTGACCCCCTTCATGCTCCCTTTCTTCACGGTGATCCCCGGCGGCTCAGGCAACCCTGACGAGCGCACATACAGCGGTCACGGTTGGGTGCCCGCCGATGATGAGAGTTGCTGGATGTTTACCTATAGCTGGAACACCAGCAGGCCCCTGAACGAGGGAGAGGGCCACGGGGCCAGCTTCCTTGAGAAGGAGCCTCGCACCATGCGCGCTGTCATGAACAAGGACAACGACTACGGCATAGACCGTGAAGTGCAACGCACCAAGACCTTTACCGGTATAGAGGCCATCTCCGTGCAGGACTCAGGCATCCAGGAGAGTATGGGCACCATCTGTGACAGGACCAAGGAACACCTGGGAACATCGGACTCGGCGGTCATCGCCATGCGTCGGATGTACCTACAGGGCTGTCGAGACCTGTTGGAGGGCAAAGAGCCCTTCGTGCCCATGAAGGGCTCGGCCTACCGCGTCCGTTCCGTCGCCGATGTGATGGATAAAAAGGTCACATTTGAGGAGACCACAGAGAAGGTGGCTGTCGGAGCGGCCTAGCAACAACGTCTTTTAGCAAAAGTGGGGGAAGGGGAGTTCAATGCTGAACAGAGAAGAGAACGAGATCATCGTCCACACCGGGCCCGGAACGCCTATGGGAGAGGTGATGCGGCGTTACTGGCTGCCAGCATTGCTTTCCTGGGAGTTGGAGGAGCCTGACTGCACGCCCGTCCGCGTCAAGCTAGTTGGTGAGGAACTCATCGCGTTCAAGGACACCGATGGCAATATCGGCTTAGTTGATAACTACTGCCCCCACCGTCGCGCCAGCCTGTTCTTCGGTCGGAACGAGGAATGCGGACTGCGCTGCGTGTACCACGGCTGGAAGTTCGATGTGAACGGCAACTGTGTCGACATGCCCAGCGAGCCCGCTGAGAGCAACTTCAAGGACAAGGTCAAAATAACCTCATATCCGTGCCTGGATATGGGCGGCGTCATCTGGACATACATGGGGCCGCCGGACAAGCAGCCTCCCCCACCCAAGTTCGAGTGGACACAGGTGCCGGACACGCACAGAGGCGTCACCAAAGTGAAGCAGGAGGGCAACTGGTCCCAGGCACTTGAGGGTGGCATTGATTCCATCCACGCTACCTATCTTCATAACAATGACATCACCAACGCCGCTCGCTATGAACAGCGTGCAACCGTTGCCCACATTGAAGTTGAGCCTACGGACTATGGCTACACTTACGGTTCGGTTCGTCCTGTGCCTGACCTGGACGGCAACTTTGTCCGCGCATACCACTACGTCATGCCCTTCACCCAGCTACGGCCAAACCAGAACACCGTAGGTCGAGGCGATTCACCGCCGATGGTGGCCGGACACATGTGGGTGCCTATGGATGACGACAACTGCATGGTCTACAACTGGACGTACACGCTGGCTCCGGAACCCCTCAGCGATGAGCTACGGTCCAAGCACGGCCCGGAGGTCTACAAGTACATCGATGTGGAGAATGGCTTCCGATGCATCTGGAACCGCGACAATGACTACGGAATCGACCGAGAAGTGCAGCGAACCAAGACCTACACAGGCATTGAGAGTGCCGCAAACCTGCAGGACAGGGCCATTCAGGAGTCCATGGGCATCCAGTACGACAGGTCCCATGAACACCTGGCCACAACAGACCGAGCCATCATCTCTGCACGTCGCATGCTGCTGGAGGCTGCCAAGATCGTTGAAGACGGCGGGAGCCCTCCAGGCGTAGCTGGCACGTACTACGGGATCCGCGCCATTGAACGTGTGCTGCCTGAGAATGTCAGGTGGCAGGACGCCTTACATGAGGCGTTGTTTGAAGGAGAAGGGTACTCCCCAGCAGTGTAATCAAGGCGTTGACGCCACGCGGAACTTCATACAATATGCCCGCGAATCAATCGTGGATTTCTCGGTGGACGGAGAAATTGAGGAGGAATAGGGGATGCTGAGCAAAGAAGAGAACGAGATTTTAACGCGAGTTGGCCCTGGCACCGTCATGGGTGACCTGATGCGTGAGTACTGGATGCCAGCTATGACATCAGACGAGTTGCCAGCGCCTGACTGTGACCCCGTACGTTTGAAACTCCTTGGCGAAGACCTGATCGCCTTTCGTGCGACATCGGGAAAGATCGGCGTCGTCGGCAATTCCTGCCCCCATCGTGGTGCCTCGCTGTTCTATGGCCGCAATGAAGAGGAAGGTCTTCGATGCGTCTATCACGGCTGGAAGTTCGACACCGACGGTCACTGCGTCGATATGCCTTCAGAGCCGCCGGAGAGCAGGTACTTGGAGAAAGTCAGGACGGTCACCTATCAGGTACAGGAGCGGGGTGGCCTCATTTGGGTGTATATGGGAGCCCGCAGCGAGCCGCCGCCACTACCCTCGCTGGTAGCCAACATGCAGCCTGAGGGGGAGTACACCATCAGTGCGTACTACTCTGAGTGCAACTGGATGCAGTCCTTAGAAGGAGACTACGATACAAGCCACGTCAGTTGGCTCCACGCGGGTGCCCGCCAACCTGAAGAGATTGACGAAGCAACAGACGTAACGTTTGAGCGCTATGCACTGAAGACCCGTTGGGCGCGGCACTTCGTTACAGACACGGAGTTCGGCTGCACATCAGGCAACAACCGCCCGGCGGAAGAGGATTCCACCTACTGGCGCATCGCCCACTTCCTCTTCCCCTTCTATGCAATGATCCCTGCCAGTTTCAGAGAGAAGTCTTTCATCGCTGTAGTGCCCATGGATGATCAGAACTGCATGCGATGGCACGTGAGCATCCGTTCAAGTTCTGAGCCCCCGCGGCCAGGCTTTGGCGGCCCGAAAATAGTCGATGGCCTGCCTACTTCCTTCCATTTGAACGCGTCATACAACGGAACCGGCTGGTACGACCGATTCAAGATTGCTGGCGTCCGAGAGAACGACTACTTGATAGACCGTGATGCCCAGCGCGCTAAAGTCGGTGGTCTTGGCTGGAGCGGCCTCCCTGGCCGTGGTCAGGACAACGGCATGACAGAGAGCATGGGCGTGATCTACAAGCGTGAACAGGAGCACTTGGCGGTAACCGACACCGGTATCATCCGGATGCGACGGTTGCTGGTGAAGCATGCCCTGGCATTCCGTGAAGACGGAACGCCACCGCCTGCAGTGGATGATCCTGAGCTCTACAAAGTGCGCTCGGTTTCAACGCTGTTACCCAACGGTATCAACGGGATCGAGGCGACTCAAGATCTGCAATGGGGAGCCCTTTCAGAAGAAGAACAACCAGCTGGTTAGCTAGAAGTTATACAGGCTTGGTGTACCGTCTGGCTCCTCGGGGAGGGTGACAACGTCATTCTGGAGCCTGGAACAACCGAGGAGAAGGCGCGATGGCAGTAGAAGCAACCAAAGTAGAAGTCGTATCTGGCCCCAACGGGGATGCGGAGATATTCGAACTTTACGAGTCGAATCAGCCGCTTCAGTACACTATTCAGTTCAAAGGCGAGAAGTCAATGGTGTTCATGACCCTGGGAGAAGCCTATCTGGAAGCAGGCAAGCGAGCAGGTGTTAGGACTTAAGGACATCTAAGCAGCTTTCTCAGGGTAGTGGTCAGAGGTGCTCATAGAACAAAACAAGGGGGAGGAAGACATGCCAAATCGACTAGCGTTGAAGTTCATAGTCTGGCCAATGGTTTTGGTCATGGCGTTGGTGTTGGTAACCGCCTGTTCCAGCGACGGGGATGAGGATGACGATACCAACGTAGGCGCACCGGCAGCGGCCACACAGGCTCCTTCGGCACCGGCAGCTACTTCAGTAGCAGCGGTGCCTGCACCAACAGCAGCTGCCGCAGCGATGCCAGCAGCAATGACTCCGGTGACGGATAAGGTCATCATTGGGGCGCAGTTACCCTCGCTGCTGTCTAACAACGTCGGCAGAGGGCTGTCTCCGCAGTCGCAGATCCAATTGGTACCCATGTACGAGTACTTGATTGGTACGGATCCCAATACTGGGGCATTGATACCGCAGCTGGCCACGGAGTGGTCCGTGGAGCCGAACGGTTCTGATATACGCATCAAGCTGCGGGACGGAGTTCGCTTCCATGACGGCTCAGAGCTCTCCTACAGAGACGTGGCCCTCACCGTAGGCGAGTTTGGCGCCGAGGACTCGTCGCATACCCACCAACGGAACTACAAGACGGTTACCATCGAAGCGGTCAGCGACCTGGAGTTCATCTGGCAGCTCCCAGGCCCACTGGCAGAGCAGATGAGGAGGCTCTCCGCGCAGGTCGGTGGCATGGAGATCATGGGCGCTGCGGACTACGCGGCTTCAGGACCGCCCATGATGACCACTGCGCCCACGGCGGGCACTTCTCCCTGGCAGTTCGTCAGCCGTGACCAGCAAACGGACATCCAGTTCGAGCGAGTGGACTACGACCACTGGCGCTATAACCCGGAATTCAGCAAGCTGACCATCCGGTGGATGAACGAGGAATCCACCCGATTGGCAGGGCTTCTGACGGACGAGATCCACATCACCCAGTTGGGGGCAGATAGCACCGAGTTGGCCTCCAATGAAGGAATGGTCGTTTCACAGGGCACCCAGCAGGGCGCGAGGATCTTCGGAGCGTTCCAGGGAGGCTACATCGACTCAACGGACCGCAGCTATAAAGCGCAAAACACCCCCTGTGGGTACGTCCACTGCGACTCACCCTGGCTAAACGCAAAGGTGCGGAAGGCCTTTAACAAAGCGGTCAACAAGGACGCGCTGAACGAAGCATTCCTCCGCGGGGCGGGCCAGAACATGATCATCCAGGCCATCCCCGAGTCCAGCCCTGCTTTCAACCCGGCATGGAAAGCCGCCTATCCAGAGGAATACGGCTATGACCCGGCGGCGGCTCGGACACTATTGGCAGAGGCTGGCTACGGTCCCAACAACCCCTTGGAAATCGTCGTTAACGTCAGTAACGTGGCTTCCTTTGCCGCGGCGGCTGACACAATGGAGGCCATCGCGGGGATGTTGCAGGACATAGGCGTCAAGCCGAAACTCGAGGCCCCCGATTCGGCCGCCCACCGACCTCGGTCCAGGGCGCTGAAGCTGAAGAACTGGATAGGCCTGACGTCCACCGCCTCCTTTGATGTCCAGAGCACGCGGGTCCACCACGCCAATATCACGCCCAGGGGCGGCGGGTTTGAGCCTCTGTTCCTTAAAGACCTGATCAAGGATCTTCAGAGCAAGATGGATGCAACAGAGCAAGACGCACTGCTGCGGCAGCTAGGCGACATCGCCCACCCGCTTCATATAGCGATCAACCTCTTCTGGCTCCCACCGCAGATCGTCTTGAACCCGGAGTTCGTGGAAAGTTGGGTATGGCCCGGCAACGTCTCCGGCCTTTGGAGTCACTTCGGTAACATCCAGGTTGCCAAGAAGTAACCTCGCTCGTAGGCTGATAGTGACTGCTATCAGCCTACGAGAATCAACAAATATGGGGAGGACACATGCTGACCCAGAACGATAATGAAATGATCACCAGGACAGGCCCCGGTACCCCTATGGGAGACTACCTGCGCAGATTCTGGATCCCGGCACTCTGTTCCGACGAGATCGCAGAGCCAGACAGCCCTCCGGTGCGCGTGAAGATCCTTAATGAGGAACTGGTAGCGTTCCGGGACACCAACGGCGATGTTGGCCTGCTGGACAACTACTGCCCCCATCGCCGCGCCAGCTTGTTCTTCGGTCGCAATGAGGAGTGTGGACTGCGCTGCGTCTATCACGGCTGGAAGTTTGACGTGAACGGCGAATGCGTGGATATGCCTTCAGAGCCCTCCGAGAGTAACTTCAAGGACAAGGTTAAGATTAAGTCTTACCCGGCGCGTGACTGGGGTGGTTTCATTTGGGCGTACATGGGCCCCGTGGAGCATCAGCCGGACCTGCCGGAAGTGGGTTGGGCCATGGTGCCCGACAGCCACCGCAAGGTATCGCGACGTCTTCAGGAGAACAACTACGTCCAGGGCATCGAAGGCGGGATCGATTCCAGCCACGTCTCCTTCCTTCACTCCGGCCTGACGCCCTATCAGCGTGACCACCCGGAAGCGCGTCCAGTACGGAGAGGGACAATGCAGCCTACCGCCATGATCGGTGACAGCGCTCCTCGATTCGTCGTACAGGACACCAACTATGGCTTCGTGTACGGTGCAAACCGTGACGCGGAGAACGATGAATACTACTGGCGCATCACCCCGTTCATGATGCCATTCTTCACGATCATTCCAGGTTCCATCGGTAACCCCGACGACTTAACGTATAGCGGCCATGGATGGATTCCTGCAGACGACGAGAACTGCTGGATGTTCACGTACAGCTGGAACGCAAGCAGGCCTCTGAACAAGGGCGAGAACCACCCCGCCAGCGACCTTGAACTGGAGCCCCGCACCTTGCGGGCAACCATCAATAAAGATAACGACTATGGTATTGACCGTGAGATGCAACGCAATGTGAACTTCACGGGCATCGCAAACGGCTCAGTGCAGGACGCGGGCATCCAGGAAGGCATGGGTGCCATCTGTGATAGGACCAAGGAGCACCTGGGAACATCGGACTCCGCCATCATCAACCTGCGAAGGATATATCTCAGAGGTGCGAGAGAGATCATGGAGGGCGGTGACCCATTCACTCCTGAAAAGGGTTCTGATTACCGGTTGCGATCGGTGTCGCTGCTCCAGGATCGTGGCATCTCTTTCAATGACACGGTACCGGCAGTGATCAATACAGCATCTGTAATAGCAACTGAGCGCAGTTAGGTTGACTGTAGCTTGGTAGGAGCCAGCTGGTAACCCCGGTTGGCGAAATCAATAGACCCCCTCATGAGGGGGTCTATTGATTTCGTGCATCGCAGCGCCAGAAACTTCAACAAATCCTTGGGCTTCTAGACGGACACATCCCCATTGGCGTAGGATGCTCTCACTCCACTAGAAGGCTTGTATCAGGCACACCCGTACCTACCATGATCATAAACAACATAGGCCAAAAACTCGCCATCACCCAGGCATTGCAGCACCGGGACTTCCGGCTGTACTGGTCTGGGAACTTCGCGTCTGTCATCGGTCAGCAGATGGCCATCACGGTTCAGGCGTGGTTGATTTTTGACCTGACAGGTTCAGCGCTATCACTCGGGTTGCTGGGCCTGGCCCGCGCCGCACCTGCGGTGTTCCTTGGCCTCCTCGGCGGCATCATGGCCGACAAGGTAAGCCAGCGACGGTTGTTGATGATCACCATCACCATCAACGGTTTCCTCTGGGCCCTCTTTGCCACGCTCACATTTACGGAGAACATCGTAGTCTGGCAGGTGTTAGCTATCGTGTTCGGCATCGGAGCTGTCCAGTCCTTCCAGCAAGCGTCGAGGCAGGCCTTCTTCCCCAGCTTGATCGACCATCAACATATGTCGAGCGCCGTTGGGCTGAACTCGGCCATCCATCCAGGAGCGCGCATCTTCGCCCCGGTGTTTGCGGGCCTGCTCATTGACCACCTGGGAATTCCGTTGCAGGGCGCTGGCGTGGTGTTGTACATGGTCTCTGTGGGCACCTTCTTCTACAGCTTCATGGTGTACCGGACACGGCCCAAAGAGATACAGCGAGCACAGGGCGCTTCTGGGATTGAGAACCTGAAAGACGGCATCAAGTACGTACGCAACAACCGGATATTCAGGGTCATCATCGGCACAAGCCTGATGAACGCCTTTTTCGCAGGCTCCCACATCATCCTTGTCCCAGTGTTCGCTAAAGAGTTGATGGGAGAAGCATCGGGGTCGGCCATTGGCTACATCTTCGCTGCAGGAGGCATCGGCGGGTTGACTGGCGCAATTGTCGGTGGCTCGATAGGCAGTACTCGGAGCAAAGGTCGCATCCTGCTGGGAAGCGCACTGGCATTTGGAGGATCGGTCATCGTCTTCGCTCTGTCCCCCTGGTACGCCCTACTCCTGGCGATGGAGTGGTTGTCCGCCGCGGGCAACGAGATGTTCACCGTTATCGGGCAGAGCATCCTCCACTCAGAGGTGCCGAACGAGTACCGTGGTCGCGTCATGGGCATCTGGGGTATGACCTACACTCTTGCACAACCTATGGGCCAGATGCAGGTAGGGGCTCTGGCAAGCGGTATCGGCGCGTCCGCAGCCGTGGCCATCGGCGGCACAATTGCCTGTGTCATAGCCCTCTCCGTGCTTGGCCGAGATAAAGTTGTTCGAAACCTTGGTAGAGAACAGCCGAAGAGCGCATCTGAGACAGTCATTGAAGGCTGACAGCACCGCATTCCTTGAAAAAACGGGAGAGACACATGGGATTTCCGATCTTCGGTTCAACGGGTATGACGCACTGGGATCGAGAGAAAGCGTTTCCCGGCGTAACGGTGTACACCACCTTCGGGTCTGACCGCGTCAACCTCATCGATTTGGATGGCAAGGTCGTCCACAACTGGACACCTCCATCGCTAGTGCAACCCTACTACGGCTTCATGCGACCCAACGGCAACCTGTCACTGCGTTGCCAGTCCGGCGAAGAGCTGTTGGGGTTTGGTGGGGCGAGTGCCACCATCGTCGAGCTGGACTGGGACAGCAATGTAATATGGCGATACGACAACCCTGCCATCCACCACGACCATGAGATCCTCCGGAACGGCAACACGATGGTCATAGGCTGGGAACCGTTGGCGCGAGAGCTTGTAGCCAAGATACAGGGCGGGTCCGTAGCTCCCGGCGAAGAGGACCATGAAGTCGTCAGCGACTACCTACGAGAATTGGCTCCTGACGGCTCAACGGCATGGGAGTGGCACGGCTCAGACCACCTTGACCCTGCCCATGAGGTCATATGTGCTCTTGAAGGACGCCATGAGTGGACGCACTGCAACGGTGTGACGGAACTGCAGGACGGAAACCTCCTGCTGAGCTTCCGGCAGACCAGTACCATCCTCATCATCGACAAGCCCACCGGCGACGTGAACTGGAGGTTCGGGCCCGGTGAGTTCTCCCACCAACATAACCCTACAGAACTCGAGAACGGAAACTTCCTGGTGTTCGACAACGGTGAGCATCGCATCCGAGGCAGCTGCTACTCCCGTGTGGTGGAGCTGGACCCCAAGACCAACGAGATCGTCTGGCAGTATCGCGGCGATCCGCCGTTATCACTGTTCAGCACGGGCATCAGCGGCGCGCAACGACTCCCCAACGGCAACACCCTCATCTGCGATGGCCGAACTGGTCGACTGGTTGAGGTCACAACTGAGGGCGAAATTGTTTGGGAGTACATGAACCCGGAGACCTCCCCTGGCGTGGCGACCAACGGAATCGGACGATATTCCGCGCCCATCGGTACGCAGTGGACGGCCCGGAGATACAAGGCCGCGTGTATCGCGGATACATAGTATCCATCTGTGGCACTTGACCTCGCAGGCCCAAGGCAGTAGCATTTTTGCCGCCGAAGATATTACCAGCGGAGTCTTTTCCGTGGAGTTTCGGCCATCGATAGTAGTACAAACATAGGGGGAGAGCACCATGGCTACAAAGGAACGTTTGGCAGCAGCAGATGCGTATGCAAAGGCGCTGGCCACCGGGGACAAGGGCGCAGCGGCAGCCGCAGACAAACACATCGCACAGGACGTCGTATCCACAGTTGGCAACCGCACGTTTGAGGGTCACGACGAAGTACTCAGCCGCATCACCGGCGTTTGGCCGCAGACACCCGTGTATCGCAACGGTACATGGGGCGCAGCCAAGGAGACAGGTTCCGACGTGGTGGTCAATGCGACGATGAAGCCCGTAGGCGCAGGCCCCGCAGAGGTGAATGTCACCTTTGGCTTCAACGACTCCGATCAGATCAACAAGGTCAACCTTGAGAACATTGTGAAGACACAACTGGTTGAGACCGATGTCCTCCCAGATTTCATCTCGAGTCGAATCAACTCGGCATTGGCCAACGACATACCCCTGTCCGTGACCTACGTGGGCAAGGACGGCAAGCCCAAGATTTCCCTGCGAGGCAGCGTCCGGACGTACGGCGACCACTCGCTAAGTATCTGGGCACGCAAGGACTCGGGCTTAGCCGAGGCTGTTGGCACCAATCCTAGCATGTCCTTCCTGTTCCGCGATAACCCAACGCGCTCCACCATCATCTTGCAGGGCACGGCCCGCGTTGACGCCGATCCGGCAGTGCGCAAGCAAATCTTTGACGAATCGCCGGAGGTTGAGCAGAACCACGAGTCCTGGGAAGCCGGCGCAGCGGTCATCATCGATCTGGACCAGGTAGACGGCGGTACTCCTGACGGACGTGTGAAGTTCCGTCGCTAGTCTCCAACTCACATTGAATCATTACCGCCCTCAGGCTGCTTGTTCGGCCTGGGGGCGGTTCTGGCATAGCAACCTATTAACGACCGGAGGAAGTAGCGGCATCCGTAACCCACACTGCGCCATGTGCCGCGAATAATCGTATGCGACCAATAGTAGAAGTGGCCAAAGATTTAGGACTTGACCCGCAGATCCTCATTCCACAGGGCCACTACAAAGCAAAGATACCCCTAGAGGCCATCCGTAGCGGTGAGAAACGAGGCAAGATGGTGGTGGTGACTGGCATCACGCCCACACCCGCCGGTGAGGGAAAGACCACCACAGTGGTGGGGCTGACCCAGGCCTTCGGGCGACTTGGCAAAAGCGTTGTAGCTACCCTTCGTGAACCGTCCCTCGGCCCCATATTCGGCATCAAAGGCGGCGGCACCGGAGGCGGCCTCTCGCTGGTGGAGCCCCAGGACGAGGTGAATGTCCACTTCACCGGCGATGCTCACGCTGTAGGCTCAGCCCACAACCTCCTGGCAGCGCTCACGGACAACGTTGCTCAGCGCGGCCTGATCCCAGGCTTCCGGGCTGAGAGCATCACCTGGCGACGCGTGACCGATGTGGAGGATCGCGCACTGCGAAGTATCGTGACGGGCATCGGCGGGGCGGCGAACGCTCCCATGCGTGAGACAGGTTTCGATATCGTCACAGCATCCGAGATTATGGCGATTCTGGCCCTGGCAAGCAGCCTTGATAACCTCCGGGAGCGGCTGAGCAAGATCGTGGTGGGTTACACCTCAGAGAAGGTGCCCGTGACTGCGACCGACGTGAACGCCGTGGGGTCGCTCATGTCCCTGCTTCGCCACGCAATCCTGCCCAACCTGGTTCAGACCACGGAGGGCCAGCCGGTCATCGTCCACACAGGCCCCTTCGGCAACATCGCCCACGGATGCAGTTCGGTGGTAGGCGACAAGCTGGCTCTGGGATATGCCGACTTCGTCCTATCGGAGGCGGGATTCGGCGCTGACTTAGGGTTTGAGAAGTTCATGCACATCAAGGCACGGTTCAACGACCTGGAACCAGACGCGGCGGTGCTGGTAGCTACAGTGCGAGCAGTGAAGTCCCACGGCGGCATGGCGACCAAAGAGTTGGACACACCCAACGAGGACGCCGTACGCAAGGGCATGGAGAACCTGGCCCACCTGATAGGCGTTGTGAAGGCGTTGGGGCTGCCGGTTGTGGTGGCCATCAACCACTTCCCCACGGACACCGATGCCGAGATGGCCATCGTCAAGCAGGGTTCAGAAGAGGCTGGCGCTTTCGCTGCGGTGGAGAGTCGGGTGTTCGCAGAGGGTGGTGCAGGCGCAATCGAGCTTGCAGAGGCCGTTATCAAGGCGACAGAAGGGCCATCACCGGAGATAACGTATCTGTACCCGGTTGAGGCATCCATTCAGGACAAGGTGCTGGCGCTGGCCCACACGGTCTACAACGCCGACGATGTCTCCTGGAGTCCCGCCGCGCAGCGCACGCTTCGTAGTTACGAGGCCAACGGTTGGGGTGAACTGCCAGTCTGTATGGCCAAGACGAATTTTTCCATTTCCCATCTGGCATCGCTGAAGGGTCGACCGTCCGGCTACACGTTCGAGGTGTCAGACGTGCGGGCGTCCGTGGGCGCGGGGTTCATCTACCCAATCGCCGGGAGCATCATGACCATGCCGGGCCTGCCGGGCTCTCCCAGGGCTCTCGACGTGGACGCCGAGGGGAATATCCTTAACCTGTAGACACTGCAATCTACATTCGTCGAAAAGTTGAGGGGCCAATCGGTAGCGCAGAGGTGTTTCTGTTACCATTCGCAGCAACGCTGAATCCGTCATTCTTCCGGAGGCCCTCTTCTGAACGACTCTGCTCCAAATACAATGCTGGCTTCCTTCAAAGCGCCGGGCTACAAGCTCTTTTACATCAACAGCACCTTTGCCGCGGTGGACATGAACGTCCGCATGGCCGTGCATGGTTGGCTGGTGTTGGAACTCTCAGGCGATTCCGCCTTCTGGACAGGTATTTACGCCCTGGTGTTGGGTAGTGGGCAGTTCCTCTTCTCGTCCCTGGCAGGAACACTTGCAGACCGCTTCCAACGCAGGAGCCTCCTCCTCCTCGAGGGGGTCATCAGCACCACAATGGCCGCCCTCATGGCAGTGGCGACCTACCTTGACGTGATCGAGCTGTGGATGGCCATAGCCCTCGCCTTTATCATCGGCTGCCTCAGGGCCACACGGTTCACAGGTATCAATCGATTCATCTACGACATCGTGGGGCCAGGCAAGCTAGTGAACGGCGTATCGCTCTGGCGTGTGTCCAACACTCCCATGATGATAGGTGGAGCACTGCTGGCGGGCCTATTGATCGAGTGGTCGGGGATTTGGGCCGCCTATGCCCTTATCGCCGGTAGTTTGGCCATTTCCCTTCCATTCCTCGCCCTAGTCAGGGTTTCGGGAACGGTAGAGTCCTCCAGCGGCCACATCCTGCGGCAGACGTTGGAAGGTCTGCAATACGCTGCCGCCAACCCTGCTCTGCGCATCCTCTTCACCGTCAGTATTGTTATGGAGACCCTGGGATTCGCGTTTCTGGTAATGGTCCCGATTATGGCCAAGAACGTCCTTGAGGTGGACGCCATTGGCATGGGCTACCTGCAAGCGGGTATCGGCACCGGTCTCTTTGTAGCGACGATCATCATGGCCGCCAAAGGCGATTCTCGAAACAAACCTCGAATCGTGTTCTGGAACGCGTTAGGTGCAGGGGTAGCCCTCACGGCTTTCGCGTTCTCACGCTCGCTCCCGTTGTCTATCTTCCTGGCCGGTGCAGTGATGGCATTCCTGAACGCCTACGACCTGACACTCGGCGTGCTGATCCAACTGGTGGCTCCGGCCAACATGAGGGGACGCGCCGTCAGCCTGCACAGCCTGGCCATCTCGTTCACAGCCGTGGGCGGCGCCGTCATGGGCGTTGTCGGCGAGAAAGTGGGTGTGCCGTTGATGGTCGCTTCGGGCGGCATCGGTATCGTGATCAACGTATTGCTTCGCCGAAACGCCATCATGAGCATCCACGAGTTCGATCAACAGGATGAACAGCCAGTAGACACGGCGGAGTCGTCACGCGACAATACGCCATCGAGTTAATACGGAGGAATTCATGGAAGTCGGAGTAGCCATCCCAGGGGAAGCCATCGGCCCTGATGTGGGCAAGATCAAAGAGTTCGTTGTCACTGCAGAGGGGTTGGGAATGACCCACGTGGTCATTGCCGATCACGTGCTTGGCGCAGATCCCGCGTACCACGAGGGCTGGAAGCGGTCATATACCAACGCCACCTTCAGCCACGAACCGTTCACGCTGTTCAGCTACCTGGCAGGTGCGACTACAACGATCCGGTTCATGACCGGCATCCTCATCCTGCCCCAGCGACAGACCGCGCTCGTAGCCAAGCAGGCCGCAGAGTTAGACCTGATAAGCGGTGGACGGTTCCAGATGGGCATCGGTGTGGGCTGGAACACCGTTGAGTATGAGAGCCTGAACGAGGACTTCCACACCCGTGGCGCACGTTCCGCAGAGCAGATCGAGGTGATGCGTGCGCTGTGGACCCAGGACTCCATCGATTTTGAAGGCACCTGGCACCACATCCACGGTGCAGGCATCAACCCCAAACCCGTGCAACAGCCGATTCCTGTGTGGATCGCTGGTGCGTCGCAGGCGGCCATCAAGCGAGCGGCGGAGATCGGGGACGGCTGGATCGGCTCGCCAATGGAATCGGACATGGCCAAGCACGGCGAGATGGTGGACCAGTTGAAGTCCTACGCCTCAGAGTTCGGCAGGGACATGGACACCCTCGGCATAGACGGCAGGTTGAGCCTCACGAACGGAGACCCTGACAGCCACATTAGCGATGCCAAAGCGTGGGGCGAACTAGGAGCCACCACCATTACCATCAGCCTGTCCAACAACACACCCTTCGATGAAGGGCTGCAAGAAGCGCAGCAGATAGCAAATGCCCTGTAACTCAACCGCAACGCTCAGGAGAGAACTATGACGACCGATAAGCCAATCGACGTAGCAAATTTCATCACTACGTTCATGGATGGAGCGTATAGCTCTATGAAACGAGCCTTCGACGGCCTGACGGAGGAGCAGCTCCAAAAGCAGCCCACAGCGGACACCAACTCCATGGTGTGGCTGGCGTGGCACGCGAACCGATGGCAAGACAAACAGAGCGCCCAGGCTGTGGGCGAGGACGAGGTCTGGGTCAGCGGCGGTTGGCACGATAAGTTCGGCATGCCTGCAGACCGTTCAGGCATTGGCGATACGTTGGAGCAGGTTGCCGAGTTCAAGCCCAGCCAGGAGTTGCTCTGGGGCTACATTGACGCAGCGCACCAGGCGTTCACCAGACGTGTGGAAAGCATGAGTGCGGAAGACTTGGCGAAGAACGTCGACTACATCCCCGGCAGAGGCGACCCCCGTCCCGTTTGGCGCACCCTCATGGGCGCGTGTTCCGATACCTTCAAACACACCGGTCAGATAGAGTACATACGCGGCATGCTCACCGGCAAGGGCTGGTTTCCTGCGTAACCGCTAGCTAGCTTCTGTGCCCATGTGAGGCGTCTGCGTTCTCGCGGTGCTGGCGCAGCAGGTCTTTGCCGTAGTCGTTGCCGTTCGGCGTCCGCACCACAGTGTGGATGTGGTCCTTGGTAGGCTTATCCGTGTCCAACGCCACTCCGCGCTGGTAGTCGAACTCGATGAGGATGACAGGGCTGTGGATGCGGTAGTAATAGACATCCTGTTCCGTAGCTGCACCCATCCACGCGAAGTAGGTCTCCCTCAGGTGCTCCTTCACTTCATCCATCTTGAGCGATGCCTGGTCCTGTCGCATCCGGACGACATACGTGTCGATGACGCTCAGCATCATCCCCTGCTGGCTGCTTGAGAGGTCGTCGTAGCGAATACCTTCATACTTCAGCTCGAAGTTGTCACGGAACGCGGTGGTGAAAACCTCCGGCGGCAGCTCATCACCGATGACCGCCTTACTCCGCTGCTCCGCCGATAGCGACTGCGCCAACACCAGACCTAGATGCTCTTCGTCGTGGAACACACGGGTCCCTGCGTACTTGCCGACATCGGCGTCGATGGGCTCGGAACCCATGAACACCGGTGACATCACCGCGCGGCCATTCACCATGAAGTAGTTGATGATGAGGTGATGGCCGTCTATCTGCCACCCCCAGGGCTCGTCGGACGATGGTGTGCCCATCATGCTCATCCAGTACAGCCACTCGCCGTACTCATCCGTTTTGCCCGTGATCTCCAGAATCGACTCGTTCAGGCGCATGATGTCCCGCGCAGTCTGGTACCCTGTCGGGCTCAGGCTCTCCTTCAACAGCGCCATCGCGTTGTCCTGCTGGGCAGGCGATAGCTCGTCCAAAAACGCCCCATGCCGCATCAGGAAGGGGTGAATGTTGCTCCACTGACGCCACACGCTACTATCGACATCGAACGAAGCGGTGTCCTTCTGCTCGGCATTAAGTGAAGCGAGGAAGGTGTTCGCCGCGTTCTTTATCGGGTCTATGGAGAGGCCTGTCTTTTGCAGCGTGTAGAGGCCTGGGACAATGCGACCGTCCGTGGTGACGCCCATGAACTCCTCTGCCAACAACGCCTGCGCCCTATCCAAGTTACCCTGCATGGGTTCCGGCATAGGCGAAGGTAGCGTGCGCCCGGAAACCGGATTGCGCTGCCGTATCTGGAACCGCGTTGAGAGATTCGTCATAGTCGCCTCCCCTGTTGCTATAAACACGGGCATTGTACTCGATATGCGCCGGGGGTTGAATCTTGCTCGAGGGCGGGTATCATAACTCGAAGAACTGGCAGACCCAACTTCAATTTGGTATTTACCTACAGGAGGGATCTATGACTACAGTTACAAAGGTATGGACAGAGAGTTTCGCAGAGATGAGTCACGGTAAAACCCGCTACTGGGAAGCCGGCACCGGCTATCCCACCATCCTGCTCCACGGTGCGGGCTGGACCAGCGGCTGCGAGAACTGGGCGTTGGCCATGGGCCCGATGTCTGAGAAGCTCCACGTATACGCAATCGACTGCCTGAACTGGGGGACGGGCGATATCTTCAACCAGGAGATGTCCTTTGCCTACCTGGTGGACCACGTACGAGAGTTCATGGACGTGATGGGCATGGACAAGGCCAACTTCGTCGGCCACTCAATGGGCGGCTGGATCGTGACTTTGCTCTCCTACGAGAGTCCGGATCGCGTCAACAAGGTAGTCAACGTCGCCGGTGGCGGCACAGCTACCCGCCCCCTGCAGAACATGGTCGATTTCAAGATGCCGACGCATGAATCCATCCGCACGCAGGTCGCAAACCGATTCCCTGAAGGCACCGTAGACCTGGAGGAGATGTCAGCGGCCTTCATCAAAAAGACCGAGCTTCCCGGCCACGATGAGGCTTTCGGCAAGGTCATGAAGCACATGACTGACCCCATCACTCGGCCTCGCTACAACACCCTTCGACGGCTCGGCAGGATCAAGGCTCCCACGCTGGTGATCTGGGGCAGCGATGACAAGACCAACGCACTGGAGATGGGCGAGGCCACCGCAGCAGGCATCCCCGGCTCCAAACTCATCGTCTATGACGGGATCGGCCACCTGGTGCCAACCGAGGCAGCAGAGCGGTTCAACAAGGATGTCCTGGACTTCTTCACCTCGTAGCCACAGCAACTCTAAACGAATAGGCGGTTGCGCTCTCAGTCTCGAATCGAGGTTGGGGGCGCAACCGTTCTCAGAAGCTCCAGTCGCCTACAGCGCAAAGGAGGCTCCTCATGGAGGTCGGGTACTTCACCATGCCTATGCACCCGCCGGGGTCAGACATCAGCCAGACCCTGGAGGACGACCTTCAGCAGATCATCACGCTGGACAAGCTGGGGTACAAAGAAGCCTGGATAGGCGAACACTTCACCACCATGTGGGAGAACATCCCGGCCCCTGACCTCTTCATTGCGCAGGCGCTGGCGCTCACCAAGAACATCATCCTGGGCACAGGCGTTACGTGTATGCCCAACCACAACCCCTTCGTTGTGGCCCACCGTATCGCGCAGCTGGACCAGATGGCCAAGGGGCGTTTCCATTGGGGGGTGGGCTCCGGTGGTTTCCCCGGCGATTTCGAGGTGTTCGGCTACGACCCCTCCACGGGTGACAACCGTAGAATGACCAGAGACGCCATTGAACTGATCCTGCAGATATGGGACGACCCCAAGCCCGGGCTCTACGAATCACCGTTCTGGCGCTTCACGATCCCGGAGCCTGACGACGAGATAGGCCTTCGGTTTCACATGAAGCCCTACCAGTTGCCTCACCCGCCCATCGGTGTCGCAGGAGTCACAGAGAATTCGGATACTCTGATACAAGCAGGCGAGCGTGGCTGGATTCCTATGAGCATCAACCTGGTACCGGGTCGCGTCCTCAAGACCCATTGGGACGCAGTGGAACTCGGCGCGAGCAAGTCCGGAAGGCACCCCGACCGCGCAACGTGGCGCATCGCCCGCGAGATTTATGTTGCCGATACCAGCAAGGAAGCACGCAAGGAGGCGCTGGAAGGCGTCCTGGCCCGCGACTTCGATCAATACTTCCGCAAGCTGCTTCCCAAGGTCAAACACCTGGACCTGGTCAAGAAAAACCCGGACATGGCAGACTCGGACGTGACGGCGGAGTACATGGCCGACAACGTCTGGATCGTCGGTAGCCCGGACGAGGTCGCAGAGAAGCTCCAAGCCCTCTCGGACGAAGTCGGCGGGTTCGGCGTGCTCCTCGCAATGGGCCACGAGTGGCTTCCCAAGGACAAGTGGACGCACTCGACTGAGATGCTCATCAATGAGGTCATTCCAAAACTGGCCTGACATCTCCGCCATCGATGCATGAAGAGAGCAATCTAACCCATATACCAGAGCATGAAGAGAAGGGGTCTCCAATGGAGGCCCTTTCTTTTTGTTAGGCGATGGGATGGCCAGGGTTGCGGCCCACCGCAGCGAGGAGTCTGTCCTGGCTGCTGGCAGTCTCCGGAACCTCGATGGCCTCGCCTATCCCGCCCGGCCCGAACAACCCTCCGGATTGGAACAGCGTGTGCGCCGCTTCGGCGAGGGCGGGTTCCAGTGTAGCGTCCTGATCCGTTGCGATCGCCAGGTCCCAACTATGAACGAGTTGGTCCATGAATTCGGTGAACAGGAACTCTGCGCCGGATATCGTGGCGATGCCTCCAAACTCGATGCCCGTTGGTTTCCCCGCCAGCATCCCACCAGAAAACTGTTACCCGCCGATGCAATGCATGATGAGGTCTCGCACATTCCACTCTGAGCAGGGAGTAGGGTCATCAAGCTGGTGAAGCTGCACACCGTTGAGGATACTCAGCGCATGAGTCGTGGTTGTACGGTAAAGCGCAGCGGATTCCTGAGGGGTCTGGTCAGCCATTTGTGGTCTCCTTGCGTACGCTGGTGTTCTGACTCCCAACAGTCTATATTCAACCCGATAAAAATGCCCGTTGCAAAGGAGCCCCATGAAGCGCAGCACGTCACGTATTCTGACAACCCACACTGGCAGCCTGCCACGACCGTTGGGGATCGTTGAACTCCTGAACAGCAAGGAAGCCGGGACCCTGACCGATCTCAGCGGCTTTGACTCCAGCGTGAAGAGCGCTGTGGCGGAGATCGTGCGGCAGCAGGTGGAAGCTGGCGTGGACATCGTCAGTGACGGCGAGCAGGGCAAGATAGGCTACTCAACGTACGTGAAGGACCGGCTCACTGGCTTTGACGGCGAGGCTGGTGTGAGCATCCGCGCAGATTGGGCTGACTTTCCGGATGCGCTGGCCCGTCAACAACGGTCGCCAGGCGTAGCAAGGCCATCGTGCAACGGCCCTATCGCATGGAAGGACAAGTCCGCCGTTCAGACGGACATCGATACTCTTCGTGCCGCCGTGTCCGCAAACCCGTCCGAAGAGGCCTTCATGACCGCTGCATCGCCGGGGGTCATCGCCCACTTCCTGCAGAACCAGTACTACCCAACGCGTGACGAGTATCTGGCGACGCTGGCCGACGTGATGAAGGACGAGTTTGAAGCGATCACCCAGGCTGGGTTCCTGTTGCAGCTCGATTGCCCTGATCTGGCGATGGGTAGGCACCTGCGCTTCCCAGACCTGACCACTGAGGAGTTCGTGAAGATCGCTGAAGGCAACATTGAAGCCCTGAACCACTCGTTGCAGAACATCCCCGCTGAGCAGGTACGTATCCATCTCTGCTGGGGGAACTACGAGGGGCCACACCATAGGGACATACCGCTGCGAGACATCCTACCAGCCGTGTTGAAGGCCAAGGTAGGCGCCATCTCTTTCGAAGGGGCTAATCCGCGCCACGAGCATGAGTGGAACGTGTTCCAGGACATCAGACTCCCGGACGATATGGTCATCATCCCCGGCGTCATTGACTCCACCACCAACTACATTGAGCACCCAGAAGTAGTATCGCAGCGCATCGTGCGATACGCAGAGGTTGTGGGCAAGGAGCGCGTGATAGCGGGTAGTGACTGCGGCTTCGGCACCTTCGCCAGCGCTACGCACACCGTTGAGCCTGAGATCGTTTGGGCCAAGATCCAGTCGTTGGCAGAGGGCGCTCGACTGGCATCAGAACAGCTCTGGTAAGGGGCACCCGCGCACAATTCACGCACCAGATCCCGCACCTATCATCATTAACCCGGCATCTAATTTTACCCGAATCCAGAATAATTTCGTATCTATGAGCCGAACGACCGTTGACAATCTCGTTAAAAGACATAATAGTGTGTGTTGCCGAACTCCGAGGGGAGAGAAAAAGGAGGGTGTCCTATGTTCAGTCAAACTAAGTTAAGCAAACTGCTACTGATAGCAGTTTTAGCGGTAGTCACCGCGATGCTTTCAGTAGCCTGTTCCAGCGGCGATGACGATGTGGATTCGGGCTCAGCAGCCCCAGCCACGTCAGTTCCTGCAGCAGCTGCTGCTGCAGCACCCACGTCCGCACCTGCAGCAGCACCCACGTCCGCACCTGCAGCAGCAACCGCTGTCCCGGCAGCCATGGAGCCGCTGATCAAGCGCGTGGTAACGGCCTTTGAGGCCCCCAGCTTGGAGGGTAATGAGACCAGGCACATCGGCCAAACCACCATGTGGCAGATGAAGCCTATCTACGAGTACCTGATTGACATGGATCCAGTAACCGGCGAGATGCTCCCTGGCTTGGCCTTGGAATGGGCCGTAGAGGACGGGCCTCAGGTCCGCTTCAAGCTCAGGGAAGGCATCCAGTTCCAGAAGGGCTGGGGTGAGTTCACCGCCGCCGACGTGGTCTTCACCCTTAAAAACCACCAGCGGGAGGACTCCCTCCACGGTGAAGTGATTTACTTCATCAACGTCACCCCGGAAGCTATAGCAGTGAACGACCACGAGGTGATCATCAAGCTCTCCCAAAACAACAGCAACTTCTTTGCCCAGACCGCCCGTCATCAGGGCGGCATGGAGATCATCTCTAAGAAACACTTGGAGTCCGCGGGAGACCCGGTGGTCATAGGCCAGGACGAGCCGATAGTGGGCACTGGCTCATACCAGTACCTGGAACGCGCCCAATCCCAGAACATCGTCTTTGAGAGGACGCCGGACCACTGGCGCATTACCCCGGACTTCCAGGAACTTGAGATCAAGTTCATCAATGAGGCATCAACCCGCCAGGCTGGCCTCCTGACGGAGGAGATCCACATCACCAACCTGCCTGAGGACCAGCTTGTAGAAGCTGTGAAGGCTGGGTTTAAGGTGGCCACCGGGAACGTGACGGCTCTGCGCGCCTTCGCCCAGTTCCGGGGCCAGTACGAGCTGGAATCCCACGCAACATCCAACGGTTACCAGGACAACGGCAGCCCCTTCCTGGATGTGCGCGTTCGGCAGGCCCTAAACCAGGCCATCAACAGGGACGAGGTCAACTCGGCCTTCTTTGGCGGCAAGGGTTCACTTATGCAGGTAAACCACCTCAATCCTGGACGCTTAGGCTGGAACCCTCGTTGGGAAGCTGAGTTTGAGAGCAAGTATGGGTTTGACACAAACGCTGCTAAGGCCCTCCTTGAAGAGGCTGGTTACAACTCCGGCAACCCATTGGAGATTGACGTCCAAGTGGCGCCCATCTCCCGGTACGCCAGCGCCGATGACATCATGGAGGTCCTGGCCGGCTACTGGAGAGACATTGGTGTGAAAGTCAACCAGTACACACAGGACAACGCCATCCGCAGGGCCAAGGGCCGTGCCTTTGAGTACACCCGGGAAATCGCCATGGGTGGCACCAGCTCCAACATCACCATCGGCCCCAAGGTATACAACACCTCCTTCCCGCCACGGGGCGGCGGTGTGGAGATCCTTGAAAGCAGCAAGATCATGGGCGAGTTCATTCAGACCCTTGATCCTGTAAAGGCTGATGCACTGGCGCGACGGATGGGTGACATCTTCTTTGACGAGTTCATTGGCATCCCGCTCTTCTGGCTCCCAGCCGAAGCAGTAATCAACTCCAAGTTTGTTTCGGATTGGGTCTGGCCGGGGGCTATCACCGGTACGTGGACCCACATGGAGAACATTAAGGCCGTTAAGAAGTAGACCTAAGTAGCTAAGGAATCCAAGAAGCCCCGCTCCGGTAATTCGGAGCTGGGCTTCTTCTTTGTGGCTGATAATACAAAGACCCCCCCCGATTATATAGAAGGGAGTCTTCTTTCAGTGTCCTGGTATCTAGTCCTTGAACACGTCTTGATACTCCTGTCGCGGGAACTGCTCACCGTCAGGCACCTTCATCATGTCGCAGTAGAGCTCCAAGCTGTTGCCGTCCGGGTCAAGGAAGTAGAAAGACCGCGTGCCGCTGCCGCCGATGTTCCACGGCTGGCTCTCGGGGCCGTGCACCAGCGGGCCACTCACTATCTCAACGCCTTTGCGCTTAAGATCCGCCAGAGCCTTCAACCACTCATCGCGATTCTCCACTTCCATGGCGATGTGTTGCAAGCCCTTATAGCCGATGTGTCTGTTCGTATCCTCTTCGTGCTTCGGGTGGGTGAACAACACGATGTCGTGGTGCATGTCCGTGAACCTGAGGAAGGCCATCGCACCCTCTTCGCCCATGGGCCACCTGCCCGTCAGCGTGAGGCCTAGGGTCTCCGTGTAGAACTCCAGGGACCGGTCCATGTCTGTTACTTGAACGCCGATGTGGCCGACTCTGCCGATGGTAAATCCACTACCCATGCTGCTCCTCCTCTTACCTCTCCCCTATGCCAACACAAGTGACCCTGCCGATGATGCGGGATTATGTCGCTGTGGTTACGCGCGGTCAAGAAGGTTATGCAGAGGCGGGCAAGAGTTCTATAGCATCGCCCTGGAATATGGTTCCCTCTTCCACCACGGCGGCGTACCATCCCCGGCGGTTCACCAGAAGCCCGCGCTCCAAACGCGTCAGAGTCGTGATGAACTCCACGCCCCTGGTCTCTGTCACGTAGGGAAGGGACTCCAGGTATTTGCAGGCGGTGCAGGGTTCAGCTATCTGGATAATGGCCTCGCCCAGCTTGTACTGCGCGCCGATCACGAAGTCGTCGTAGGGGATACCTTCAGTGGTGATGTTCTCGCCCATGTCGCCGGGCTTCACCGGCCAGCCCTCGTCGTTCAACTGCTGGATGGTTTCCAGCGGCAACAGCATCACCGCTCTGCCGGGGTCGTCAGCCTTCACATCACGACGGAAGCGATTGAAGTCGCCATCCAGCCCGTGATGCGAGACGTGAATCGTCTGTACAGGATGCTTGGGGAGTCCATGTTGGCCGGGGGTCTCAGGCTTCCGATTTATCTGCACCACACGTCCGTTCACAATCCACTCTCCTGGCAAGCAGTATATCGAATCTGAGCGTTCTAGGGTTTTGCTACAACCTCGGTCTGCACAGCTACGCTTGGCTTCACCATAAACGCAAGCGGTATTGCAAGTGCCGTGACGAAGATGAATACCCAGATGGCCAGATCGTAGGTTCCTCGGACGTCGAAAATCCAACCCATAAACACTGGGCCTACCACGCCTGAAGCCAGGGCAGTTGCTTGCAGCATTCCAGACAGGGACCCCAGGGCCCGGGTGCCAAAGAGTTGCGCCAGTAGCACAGCCCTAATGGACACCATAGCTCCAAAAGGAATTCCAAAAAGAATTGTGAATGGCAACGCACTCAGTAACGAATCTACGCCTGCTGTGGCCAAATATGTCCAGGCGATCACATGAAAACCAACCATCCCGCCAAGGATGAAACGGATATCGATATAGTCGGCTAAATACCCTGCCCCAATGCGGCCGATCCCACTAAGAGCAAATACCAATGAAACCGTTAAAGCAGCTTTCCCTGTAGAGAAACCAACGCTTTGGAAATAGGGTATCTGATGAACCTGGATAGCGCTGGTGCCAAAGAACATCCCTGCAAACAAAAGAGAAGCGATCCAAAAAGAACGTGAGTGCAACGCTTGACTCACGGTAAATCCCGGCTCAGCAGGCTTGGACTGGGAGGTCCCAGCGCCTTTAATTTCATCGTCGTGTTCCTTGAGAATGCCACCATCCGGCAGCAGTCCTTGGGATTCAGGAGTCCCTCTAATGAACATGGCCAAAGGAATAACGGTCAACCACAGAACAACTCCAGCCCCAGCTACAGTAGATCGCCAGCCGTAATTGTTTACAAAATACGTCACAAAGATGAGAACCAGGCCAGTCAGCACGGGGCCTGACATTCCTATCCCTAACGCAATGCCTCTCTTACGCCTGAACCATCGCGAGATAGCCACTGCCCACCCTATGGCGTGTGAAGTACCGCTGGCACCTAACGAAGCGATCATGAAAAAGAGGTAGAAACTCCAGACGGAGAACGTAAACGAAACAAGAATCATCCCCAGCCCCAGCACAAACCCAGAACTCATGATGACCCGGCGGGGACCGTATTTATCTACCATGAACCCGATTACAGGGGCAAACAATCCAGTTTCCATCTGTCGCATGGAAAAAGCGCCGGACAGGGCCGCGCGGCTCCAGCCAAATGTATTAAGGATGGGGAGGAAGAATACCTGGAACCCTTGCCAGTAAGCGCCGGACACAAACACGTTGCTGGTGAAACTGGCAGCTACAATGTACCAACCGTAGAAGATCCGAGGGTGCTTTCGTCTATCTGGTGAGGTCTGCATCAACCGCTTTCTTGGCACTGGTCGGGAGGGTGGCCGCTGCAGATACCTGCGCAAGTGACCATCCCGCACAGCGGGATATAGAGGAATGGGATGCCTGGGAGCTCCCTCAGAGTACGGGGATGTAGCTACGCTGTCAACGATGTTGCCCTCACTATCATTGCTGTGAAATGCGAGACGAAATCCGCAATAATGCAGCTTACATTCCTGCAATTCGGGTTAATTCCGGTGACGCCATGTGGTAGACTGAGGCTATCTGGGGGGCGGTTCTGGCGTGGTATGCCTTGCGTTCGGTAATGCATGCGAGGTGGTTGATGATTGTAGGCGTCCCAAAGGAAATCCGGCCGAATGAGCGTCGTGTGGCGCTTGTGCCTGAATCCGTAAACAAGCTCACCACCGCTGGCATCGATGTGTTGGTGCAGGCAGGTGCCGGCGAGAACGCGTTCTTCCTCGACGATGCCTACGCAGCCGCCGGGGCCACAATCTCGTCAGATGCCCAGACCCTCTTTGCGTCAGCAGGCGTGGTCGTCAAAGTACAACGCCCGGACTCCAACGGCGGCCAACCATCACCAGAAATCGCGATGATGCGCTCCGGCGCGGTCCTCATCTCCTTCCTCCAACCCCTCTTCAACCCTGAACAGGCAAAGGAACTGGCCGATCAAGGCATCACCAGCTTCAGCATGGACGCCGTCCCACGCATCGCACGGGCGCAATCCATGGACGCTCTCAGTTCTATGAGCTCTATCGCCGGGTACAAAGCAGCCATCATCGCCGCAGAGTCGTTGGGTATCTACCTGCCAATGATGGTCACCGCCGCAGGGACCACGCCACCAGCCAAGGGCCTCATCCTGGGTGCAGGTGTTGCCGGGCTTCAGGCCATCGCTACGGCGCGCAGGCTCGGAGCTGTGGTGAAAGCCTTTGACGTTCGGCCAGCCGTGAAGGAGCAGGTGGAGAGCCTTGGCGCAACGTTCATCGAAGAGGCGATTCACACCGACGAGATAGAGGACGAGGGCGGCTACGCCAAGCAAATGAACCAGGAGGCCCAACACCTGGAACAGGACCTCATCCATATCCACGCCAAAGAATCCGACTTCATCATCACAACGGCGCTCATCCCGGGTCGCGATGCCCCCATCCTGGTGACCAAAGAGATGGTGCAGGATATGCATCCCGGCGCGGTCATCGTGGACATGGCGGCAGAAGCAGGCGGCAACTGCGAGCTGACTGTGCCCGGCCAGACGGTGGTGGAATACGGCGTGACTATCCACGGCCCGCTGGACATCCCGAGCACGGTGCCCGTCCACGCAAGCCAGTTGTATTCACGCAACATGCTGACGCTGCTGCAACACCTCATCGTCGATGGAGAGCTGCACTTCGACTTCGACGACACCATTACCAAGGGCTGCTGCATCACGTACGACGGCAAAGTCGTCCACGAGCCAACATTGGCGCTACTGGCCGCGAAGTAACCGCAAGGAGCTACGATGGCGGATACAGAGGTTCTGGGAATGCCCCTGGTCATTGCGCTGTACATCTTTGTGCTGGCAGTGTTCGTGGGGTTTGAGCTCATCACCAAGGTGCCACCCACGCTCCACACGCCGTTAATGTCCGGCGCGAACGCCATCTCCGGCATCACGATCATTGGCGCAATGGTGGTTGTTGGGCCCAAGGACACCACGACCGCCGTGGTCTTGGGGTTCGCCGCGCTCATCCTCGCGACGATCAATGTCGTCGGCGGGTTTATGGTGACTGACCGGATGCTGCAGATGTTCCGCCGCCGGCCGGGTGGAGAGAAATAATGGAACTCTTCACAGACCGCGAACTCTTCATCCAGTACATCTACCTGGCGTCAGCTACAATGTTCATCCTGGGCATCAAGCTGCTGGGTTCCCCTGCCACGGCACGGAAGGGCAACCTACTTGCTGCTGCAGCCATGTTCATCGCCGTACTGGTCACGCTGGTCAATCTGGAAGTCTTGAACTACGGGTTGATAGCCGCGGGCATCGCCATTGGTGCAGTCATCGGGGCAGTCATGGCGCGCACCATCAAGATGACGGCCATGCCCCAGATGGTAGCGATCTTCAACGGCGTTGGCGGCGGAGCGTCCGCCCTCATTGCCATCTCTGAGTTCGTGCGCATCACCGACGACGGTCTGAGTGTGGCCAAACACGAAGAGATCGCTATCATGCTTGGCACCCTCATCGGCCTCGTCACCCTGACCGGCAGCCTCATAGCGTTCGGCAAGCTGCAGGAGATCATGACCACCAGGCCCATCACCTTCCCGTTCCAGAACATCGCCAGTGGGGCAATGTTCGCTGCCATCGTGGGCATGGTCATCTACCTGGTCGCAGTCGACTTCAACGAGCCTGTGTTCTACGTGCTCATCGGGACAAGCCTGCTGCTGGGCATCCAACTGGTCATCCCCATCGGCGGCGCAGACATGCCTGTGGTCATATCGCTGCTGAACTCCTACTCCGGCGTAGCGGCAGCGGCGGCAGGCTTCGCGCTCGGCAACCTGGTGCTCATCGTCGCTGGCGCATTGGTGGGTGCTGCTGGCCTCATCCTCACCCAGATCATGACCAAGGCGATGAACCGCTCCCTGGCCAACGTGGTCTTCGGAGCGTTCGGCGCCGCGCCAGGCGGTGGTGGCGGTGCAGCCGCAGTGGAGACGAGGACGGCCAAGAACGTATCTGCTGAGGATGTCGCCGTCATGCTGGCCTACGCTCGCTCGGTCATCTTCGTGCCTGGCTACGGGCTGGCAGTGGCTCAGGCTCAACACCAGGTGCGGGAGCTTGCCGACCTGCTTGAGGCCAGGGGCGTGCGAGTGAAGTACGCCATCCACCCTGTCGCCGGACGAATGCCAGGACACATGAACGTGCTGCTCGCGGAGGCCAACGTGCCCTACGACGAGCTGTACGACCTTGATGAGATCAACGACGACTTCAAGAACACCGACGTTGCTGTGGTCATTGGCGCCAACGACGTAACGAACCCTGCTGCGCGCGATGAGCCCGACAGCCCTGTCTACGGCATGCCGATCCTGAACGTAGACCACGCCCAACACGTCATTGTGCTGAAGCGCGGCATGAGCCCCGGGTTCGCGGGCATCGACAACGATCTGTTCTTCAAAGACAACACCATGATGCTCTTCGGAGATGCCCGGAAGTCGGTGACGGCGCTGGTCACAGAGGTCAAAGCCCTCTAGACAGGGCGATGCCTTGCACCCATATCCATGACGGCTACCAAAGAGTGATTCCTCACTTCCTCACGCACTGTCAGACAAACAAAAAGAGAGCCCCGAATATCGGGGCTCTCTGGCATTACACAGATATAGGTGCTATGCAGCAGGTGTCTTGGGCTTGGCAGAGGGCACAGGGTCGACATCGCCGAAAAAGAACGGATCCGAGTAGTCGTGGTCCATTCCTGTGGGATCCTTGACCCAGAAGCTCGCCTCAAGCGCGATGCCATTGGGGTCTGTGAAGTAGATGGAGTGGATGATCTGGTGGTCGATGACCTCCGTGACCTCAATGCCGTGCTTCTTCAGCCTGTCCTGCAGCTTCAGCAGCTCGTCCTCGTCCTCGAAGTTGAAGGAGACGTGGTCGAACTGGATGCGGCCCTGTGCAGGCGAACCGGCAGGCTTGTGAAACTCCTCCCCCTTGCCCGGCCACTCGAAGAACGCTATTGTGTTACCGTCACCAATCTCGAAGAAGTAGTGGCGATAGGGGTAGCGGCCAGGCACGTTGCCGATGGTGGACACCAGGGGCATTCCCAGCACGTCGCGATAGAAGATTGTCGTCTTCTCCATGTCTCTTGTGACCATTGCCATGTGGTTTATGCCTTTAAACGCCATATCTCTACCTCCAAATCCGTGTTTACAAATTATATTTCTTTAGATGCCTCCCCGCTATGCTAGATGCGTAGTGGTACTCCTTTGAGAACCTGACACGATTATTGACACCCCCCGTAGCTACCCGTACACTGATAATACATTGTTGACCAACTTGGTCTACTAACGCCTTTCGAGAAGGATTTTCGTATGACGACACCGGATTCTCTGGCCCAGTCTGAATACAAATATGGCTTCGTCACGGACATCGAGGAGGAGACTGCCCCTCGAGGTCTGACGGAGGATACCATCCGCTGGATCTCCGCCAAGAAGAACGAGCCGGAGTTCATGCTGGAATGGCGTTTGCGCGCCTTCAAGCACTTCATGACCCTTGTGGAGAACCACCAGGAGCCAAAGTGGGCCAACGTCCACTACCCTCCTATCGACTTCGAGAACGGCGTCTACTACGCAGCCCCCAAGACGAATCCCGCTAGCCTTGAGGATGTGGACGCAGAGATACTGTCCACCTACGAGAAGCTGGGTATTCCGCTGGAGGAGCAGAAGCGACTCGCCGGTGTGGCCGTGGATGCCGTGTTCGACAGCGTATCAGTGGCTACCACGTTCAAAGAGACGCTGGGCAAACAGGGCATCATCTTCGGCTCCTTTGCCGATGCGGTTCAGGAGCACCCTGACCTTGTCAAGAAGTACTTGGGCTCTGTTGTCCCATACACCGATAACTTCTATGCAGCTCTCAACGCCGCCGTCTTCTCTGACGGCTCGTTCTGCTACATCCCGAAGGGCGTCCGATGCCCGCTGGAACTTTCCACCTACTTCCGCATCAACGCAGCAGAGTCAGGGCAGTTCGAGCGAACGTTGCTCATCGCCGACGAGGGTTCGTACGTGAGCTACCTGGAAGGGTGCAGCGCACCGATGCGTGACACCAACCAGCTACACGCTGCCGTTGTGGAGCTTGTGGCGATGGAGAACGCGGAGATCAAGTACTCCACCATCCAGAACTGGTATCCCGGCGACGAGAACGGCGTCGGAGGCATTTTCAACTTCGTTACCAAGCGCGCCAAGGCCGCCGGAAACAACTCCAAGATATCCTGGACCCAGGTTGAGACGGGCTCCGCCATCACCTGGAAGTACCCCAGCGTCCTCCTGCAGGGCGACAACTCCATCGGCGAGTTCTACTCGGTAGCGCTCACGCGGGGTTACCAGCAGGCCGACACGGGCACCAAGATGACGCACATCGGCGCCAACTCTCGCAGCAAGATCATCTCCAAGGGCATCTCGGCGGGCCACGGCAGCAACACCTATCGAGGGTTGGTCAAGATCATGCCCAAGGCCGCTAATGCCCGGAACTTCACCCAGTGCGATTCGCTGCTCATAGGCGATCAGTGTGGCGCGCATACCGTGCCGTATGTAGAAGTGCAAAACAGTTCAGCCCATCTTGAGCACGAGGCATTCACCTCCAAGGTCAGTGAAGAACAGCTCTTCTACTGTCGCCAACGGGGAATGTCGTCGGAGGACGCCAACTCGCTCATCATCAACGGCTTCTGCAAAGAGGTGTTCCAGCAGCTACCGTTCGAGTTCGCCGTAGAGGCCACACGACTCTTGGAAGTAAGCCTTGAAGGATCCGTGGGGTAACTTCCCAGCAAAGCATTTCATGACCAACACAAACCAAGTCGTCCTAGGATAGATAGAAACATATGCTAGAGATTCGCAATCTGACCGCTTCAGTAGGCGGCAATCAAGTCCTCAACGGGATTAATCTGTCCATCCAAGCTGGAACTGTACACGCTATTATGGGCCCCAACGGCTCCGGCAAGAGCACGCTTTCCAACGTGCTGGCGGGCCACCCTCAGTACATTGTAGACGGCGGTGAGGTCCTCTTCGACGGCGTCGATCTCCTTGCCATGCCTCCGGAAGAGCGAGCAAGGGCAGGCATTTTCCTCTGCTTCCAGCACCCGGTGGAGGTGCCCGGCGTTCGTATGGACCATTTCATGCGAGCGGGCTACAACGCTATTCACAAGAGCCACGATGAAGAGGAGCTGGATCCCATCCAGTTTGACCGCATACTCAAAGACAAGGCAAAGATCGTCGAGATCGACCCTCTCCTGCTGAAGCGCAACGTGAACGAAGGCTTCTCCGGCGGTGAGAAGAAGCGAAACGAGATTCTGCAGATGGCGATGCTTGAACCCAAGCTCTCCATCCTGGACGAGCCCGATTCCGGTTTGGACGTAGACTCCCTGCGTATCGTGGCTGAAGGTATCAACCAGCTACGCAGCCCCGACAAAGCGGTCTTGTTGATCACCCACTACCAGCGCATCCTCAACTATGTGGTGCCAGACGTGGTGAACGTGCTCATCAACGGTCGCATAGTGCGGTCAGGGGGCAAGGAGCTAGCTGCGGAAATCGAAGCCAACGGCTACGAAGGTCAGGGCGAGGCCCTGCAACCAAGTGCCTGACGGTTACCAAACAAATTAATTACAACATTACTAGTTAGATAACAACACCAGAGCGAGTATGGCACAGCAGACAGCGACACAAGAGCAGAAGTACGTAGAAGCATGGAAGACCTCCATTGCGGGCGACTCTCCTAACGTCCCCGATAGTATCCGTACGCTTCGAGAGAGCGCCATTGCCCGGTTCAGCGAACTAGGCTTCCCTACCACGCGGCGTGGCAACGAGGAATGGAAGTACACCGACGTTCGCGGCATCGCCAGTGCTGAGTACGGGTCCCTGGTGCCATCGCCCACCAACCGGGTAGTCACAAAGACCCTTGACCAGCACATCATGGGCGGCTCCGTATGGAATCGGCTCGTCTTCGTCGATGGTCACTGGCTGCCGGAACTCTCATGGCTACCTTCGCTCCCCGCAGAAGTCACCGTCATAAGCCTCGCGAAGGCCATGTCGACCGAACCAGGCCTGGTAGCGAACGACCTCGCGCAGCACGCGTCGTACCAGGAGAGCGGCTTCACGGCCCTCAATACAGCGTTTCTTCAGGACGGTGCGTTGATTGCGGTGCCGGACAACGTTGAGATAGAAGAACCCATCCACCTCATCTTCCTATCTTCCGGCAACGGGGATGGTTCAGTGAGCCACCCGAGGACGCTAGTGACCCTGGGTGCCCACGCCAAAGCCACGGTGATAGAGAGTTACGGTGGGCCGGTGGACGGACCCTACCTGACCAACGCCGTATCTGAATTCGTGGTTGGGCCCGGTGCTCACCTTGAGACCTTTCATCTACAGCAACACGGAAAGCAGGCCAACCACATAGGCTCCAAGCAGGTGAAGCTTGCCAACGATAGCAGCTTCGTCGCTGGAGCCTTCGACTTCGGTGGAACACTCTCCCGCAATACGCTGAGCGTCGCCCTTGAAGGTGCCGGGAGCTCCTGCAATCTGTACGGCCTGTACATGACAAACGACTCGCAGCACGTGGACAACCAGGTCCTCGTCGATCATGCGGCTCCGCACACCACCAGTCGGCAGCTCTACAAAGGCGTGCTCAACGGCCACTCTCGCGGTGTCTTCCATGGCAGCATCACAGTGCGCCAGGTCGCCCAAAAGACGGACGCCTTGCAGATGGACAAGAACCTGCTCCTTTCCGATGATGCGGAAGCGGACACCAAGCCCGCCCTCTGGATCTATGCCGACGACGTGAAATGCGGGCACGGTGCCACATGCGGCAAGCTGGATGAAACTGCAATGTTCTATCTGCGCAGTCGCGGGTTGGACGAAGCCTCGGCACGGCGCATGTTGATTCACGCCTTTGCAAACGAGATTCTGGACAACGTTGGCCTGACGCCCCTTCGCGTCCACCTTGAGCAGTTCGTTACCTCATCCCTGAGATTTGAGGAACAGCAGTAATGACCACCAAGCCAGTGTTTGACGTTGAAGCAGTCCGAAAGGATTTCCCCATCCTCAACCGTGAGGTTCAGGGGAAGCCGCTGGTGTATCTGGACAATGCGGCAACAAGTCAGAAACCCCAATCAGTCATAGACAAGCTGGTGAGCTATTACTCGGAGATCAACGCCAACGTCCATCGCGGGGTTCACACCCTGAGCCAGGAAGCCACTGACGAGTACGAGGGCGCCCGCTCCAAGGTGCGTAAGCTCATCAACGCCAAAGAAGAAGCAGAGATCATCTTCACCAGAGGTACTACTGAGGGCATCAACCTTGTTGCGCAGACCCTTGGGGTACAGCGCGTCGGCGAGGGCGATGAGGTCATCATCAGCAACATGGAGCACCATTCCAACGTGGTCCCCTGGCAGGTACTCTGTGATCAGATAGGTGCTCACCTGCGAGTGGTGCCCATCAACGATGACGGGGAGCTCCTCATGGACGAGTACGAAAAGCTCCTAAGCCCTCGTACCAAGCTGGTCTCCATCGTGCATCTCTCGAACGCGCTGGGGACCATCAACCCCGTCAAGGACATCGTCGCAATAGCGCATCAGCACGACGTTCCGGTGCTGCTGGACGGAGCACAGTCCGCACCCCACCTACCAGTGGATGTGCAGGACCTTGACTGTGATTTCTACGCCTTCTCCGGACACAAGCTCTACGGCCCAACGGGCATAGGTATCCTGTACGGGAAGCGTGAGCTGCTGGAGTCCATGTCGGTCTACCAGACCGGCGGCGAGCAAATCAAATCCGTGACTTTTGAGAAGACCATCTACAACGACCTCCCGTATAAGTTTGAAGCAGGCACTCCCAACATTGCTGGCGCGATCGGCCTTGGCGCAGCGGTCGACTACATCAACACCATAGGTCTGGACCGTGCAGAGGCTTACGAGAGCGAGTTATTGCAATATGGCACGGAACAGCTTCAAACCATCGAAGGACTGAAGCTCATAGGGACTGCCCAGCACAAAAGCGGTGTCCTCTCTTTCCTGCTAGAAGGCATCCACCCGCACGACATCGGCACTGTACTGGACACTCAGGGGATCGCTATCCGAACGGGACACCACTGCACACAGCCGTTGATGCAGCGATTCCAGATACCGGCCACGGCGCGGGCATCCCTGGCGTTCTACAATACGAAGGCAGAAATAGATGCCCTGGTGGAAGGTATCCACAAGACCTTTGAGGTGTTTAGCTAGTGAGCGATCTTGTAGACCTGTATCAAGAGATGGTCTTAGACCACAACAACCGCCCGCGCAACTTCCAAAAGCTGGAAGATGCCAGCAACACTGCGGACGGCTACAACCCCCTGTGCGGCGACCAGATATCCGTCTATCTGAAGGTGGAGGACGGCGTTATCGCAGATGTGGGTTTCCAGGGCGTCGGTTGCGCCATCTCCAAGTCCTCAGCTTCCATGATGACTCAGAGTGTCAAAGGCAAGACCGTCGAAGAGGCAGAGGCCCTGTTCCAGGATTTCCACGCGATGGTCACCAGAGAGCCGGGGTCTGACTACGACTCTTCAAGTCTTGGCGAGTTAGAGGTGCTGTCCGGCGTCTGCGCATTCCCCAACAGGATCAAGTGCGCAAGCCTGGCGTGGCACACGCTGACAGCCTCGCTGAACCACAAACAGGATGGGCCAGCTACGACAGAGTAGGGAGGGGTTTCGGCAAAGAGTTGTCGGAACAAAGGAGGAATCCAGATGCATATACCAGTAAAAGTGGACTACGCCGTAAGAGCATTGGTTGATCTCTCACGTCATAGCGGCGACAAGCCTGTGCACGCCACTCAGGTGGCACGTCGTATGGCGATGCCTGAACCGTATCTTGACCACATCCTCCACACGTTGAGCAAGAGCGGCTTCACCAAGGCCCTGCGTGGGCCTATGGGCGGCCACACTCTGGCCATGGAGCCGGGAGACATCAAGCTTAGCATGGTCATGGCAGCGTTCAATGAGACTGAAACCATAGTCGGATGCCTGGAGGACATGGCCACCTGCACCCTCTCTGATGACTGTGGTCAGCGCAACATATGGCAGACAGTGGAGCAGGCGGTGAACGAGATCCTTGAGCGAACCACGATTGCCGACCTCGTCAAGCCTTCTGCCTCGGTCGCCGTTGAGTCACCACGGAAAGCCGCCCAGAGCGCCTAAGCAGTTCAAACATTACAGCTTTACAAGGGAAGCCCTCAG
>CAJWXP010000006.1 GCA_913049785.1 uncultured Dehalococcoidia bacterium | reverse complement strand
GCCCGTGAGCCATGGGATGCCATGACCTTCTGGGGGACACAGGCCATGATCAAAGACCCGCCTGGCTACATCATCTCCCTGCGGGAATGGCGTGCCCCGGATGGCCCCACATTCATGGCCTGGAAACCGGAGCACGATAACGTGGAGCGCCTGGACTAGGTATATCAAGGAGGACATCTAATGGGCTGGTCACCGTATCGTAAACCGGGCCTGACGCACCACCACGCAGCCCGTTCCTGGAAGGGGTACACGCTGGTAACGTCGACTTTTGCCGATGCCACGTATCTGCTGGATATGGACGGCCAGATCGTGCACCGGTGGCACTACCCCGATCTACGAGTGTTCTATGCAAGGCTTTTGCCCAACGGTAACCTGCTTGCGCTGGGCAACCACCCGGACGTAATGCCGACCATTACGCCTGCCGAAGGTAGGGTCCTGCCGATCAACCAGCGTGCTCGCACTATGGGCGGCAACGGCTCGCAATTGGTGGAGTTCAACTGGGAGAGCGAGCGCGTGTGGAGTTACAACAACGAGCGCATTCACCACGACTTCGTCCGGCTGACTAACGGCAACACCATCATGCCGGAGTGGGTGGAGATGCCGGAGGACGCCGACAGGTTGGTGCAGGGTGGGCTGCGCGAGGCGCGGAGCAAACGACCGAAACTCGTCAGCGACGACTATATCGAGATTGACCCTACCGGCAAAGAGGTGAAGCGGGTTCATTTATGGGAGTTGCTGGACCCTAGACGTGACCCCATCTGCGTGCTGGAGGATCGGAACGAGTGGACGCATACCAACAGCATCGACCTGAACGTGACTGACAACACGCTGCTCTTCTCTTGTCGTGACAACAGTCGCGTGGGCATCATTGATTGGACTGACGGTAGCCTACAGTGGAAGTATGGTGCGCCGGAGATATTCCATCAGCACCACGCATCGTGGCTATCGAACGGCAATGTGCAGATCTTCGACAACGGGATGCACCGCCACGGAAATCCATACTCCCGGGTAGTTGAGGTGGACCCCAAAGACAGCATCATCGCCTGGCAGTACGTCGCCAAACCCCAACAGCAGTTCTTCAGCGGACACATCTCCGGGGCTGAGCGGCTGCCGAACGGCAATGTGCTGGTCTGTGAAGGCACGGCAGGTCGCGTTTTCGAGATCACACAGCAGGGAGAGGTCGTTTGGGAGTGGATAAACCCCTTTGTGACCATCCGGCAGGGTGAGCCGCGCACATGGTTGTTTCGGGCGCACCGGTACGGGGCGGACGATCCCGCGTTGGCAGGTAGGGAGTTGGACGCAGGGAACTACAGGGCATTGAATAGGATGCATGAACTGATGCGAGGGCCACGATCACGATAACGTTTGGAGTAGAACGATGAACCGGAGCGACAAGAGAATACTCACCACCCATGTCGGCGCACTGCCCCGTCCACAGGAACTGGGCGCAATGGTGCTGACAAAGACGAAGCATGGAGCCCATGACGAGGCCAAGCTGGCCGAATGGCTACACAGTGCGGTGAGTGACGTGGTGACAGAGCAGGTGAAGGCCGGGATAGACGTTATCAGTGACGGCGAGTACGGCAAGTCGAACTGGACCAATTACATCGAAGGCAGGCTTGGGGGATATGAAGTCCGGGATCCGCAGCCTGGGGAGGTAGTTGGTTCTGGAACGCAGGCGGGCATCGTCGGACGGGACCGAAAGGTCTTCGACGACTTCTACGCCGATTACGACGAAAACGCAGCAAGGGTCAGGCAGAACAGGGCTGGGGGCGCTACTGCAGCTCGACAGGATTACGTGAACGTGAGCCCTGTGACGTACACCGGACAGGATGCTGTTGGGCTGGATGTCGCAAACCTGAAGGCGGGCATAGGTTCTCGGCCCATCGCAGATGCGTTCATGCCGTCCATCGGCCCAGACAATGTGCTGCCCCAGAACCGGTACGAGCACTATGCCGACGAGGCAGCATACGTGTACGCCGTGGCCGATGCGATGCGTTCTGAATACAAGGCCATTACGGACGCCGGGTTCATCCTGCAGATCGACGCGCCGGTTGGGAAGTTTGAAACGCAGGACATGACCCTTGAGGCTTTTCGGGTGCGGTTTGCCCGTAGCGTTGAGGCATTGAACCACGCGCTGGAAGGCATCCCTGAGGAGCAGGTGCGGTTCCACCTTTGCTACGGAAGCTGGCACGGTGCCCACGCCCATGACCTTGAGCTGAAGAACGTTGTCGACCTTGTGCTGAAGGTGAACGCCCAGGCCTACTCCATCGAGGCGGCCAACCCTCGCCACGAACATGAGTGGAAGGTTTGGAAGGACACCAAGTTCCCTGACGGCAAGATTCTGATACCCGGCGTTGTGACCCACTCCACCAACACCATCGAGCACCCGGAGCTTGTGGCAGATCGTATCGAGCGGTTTGCGGGCGTAGTGGGCAAAGAGAACGTCATCGCCAGCACGGACTGCGGGCTGGGCGCGAGGGTGCATCCACAGATAGCGTGGGCCAAACTCAAGACGCTGTCAGAGGGTGCAAAGATGGCTAGTGAACGGCTGTGGGGCTAGGAGACTACGATGACCGCTAAGATAGTTCCACCCCGGGGCAGGATGGTTGAAGAGCTGGAAGGGGTCTATGAAGTGTTCCCGCTTCCGGCCGACCAGATGACCCTATTGTCCATATTCGGTGAATGCTTCGAAGAGTGGGAGCACATCCACATCGGCTCACTGATACAGGGCGCCGTGTGGGAGATACGGCCGCCTATCAAGCCCCACATCGCCGTGATGGACGGTTACGCCACCGTGGACTTTGAGGCCTGGCACATGCACGTGTGCATCGGCGAGCACACCGGCTCATCGCCGGAACTGGCGAAGATCAGGCAGACCTCTCGTGCTGAACTCTACCGGACACTCACCAACGATGTGCCAACGGCATGGGGTCTACGACTGTACAACGGGGCCGACCAACAGCAGATCACCTTCTTCCTTCCCCATCCTTTCCTAACAGACGACCAGCAGGTCATGAAATCACCCGACTGGGATAGGTTGGCGCTCTGGGACAGGCTGCGGAGGAAATACCTTTCATACGGGCTGGACCCTGTGGACAGGTCACTTGAGCGATACGTCCACGGGTAGCACAACGGACTTTGACGCAGTACCATGCGTTGCCAAGCGAGTGGAGGGGGAATCTATGAAGATCGTGCACCTGTACACCGGTGATGATGGCGAATCACATTTTGAAGACCTTGAACTGGACATGCCTTCCGACGCCCTTGGGGTGATGACCTCAGAGATGCAGAGCGCTAAAGGGGCCATGTTCAACACCTGGCCTGTCGGGCACGATCTGGACTGGCACCCTGCACCTAGGCGTCAGTATGTCGCGATACTGTCAGGACGCGTGGAGTTCGAGATCGGTGATGGCACCAAACGACAATTCGGCCCGGGCGATGTCCTGCTGGCCGATGACACGACAGGTCGAGGGCATCAAACCCGTGTGATCGGTGATCAGCCTCGCAATGCGTTCGTCGTACCGGTCGGCGAATAGCTTGAACGCAAACAAGGAGTTGAAATGCCAGTAATCACACGGATGTACACGGGCGACGATGGCGAGTCCCACATAGAGGATATGGATTTGGCTGACCATCCTGAGTTGGCTGCCGGACTGAAGGCGACGGACATAACATTCCGCACCTATGAACCGGGCCACTTCATCGACTGGCACCAGGGCCCCAAGCGCCAGTTCGTCATCACTCTTGCCGGTGAGGGCGAGATCGGATTGGGCGACGGCACATTGCACGTGTTCGGGCCAGGCCACGTGAATCTGGTTGAGGATACGACGGGCCACGGGCACACCACGCGTGTTGTTGGGGACGTGGCTCGAATAACGGCGACCATCCCGGTCGTGGACTAGCGCATCCCGGTAAAACAACAAGCGTCTAACCACCGATGTGGGTGTCGTATACTTTCAAAAAAGGGGGGGCGATGAACAAGTTAAAAGTTGGAGAAGCACTGGTTCGAGCGTCAGAGGGGAAAGACGCCGACTTCAGCGCACTCTCAGATGCTGCGTCCTCTGGACCTGGTGCTCTCGACCTTCATTGATGGTGAAACACAGGGTAGGGAGGCTGTGCTCGACGTGCTGAAGCGGGCTCAGGCTGGGGGAATGTATTCCCGCACTATCGAGTGGAAGAAGATCGATGCGGACGCCACGCCTATGCGGGTGGAGGCTGTACAGCCCGCAAGCGCGTTCCCAGCAGGGTTCACCTGGGACCTCTCGTTCAACCATGCGGGAAAGGTAACAAAGATCCAGCAGGCCAACGTTCGGCCAACAGGCCCTGCACAGGCAACGCCCATCGAACTTACGGAGGCGATGGTTGACGCTTTGGCGCACGCGTTGGAAAACGGCACCCCCACCCTCGCGGCATACGTGAACGAACACGGCCAGCCAAGCATGTCCACGCGCGGAACGCCCCAGGTGTTCAGCGATAATGAGACCGCGTTGTGGGCGCGATGTAGGGACACGGGGATGGCCAAAGCGGTCAAAGAGAATCCGCTCGTTCCCGTTTTCTACTATGCCCATATGGGCAACCCCGCCTACGGTAACTTGCAGTTCCAGGGACGAGCCCGCGTGGAAGAAGACCAGGCGATATGTGATCGCGTGTATGAGGGGTCGCCAGCGTTGGAGCAGCGTGCAGACCCTGAGCGCAAAGGAATTGCTATCATCGTTGAGCTGGAAAAAGTATCCGGGCTTTTTGCTCAGACCCGCTACAACATGGTGAAGAATGTAGACTGATCGGGTAAGGGCGAACAACCTGATTCCCGTCGGCTCGCGTATAGAGGAATAGCGAACCGCACAGAAGATACCGGGGTGGTTGATGCAGACAGGACCATTACCAAGAACCGGCGCTTTGGACAGAGCCCATCGCGCTCGTGCGCGCGAGCGAGAAGCGCGTGCTGTGAATCCGCCGACACAAGACGCCCGGGGCCAGTGGCATGGGCACCACACTGACGACGAAGTTGAGCTGAACGGAGCCAGCGGCGCAGGTGGCGGGTATGTGGGGCTCTACGGGGGAGTGGTTGCCGCAGCAATCGGTGGAGTCACTGGCGACAAAGGGCTGTTCATGCTCTCCCTGGCGACGATCGCGATAGTTGGATTCGTGTATGGCGTTCTTTCTGGCGAGGCCAGTGGAAGAGGGATGAAAGCATCAATCGGGAATTCCCTCTTGTACGGCTCCTTGTTCAGTTTCCTGGCCTTCATCGTAGGTGCCATCGTCAGCGTGATGGTCATGATCCCGGTGCTGATGGTCCTTATAGCCATAGGGATCGGACGCTACGGTACCTGATCTCTGGCGGTTGGAAACCTAGCCGTTGAAAGCCCTTCGCTGGAGGGGCATTTTTCTAATGTGCCCATTCAATACATACGTGCAATTACAGGGCATCCCCCAGGCTTTTGGTCGCTTTCCCCAGTACGCATCTAGGTGACTCCTACTAGAGTGAATATGGGAACCCATCACTAGTGGGTTAAACACCCATGCTTTCTTTGGTAGGAAACCTGTACGAGCTTGTTTCAATGGGGTAGGAGTTTCCCGGTATGCTGCCGATGTTGTCGCGATTACGCACAGAATTCCATGGAATCACTGGGATTGAGACGGCGATCATCATGATTGCGTTCATCGTGGTGGCCAGCGTGTTCGCCTACACCGTCCTCTCAGCGGGCATCCTGTCATCCAGCCAGGGAAAGGCCGCGGTATTCGCTGGGATCAAAGCGGCTGGCGGGGCCATGGAGATCAAGGGCGCAGTCATTGCCAAGAGCCTGTCATACACGGGAGAAAGCTTGGGTACCGGTGATGGAAGCACAACGCTGTTCATCACGGCAAACAGTCCAGTGGCAACGGGGTCGGAACGGTATATCTTGGTGGATCGCCACAAACCAGGGACACCAACTACACCATCACCAACAGTACGGGTACCGTGACCTTTATATCCTCCACGGTTGTCACAGGAGAAAGTATTGGAACCGGGGATGGGGTTACGTTGATCTTCAGGCCAACCGCCAGCGCACCCATCGTGGCGGACTCCCAGACCGTGTATCTGGATGCAGCTGCGAAGACTGAGGGCGTTGACTACTCCATTGTGGATGCCACCGGCGTTGTGACCTTCGGTGTGGCACCGGCAGGGGCGGTTGCTGTCACCATCGATTACACGTCGGTCCCTCCGGCAACGGGTGTGGCAATCACCATCGATTACGAACAGGGGGGCGTCAATGAAGTGATGTTCACCGTAGGCGTTCCGTTGAAAGGATCGTCCATCGATCTGACCATCACTACCGATTCCGATGCTGACGGTCTGCTATCGGACGAAAGCCCAAAGTCCCACAGGACCATTATTTCCTATGTCGATGAGTTCCAAAGGGTGCCTGATCTTGCCTGGACGTGGACCCAGTCCGGTAGGGTGGTGGGCACCAGTGACTCGATTTTGGATTGGGGCGAAAAGATAACGATCACCGTCAAGCTTACCGCCCTCAGCCCCGAATTGGCGGAGGATGGCACATTCACCCTGGAAATCACGCCAGAAGGCGGGAGCACGCTGCACATAAATCGGAGAATCCCCACGCTCATTGACGCCATCATGGACCTCAAATAGCCCTCCATCCGCCTCATTCCCTAACCAGGGACGATTCTATGCCCCCTCAAGTAAACTCTGGTACAATTCCAAAAGTGTTGATAGGTAGCTGAAAGTAGAGGGGGAATCTCTATGCTGACCTCGGTTGATAATGAACTCCTATGTCGTGTAGGCCCCGGAACGCCCATGGGCAACTTCATGCGGGAGTACTGGTTCCCAGGATTGAAGTCGGACGAGCTGCCTGAGCCGGACTGCGCACCAGTGCGTATCAAGCTGCTGGGCGAGGAGTTGGTCGCCTTCCGTGACACCGATGGCAACGTCGGCCTCGTTGATAACTACTGCCCCCATCGGCGAGCGAGTTTGTTCTTCGGTCGGAACGAAGAATGCGGACTACGCTGCGTTTACCATGGCTGGAAGTTCGATGTGAATGGCAACTGTGTCGACATGCCCTCAGAGCCGGCGGAGAGCAACTTCAAAGACAAGGTGAGGATCACAGCCTACCCGTGTCAGGAGCGCAATGGCATCGTCTGGACATACATGGGTTCACGTGAAGCTCCGCCGCCATTGCCTGAACTTGAAGGCAACATGCACGATTCCTACAACATCACGGTTCTTCATCGACCAATCAACTGGATGCAGGGACTTGAAGGAGAGATGGACACGCTCCACGTCACCTTCCTTCACCTGGGTCATTTGAACGAGAGGAACACAGAGCCGGGTACGTTCAATCGCTTTCAGGCAACCATGCGTGAAGGTAAGTTTGATGTCCGTGAGACGGAGCATGGGACCTCCTATGGCATGTTCAGGCCTACTCCTGACGGCCAGAATTACTGGCGCGTGGGGCACATTCTGTTCCCCTTCTACGCCATGGTCCCCGGCATTGAGAATCCCCTAGGGGCAAACGCAGGGTTCATAGCCTACGTGCCTATGGACGACCACCACACGCTGGAGTGGGGCGTCCGCGCGCTGAAGCCCGGTGAGACTCCCAACGACCAACTACGTAATTACCTGCCGAACACCACTGAGTGGCATGGCCGATATAACATCGATCAGAACTTTGCCAATGATTTCCTTATTGACCGAGAGGCCCAGCGGAAAAACGAGAGCTTCACCGGCATCAAGGGAATCCGCCAACAGGACATGGCGATGACGGAGAGCATGGGAAGCATCTACGACCGCACCAAGGAGCACCTTGGTACCACGGACCAGATGATCATCAAGACACGAAGGCGTTTCATTGCTGCTGCCCGCCAGTTGGCCGAAGATGGCACACCTCCTCCCGGCGTGGACTCGCCAGCCGCGTATCACCAACGTTCTGGACAGATTGCTTTGTCGCAGGGCGTAGACTGGTGGGATGCCACCAAGGAGCTACGGGAGACGTTTAATGTTGAGCCGATGGTCATGGAGGCTAGTGGCTAACCAAAAGCTAAGCAGGTAAGAAAAAGAAAGAGCGAGGCTGTCTATCAGCTCCGCTCTTTTTTATAGCCGATGACCTTATTGAGTCGGCTTGTATGGATCATGCGAGCACCATTCGACCCTTGACGAACTTCCTTGGACTCAGATACTGTAGCTCCGTTTTCTTTATTCATGCGACATCATGTTGCTCTTGTGGCGGCACAAACTCAAAGAATCTACTAAGGAGTAGTTATATGACAGCAAAAAAGCTGGTGTATTTTGATCGGTTCATCAACCCGGTGGGGGAAGATGCACTCAAGCAACACTCGGCTGAAGTGGAGATGGTGAAACTTAGCTCCCAGGATCCAGAAGACAAGCTATGGGAGGCTATGGCAGACGCCCACGGTTTTTACACCATAGGGCGGTCCATGCCGGACACTGAAGAGATGATTCAAAAGAGCCCAAAGCTCTTGGGCATCGTGTCTGGCCTGGCCGGATTTGACACCATCAACGTGCCCATGTGCACAGAGGCAGGCATCCTGGTCTGCAACCAGACAGGCATGGGGAACGAGCCTGTGGCGGAGCACGTCACCGCTGCCATGCTGATGCTTTCACATAAAACGCTGCTGGCTGACAGACAGCTTCATGCTCGAATAGAGCGGAAGCAAGGAGAGCTTACCGGCAATGACCTGCAGGGCAAAACTGTAGGAATCGTCGGGTTTGGAGCGATCGGCTCTCGCGTGGGAGAGATTTTGAGCAAAGCCTTCAGCATGAGGGTGTTGGTCCATGACCCCATCATGGGTGATGCAGAGATTGCACGTCGAGGAGGCGAAAGCGTCGAACTCGATGACTTGCTGAAGGAATCCGACTTTGTGACCATCCATGTTCCGCTGACAGATCAGACGCGAGGGTTCATGGGCGAGCGAGAGTATCGACTGATGAAGCCCACCGCCTTCTTCGTGAACGCCGCGCGAGGCTACCTGTACGACGAAGTGGCGCTAGAGAAGATATTGAAGGAAGCTGTCATCGCCGGTGCGGCATTGGACGTCTGGGAAACAGAGCCGCCGTCCTTCGACCACCCCTTGCTCAAGCTGGATAACGTCCTTGCTACTCCTCATACCTCCGGGACATCGCAAGAAGCAATCTACAACATGAGTGAGAACGCCGGAAAGCAGGTCTTGGACATCTTCACCGGAGGACGCCCTGTGCCCATTGTGAACCCGGAGGTCTGGCCGGCTTACGTAGCACGATACAAGGACATCGTGGGCCAGGCGCCGAATGGCTAACGGTTCACGCTTAGCGCCCGGGATGAGAGAGGGTGGGGGCGGTTACTCGGTTATCGCCTCTCGCCTCTCGCTCAAAATCAGGGACTGGCAGGCCTGACCTGTTCCTGCAGAACTCGGCCAGCTCATGCATGAATGCCTGCGTTGCGCTGGAAAGTGGGCGACCTGGGCGGTAGGCGATGCCTCCAACGTCTCGTGGCATCAGATGGCTAAGATTTTTTGTAGTAACGCCTCCTTGACCCTCTAGGAGGGCGGATGTGTTACCCACTACGGAAATGCCCAAGCCGGAAGAGACGGCTTTTGCCACCAGGGTAGAGCTGTGGACTTCTAGAGCAACGCGGTAAGGGATCTCACGTTTGGCCAGCTCATCCTCAAGTAATCGGTGATTCTGAATTCTTGGCGACGTTAATATCAACGGGAATGCTGCAATATCTCCCCAAGTGATCTGGGAATCCTGCTTGGTTTCTAAGACGTGTCCTCTGGGGGTCAGCAACACTCGTTCAAACAAAAAGAGGGGTTCAAAGTCTAGCTCTCTCCCTCGTGGAGCGGCATGAAGGATGGCAATATCAACCTTCTCCCGCTCCAAAAGACCGTAAGGGCCTTCAGCATCACTGGAAACGATTTTCAGGGCCACTCCTGGCATTTTTCGGTGGAAGGTAGCAGAAGTACCCAGGATGAGTGTGGAAGTCAATTCGTCAGTAGCCGCAACAACCACGGAGTCACCTGTACCAATGTTGGATGAGGAAGACTGGTTGTCCCTAAGAATCTCAACAGCAAGCCCAATGCGCTGAAGAACCTCTAATCCCCGAGGTGTGGGTGAAATAGGCCGCTTCGTCCTATCCAAGACTTGGAGGCCCAAAGCTGTTTCAGCTCTGGCAATCCTTTTACTAAGAGTAGGTTGCGTGAGGCCCAATGTTTCGGCCGCCCTGCTAAAGCTTCGCAGGTTAGCGACAGTCACTAGAGCGAAAAGGTCATTAACTTCCATACATATTAACCCCGTTTGGAATAATACATTGCCAATAGTTGTATTGACAAAATTATTGAAATCGGTTTACATGCCATTCAGCTAAACCCATCGGTAGATGGAGGTGTAGCAAGAGCAACCGTATATACAGATACTTTCTACGCTTGGCTCCAATGCTTCGGGGAGGGCCAAGAGGGCCTGCAGATGGCAGATGCCCGGCAAGAATAAATGGAGGATGAATTGGAAATTTGGAAGAAATCGAATCGAATCGTATGGCTCCTAGTTGCCAGCATGGTGCTGCTACTCGTTGTTGCAGCGTGTTCAAGTGACGACGATAGCGGATCATCTTCAGGTGTCGCGGCTGCACCGGCGCAGGCTGCACCGACTCAAGCCCCATCATCAGCCCCATCATCTTCGTCAGCAGCGCCAGCGCCTACCCAGGCGCCTGCTGCCCAAGCGCCCGCAGCTGCTGAGCCCGTGGTGAATCGCATGATATTCGCTACCAACACACCTGGTAACGAGCACAGCGATCAACGGATGTTTTGTTGCTTTGATGCTTTGCAGCTTCGACCTATGTACGAAAACCTGATAAGCGTAAATTCAGCAGGTGAGTTCGTTCCTGGTTTGGCTACGGAGTGGTCACTTGAACCTGATGGTCAATCTATGAGGGTCAAGCTCCGTAAAGGAGTCCAGTTCCACAACGGGAATGGCGAATTCGTAGCAGATGACTTGATTAATTTCTATGACGAATTCATTACGTTTGATAAAGCCCATGTCTTCTCTCGGATTTTCTGGAAGCTTCATACAGAGTCCATTGAGAAGGTCAGCGACAATGAAGTCATATTTCGGATGAAACGACCAAATGCGTTCTTGTTGCTTGGAATGTCCGATCGGTGGAACCAGATTCCTATCGTCAGCAAAGCAGACTGGGATAAGAACGGCGCGCCGCCAGCGCCCCACAGCACCCCGCTGGCGGGGACGGGCCCGTACCAGTTCTTGGAAAGAGAACAAGGCCAGTACGTTCGCTTTGAGCGAGCACCTGGTGACCATTGGCGGATTACTCCCGATTTCCCGGAACTGGAGTTCCGATGGATTGATGAAACGTCAACGCGCCTTTCCGCCTTGTTGGCGAAAGAAGTCCACATGGCTAACTTGCCACCTGACTTGCAACCTCAAGCAGAGAGCAAAGGGTTCGAAATCCATAAAAATTCAAACTTTGGTACGCGCGTATGGATGCAGTTTTACGCTGCCTTCCCAGACCCGAAAACAGGGGTAGAAGGATGGCCACTATATCCAGATGCTGTTCTCTTAGATCTAAATGTTCGAAAGGCCTTGAATAAGGCTATTAACCGAGACGACGTTATGAACGCTTTCGCCCCCAATGGTGAGAAGATGATTTTGAACCACTTCCACCCCCAATTTGCAGGATGGAACCCGGATTGGGCGAAGAATTTTGATTCTGAATATGGCTACGATCCAGCTGCGGCACGATCGTTGTTGGCGGAATCGGGATACAATCCCAAAAACCCCTTGGTAATTAAAACGAGAATACGGTCCTGTGTGGTAATGGCTGGTTGCGAAGATGTAACCGAAGCCGTAGCTGGATACTGGCGCGATGTAGGCGTCAAAGTAGAGTTAATCACTATCGATCGCTCTGCACGAAACGCTTTGAGCCGCGCGACCAGAGGAGGAAAAGCAGGTGTTGGGGAAGGCATTGTTGACTGGGTGGACGTTGATAACAGTAGTACCCACCCTGTGTTTGCTTTGGCCAACCGTCAGACGTGGCATGCCACAGGTGGTGTAAACGGTTACGCGACACCGGAAATGTATAAAATAGTCGGTAATATCCAGTCTGAGATGGACTGGTCAAAGCATACTGCTAACCTCACGGCAGTGGGGAACCTAAGCTTTGCCGGACATGCCAATGTTCCCTTGTGGTACCTACCAGCTGAGGCAACTGTTGACCCGGCTGTAATTGCGGACTATACGTGGAATGGTACCGAGCATGGCACATGGACCCACATGGAAGAGATTGTTGCGGTAAAGAAGTAGTACTCGGGCATACTAAGAATAGATGGGGGCAGTCTTCGGGGGTATAATGGCCTCACGGAGGCTGCCCCTTAGCATAATTGATTGGTTGGAGGAAAGGAGAAAACATGGGTAAGCTGCTTTGTATCTCAGGCGATTCACATATCGTGGAACCCGCAGAGTTCTTTGAACCGCTGAAGAAGACATTTGGTGACAGGGCACCGCATATGGCGGTGACCAATCCGGACATGGGTCCCCAATTGCAGATGGGCAACGGCAAGGTAGGCCTTCCGGCCGCCGGGTTCTTGCAGCAGAATGCGGATTACACCAGCCCCAAGGCCAGGGAGGACATGAAGCGAGGCTATGATCTGGCACTTCCCGGTTGCTATGACGTTGCTGAGCGAGTGAAGGAACAGGACCAGGACGGCATTGATGCCGAGGTCCTCTACCCAAGTCTCCTATTCAATGTTTACCAGATAGAAGACTTGAACATCGTCAAGGCCACATTTGATCTTTACAACGACTGGATCACGGACTATTGCAAGCCTGTTCCTGACCGGTTGTTCGCCCTGGGTGCATTGCAGATGTATGACCTGGATCATGCTATTAAAGAGATGGAACGCTGCAAGTCCTTGGGCCATGTAGGCGTGTGTATCCCTGCAACAGCGCCACCGGATCACCTCTATGTTGATCCCTGGTATGACAAGTTCTGGGCTGCTGCTCAGGATTTGAACATGTCCTTGAATATGCACATCTTCACCGGCGCCACGGACAACCACGGGTTGGCTCCGAGGCAGGCTCCCAGCCGTGCCAACGGCCCCATGGCTTTCGCAGGAGCTGCAATGACCATTGCTGACATCATCCAATCAGGTGTGGTGGAACGGTACCCCAACCTTAAAGTTGTTATTACAGAGTTTGAGACAGGCTGGATTGGCCACCTGCTCAAGCGGCTGGACTGGGCCTACATTCGTGGAGGCGGTGAGCGGACGTTCGGCCTGCCGATGATGCCAAGCCACTACTGGCAGCGGAACTTCTACGCTACCTTTGAGGATGATCCGCTAGGCATTGCTACCAGGGACTTCATTGGCACCAAGACTATGATCTGGGGCAATGACTACCCCCACGGTGACTCTGTGTTCCCGCATTCTCAGCAGGTGTTGAACGAGATTCTGTCTGAGTGCACCGATGAGGAGCGATGGCAGATGACGGTGAAGAACACCGTTGAACTCTACAATCTGCCCTTTGAACTCACAGGGCCGGAGCAGGCCTTGGTCAACTCCGTACCCGCTCCTACAGAGAAGACATGGCGTGGTTCACTCCCGGCATATGCAACGCCCTCTCCAGTATAAGGGACTGGACATCTGGCATTAGGCTCAGATGAGTTTCAAGTGAGGTATGACAGAGGGCCGGGAGGCTACTTCCGGCCCTCTTGTTATTGATGGGACCCCCCCCACCACCTATAGGTGAACATCCAAATTGAGGTGAATCATGAAAAAGCGATTGGTCTATTTTGGGCACTGGACAAACCCATTAGGCGAGGAGATGTTGTCCAAGGACGAGAACACGGAAATGGCCTTCTATGAAAGAGGCCTATCCATTGAGGAGACGAAAGCAGCGCTGGCAAAAGCGAACGGCTACTTGCTATCCCTTCGAGAGATTGAAGTAAATGCGGAGTTGTTGGAGGAGTGCCCAAATCTGCTGGCGGTGGGCTCTCGCGTCGCCGGGTTTGAAGCGGTAGATGTCGATGCATGTACAGAAGCGGGCGTTCTGGTGGTCAACCAGGGTGGCATCGGCAACGAGCCTGTGGCAGAACACGTCATCGCGGCCATGATCTCCCTCTCCAAGAACATCCCACAAGCAGACCGGGCACTCCGGGCGGGCCACATCAAGGGCCCAGGCGAGTTCACCGGCAACGATGTCATGAATAGGACCATGGGTGTTATCGGGATGGGGAATATCGGCGCCCGCGTAACGGACATCTGCAAGGGAGCTTTTTCTATGCGAGTCCTGGTGCACGACCCTTTCCTCAGCGACCAGGCGATTGCGGAGCGCGGCGGCGAACCCTGTTCTTTGGAAGACCTTATGAGTGAGTCGGACTACATTACGCTCCACGTGCCGCTCAGCGAAAAGACTCGCGGCATGATCGGCAAAAAAGAGTTTGCGATGATGAAATCCACTGCGTACTTCATCAACACCTCCCGTGGACCTAACATCGATGAGGCTGCCCTGACCGTTGCGTTGCAGGAAGGCGCACTGGCTGGCGCGGCCATCGACGTATGGGATCCAGAGCCGCCACTGCCGGGCAATCCCTTGCTGGCTATGGACAATGTCTTGGCTACCCAGCATGTTTCCGGGCCGACGTTCCAGGCCCATGCTGCGATGTCTGAATCAGCGGCGTTGCAGTGGGCAGCTATCTTCCGTGGGGAGAAGCCGCCCAGGCTGGCCAACCCCGAGGCGTGGCCCAACTATGTGGAGCGGTACACTCGTATTGTAGGGGAACCGCCGCAGGAGGCTTAGGTAAACACATTGGTGAACAAAACAGGGACCGTGCAGATGCACGGTCCCTGTTCGTTGACTGGCTTGGAACGAGTGCGACTCCGCGCTACGCCCTGCCGATAAAGGGCATCTTGGTGCCCATGATGGTCATGAACTGCACGTTGGACGTCAGGGGTAGGCTGTCCATGTGAACAACGGCCTGGGCAGCCTGTTCAGAGGTCATGGTAGCCTCAACGACGATATCTCCGTTGGGCTGGGGGTTTCCAGCGGTGTTGCCCGCGGTCCGCTCCGTCTCCGCGTTTCCAATGTCGATCTGACCGCAGGCAATGTCGTACTTCCTGCCGTCAAGGGACGTGGACTTGGTGAGACCGGTCACGGCGTGTTTGGTGGCGGTGTACGGCGCAGAGTTCGGCCTTGGCGCATGAGCTGAAATCGAACCGTTGTTGATGATGCGCCCGCCCATAGGCGTTTGAGCCTTCATGATCTTGAATGCTTCCTGAGTGCAGAGGAAAACCCCTGTGAGGTTAATGTCCACCACGGTCTTCCACTGCTCAAACGTCAGGTCCTCAAGCGGGTCCCGAGGTGAGAAGACTCCTGCGTTGTTGAATAGCAGATCCAGTCGCCCAAAGGCCTCTTTGGTCTTGGCGAACAGAGCCTTCACCGAATCAGGATCGCTGACGTCGGTAGTCACCGCCAGGGATTTAGAGGCAGCGACTCCGGATTCCTTGACCGTCTGCTCCAGGAGTTCCGCCCTTCTTGCTGCCAGCACTACTGAGTAGCCAAGCTTCAGGAGGGCGAGCGCAGTCTGCTTCCCAATCCCACTACTAGCCCCGGTGATGATGGCGACTTTTTCGTTAGCTTCCATTTCTGTCACTCCCAACTGTTCATTTGTTCGATAATGCGATACCCGCGCCGAAGCGATGCTGGTGTCGCGCACATCATCTCACAGTGAATAGCTGAGTTCTACGCCCATTTTAGGTTTGGGGCATTATGGACTCATGGCCCCTCGCTTTAGCAGCATTGAATCGGTAGGCATGACACAGCCCTCAGCATCTACGTTGGGGGTTGTATTGCTATTATTGGTGGGAGCCGAAGACCTCGACCGAAAGGACAATCTCCCAGAGGTTTGCTAGACTGTCTGAGTCACCTATTCCAACTTAGCTTGCAGGAGTTCACATGGACCGCATCCCTTTTCGGAAAACAACACTTTCCAATGGACTTGATGTCATTTTGCATCAGGACAGGTCCCTCCCCGTAGTCTCCGTCAACGTCTGGTACCACGTGGGTTCCAAGGTTGAGCAACCCGGCAGGACGGGGTTTGCACATCTGTTTGAGCACCTGATGTTTGAAGGGACCAAACACCATAACAGCAGCCACTTCGGCCCCCTTCAGGAGATAGGGGCCTCGCTTAATGGCTCCACCACCACGGATCGGACTAACTACTGGGAGAACGTGCCGTCAAACTACCTGGAGCTGGCCTTGTGGCTTGAGTCTGACCGTATGGGCTTCCTGCTGGAAGCCCTTGACCAGAAGCGGTTCGATGTCCAGCGAGACGTGGTCAAGAACGAGCGTCGACAGAGCTACGAGAACCGACCCTACGGCATTGCAAGCCTGGAGCTTCAAGAGGCCATATACGCCAGCCCCCACCCGTACCATTGGCCGGTCATCGGCTACATGGACGACCTGAACGCGGCTTCCCTTGAGGATTGCCATGCTTTCTATCGACAGTACTACGGGCCTGCGAACGCTAGCCTGTCCATCGCAGGGGATTTCGAGTTCGATGACGTGAACCGCCTCGTCGAGAAGTACTTTGCTGACCTGGTGGGCGGTCAAGCTGTGCCGCTGTCGCAACCGTTGGAAGCTCCTCGGGCAGGAATGGTTGAGCGGACACTCTACGACAATGTGAACCTGGCGCGGGGTTACCTGGTCTGGCCTGGGGTTCCGCGCTTCCACCCCGATGAGGCAGCCCTTGATGTCCTGTGTGACATCATGAGTGACGGTCGCAGTTCCCGGTTCCACCAGAAGATGGTGTATGAGAAGCAGATCGTCCAGAGCGTGAACATCCGCAGCGGCACTGCGGAGCTGGCAGGGGATATTCAGTTCGATGCTACGATCGCCGATGGCCACTCCACGGACGAGGCTATCAGCGAGGCAATGGCTGTGATTGATGGTCTACGCAAGCAGCCGCCTACGGAAGAGGAAGTCACCCGCATCAAGAACAGGATCGAGTGGGGACACGTACGGCAACTGGCCAACGTTGGCGGGTTCGGCGGGATCGCGAACCAGCTGAACTCCTTCAATATCTACGCGGGAGACCCGGACCTCCTGAACACTGATATCGAGCGATATCTAGCCGTGCTACCAGAGGATGTCCACCGTGTTGCAAACAAGTATTTTAACGATCCTAGCGTGAAGTTCGTTGTGATGCCTGAGGCCTCGCGTTCGACCCAGCCCAAGCCAGCCCCACCGGTGGATCGCACTGTGCAACCAGTCGCCAGCGAGCCTCGACCGTTCACACCTCCAACGCTGCAGAGCGGTCGGTTGGCCAACGGCCTTCAAGTCATCGTTGCGGAGAAGCGCGGCGTTCCTGCCGTGTCCTTCGCCGTGTTGCTTGCTTCTGGAGCTTTCTCAGACCCCAGCGAGTTGCCCGGACTGGCGTATATCACGGGCGATATGCTCCAAGAAGGAACAGAGAGCCGTACAAGCAACCAGATCGCTGAGGAGTTTGAGTTTATGGGCACCCGGCTTGGCATCAATGCAGGCAGGGAGCAGACATCGTTTTCTGTCTCAACGCTGACCAGGGAGTGGCCCAAGGCGCTGAGCCTTGTGGGCGACTTGCTGATGCACTCGGTGTTTCCTGAGTCGGAACTCACCAGGGTGAAGAACGAGACCGTCATGGACCTCCGCCGCATGCAGGACGATGCTACGTCAGTGGCGGGCCGGGAGTTCTCAGCGCTCATGTACGGTGGACAAAGCCCGTACGGCCATCCCGTTTATGGGACAGAAGCTTCGCTTGAAAAGATGAACAGGGACGACTTGCTGGGATATTTCCAGAGCAGCTTCAACCCCTCTGCGGCGACGTTGGCGGTGACCGGCGATGTCACTCTGGAAGAAGCGATGAAGCTGGCAGAGGAGACCTTTGGTAGCTGGGATGTGACGTCTCAAACGCTCGTACCGGGGAATGGGAAGGCTAAGGATTTCGCTGGTATCGCCAGGGATAAGACGACCATCTACCTATTCGACAAGCCGGGTGCCGCACAGTCGGTGATTCGGGGAGGCGTACTTGGCCTATTGAGGGATGACCCTGATTACTTCCCGCTCATGGTGTTCGACCATCTGTTTGGCGGGCAGTTCACGGCTCGGCTCAACATGAACCTCCGTCAGGATAAGGGGTATAGCTACGGCTACCGTTCATGGATAGAGTGGCACAAGACTGCTTCCACGTTCATGGTGGGTGGCTCCGTACAGACCGAGGTGACTGCGCTCGCTGTTGTGGAGACGTTGAAGGAGATCTCAGAGGTCATCGGATCCCGGCCCGTTGAGGAAGCCGAGTTCCAGGCAGCGAAAGACGCGCTGCTCCAGAGCTACCCATCGTCGTTCGAGACCCCCTGGCAGATGCTCGGCCAATTGAGCCCTATCGTGCAATACGGGCTGTCTCATGAGTATCTAGCCACGTTTCCGGCCAAGATCGATGCGGTGACCCTGGCTGATGTGCAGCGGGTAGCCAACGAGCGTTTGAACAAGGACGGGCTGACGTTGCTTGTTGTAGGAGACAGGGCTGCGATCGAAGCAGAGCTTAAGGCTATTGGGCCCGTGGTAGTGGTCATAACTGATAACGAGTAACTTACGAGGACTGTAGGGAAACAGGAGAGATTAGATGCACGGCATGCTGTTCCTTGGCGACAAAAAGGTTGGGCTCAGGGACTTCCCGGACCCGACACCCAGCGCTAGCCAGGTCATCGTGAAAATGAAGGCCACCGGCCTCTGTGGAAGCGACCTGCGTCCGTACCGCTCCACGCTGGACGGGCTGGGTGCTCGAGCAAGCGTCATCGGAGGCCACGAACCGTGTGGCGAGGTGGTGGAGCTTGGCCCTGACGTCCGTACCCTCAAGATAGGCGACCGAGTCATGGTGCACCATTATAGCGGCTGCGGACACTGTGAGCATTGCCTTTCCGGCTGGGCGCAGCTTTGCCAGAACGGGATGACCCTCTATGGCTCCCAGGCCCACGGCGGATTCGCTGACTACCAGCTGGTTGAAGCCCACATGTGCGTGCCAATGCCTGAATCACTGACGTACGAAGAGGGCGCTGCATGCTCATGCGGCACCGGAACGGCCTACCAGGCTCTAAAGCGGTTGGGCGTGTCAGGAAGAGACACCTTTGCGGTGTTCGGCCAGGGGCCGGTGGGCCTGAACGCCACGCTGTTCGGAGCAGCCACGGGCGCCAACGTGATCGCTATCGATCCCATCGCCGAGAGGCGTGAGCTTGCACTGAAACTAGGCGCGTCCCACGCGATAGACCCCATGGCCGTCGATCCGGTAGAGGCCATCAACGAGATAACCCATGGCAAGGGCGCGGAGGCGTCTCTGGATGCGTCAGGCGTGGGTGCAGTCAGGCGAACGGCCGTGCTGTCTACCCGTGTTTGGGGCCGTGCCTGTTTCGTGGGTGAAGGCGGCGGCGTGAACTTTGAAGATGCCACCAATGACATCATCCATCGACAGGTCACGCTGTTGGGTTCCTGGACCTTCAGCACAGTGGTGTTGGAGGAACTGGGGCATTACATCATCGATCGCAACATACCCCTCAAGAGCCTGTTGCTCCACCGGTATTCTCTGGACAACGTTGAAGAGGCATTCATGCTGTTTGAGGCGGGTAACGCCGGCAAGTCGACTATCATCTGGAGCTAGCAGTTACGGCGCTGGCTTGATAAACAGACTGGCCTTGCCGATTCCACTATCCATCTCCAGCATGGAGTTAAGCCTCAGACCATCGCCAGCGAAAGCGCCGCTTTCGGCCAAGAAGTTGATCAGTATGGTGCTGTTGCCACGCTTACCGGCGTAGGGAACACCGATCCTCACAACATTGTCGATCTGCGAGAACTCCATTCCGTTGAACAACTGGCCTGACGGCTCCACCAATATTGAGGGTTGATCTTTCTCCGATACGAACTCAAGTGAAAACGAATTGAGACGATAGAACCTGTCCGGGGTTATGGGTATCTCGACAAAGAGCGAGACATAACCATCGGTTTGGACACTCCCTGCCCTCACAAAGACTTGCCCTACGGTATTCCCGTCGTCGTCAAAATACTTTGATACCGCCTCCCCTGGTTCGCCCGATGTATCGGGGGAGCTCGTTGTCAGTGTCGTTTTGTCGCCACATGCGGCAAGAACCACCAGTAGGGCTAAAGTGAGTGCGAATAGTGTGAGCCGGTTCTTCATTGCGAATATTTTCTCCATTGAACGATGATGCTTGATTGTCGCCTATCTGAGGTGTGACCTCAAGGGATTCAGCGCGTTGGCACCGGTATGGGCTCAACGGGAATCAGCCGCTGCTCGACAATCATCCTGGACGCAACTTCGCTGGAGCCACCGGTCCACAAGCGTACCCACCGCTGCCCTTCCTCCGATGACGTGATTAGCAGCACTCCGAACACAGGGCCACCACTAACATCGTCACGCGAAGTCCACGTGAACGCTGCCAGGTCTTTCTCTATCGTGTCTTCGCCCAACGTCCAGTCAGGCTGGAACCAGCTGTTGCTGATAGTGTTCCAGTAGTGTCGCAATCAGCTCCCCCATGGGAGTCCAGGGGCCTACCCTACTCAGTAGTTCGTTCTCTTCTTGTGGCAGCATGGTTCCCTCCCAATGTATTCATCCGCTCCTTGCCCCGCAAAGTAATCCCGGCATTGAGACATGTCAACGTGGTGGGAACATAACCTTGAAGTAACAGACCATGAGGGTCAACGGTGTGGGTAAGTGAATCCAGGGTGGCGTGAAAGCGGGGCCAGGCTCTGACAACCAATCTGGTCATCAATGCACTGGCCCCGCCTTATGCTACTAAGGAAAGATTTTTCCGATTCGGGTCAAGGACTATACGGCGACAACATCCTCGTAGGATGAGTGGCCTACCTGGTCATCATCGAACATACCCCACTCCAACATCCACCGGTGGGTGCGGTCAAACGTTTCCTTAGTGTAGGGCTCAAAGACCAACCGCTCGCCGATACCAGCCTTCCGGTAGTCGAAGTACTGATGGAACTTCTCAGGAAGCTCGTTGAGGAAGTAGTGCTGGTAGAGCTCCTTGGCAACGTCGATCTCACGCTGGGCGCTCTGTAGGGCATTGAAGTATCCCCAGAGCTGCTCGTCTGTGGCATCGCCGTTGATGAGGAAGCCGATCATGAAGCTGGTGTCCACGATCTTTCGGAACCCCTGCTGCTCCAACACATATGATGGGGTGCCGAATACGTTAGCAGCCTTCACTCGACGGTCCAGGGAGAGTTGCGCCCGGTCAACGGGGCCGCCCACGAACTGGAGCTTGATGTCATCCTTGGCCAAGAAGGGCTCCAGGGCCTGGATGGCTGAGAAGTGGCTGCCGGAGTGATAACCCACTGCTACATCAACGCCCTTTAGATCCTCAGGCGACTTGATGTCAGACTCAGGAGCTACCCAAATACCGGACGGTGTTACTGAGTAGGCGTGTCCCCACATGCGACCGTGCTCACCGTGGGCCGCCATATTGATGGCCCAGTGGCAAGCGGAACTGATCTCGCAGGCACGTCCTTCTTTCATTCCTTCAAATGCACCACGTTTGACTTCTACAGGTGCCTGGTCACTGGAAGTGACACTAGGCTGTGCAGACTGCTGTCTGGAACGTAGGAACTCATAGTCGAGTCCTTCGTCAGCGAAGTACCCCTTTTCCTCTGCTACCCACTCCTGTAGGCGGCTATGGGGCATAATACGGAACTTTGCCATAAGAAGCCTCCACGTTTAAATCACCCCAGTCAGGGGTATTGGGTGAAGTATGGGACGGGAGAAATCTTGTGTCAAGGCATACTGATTGATAGGTGTCATTCCAATTGGGAATAGCGATTCCACTCGGGGTATCACATTGCAGGGTCAGCACTATTTTGGAGTCTTCGAAGTAAACCAATTGCGCTCACGATCTACATGTTTTCGGGACGCCGGTACGCCCAGCAGAACCAGAAACATGACAGCCTTTCCAGCCGCGTGAGGAGTGAAGAACTCCGTCACCTCGTCGTCGAAGAAGGTGAGGCCGGAGGCGCCGAGACCAAGTGCGTACGCCGAGAGGTAGAGCCTGCCAGCGGTGGCACTGGCGTCAAGCTGCGCAGCCCTGTAGCCGCGAGGCCCGAGGCGTTCCGTGACGCCTTCCAGGTCTGACATGAAATACACATTGACCGCCGCGTCATGGGCCAATGCCTGGCCAAGCCCTAAGTGGCCTGCTTCATCCCTGAACTGACCCTCTCGTAGAAGTTCCAACGCCTGTGAACTGCGATGGTAGACGTACGTACCCCTCAACAGCCCCTCAACAGCATTGACGATGAGGTATATGTCGTTTAACGAAGACCCGGCTTCTTTTACGTAGTCACCGGGTATGCCCACTGTGGCGGTTGCCAGCATCGTAGAGAGCTCCCCGTAGCTGATAGGCGCCTCCTGAAATCGACGGGTGGAGCCTCGCCGGAGGATGACTTCATCAACCGACTCCTGGAGAGGGGAGGTGTTGGTTGCGACTTCCAGTGGTTTTACGTCTCCCCCTGGAATGAATGGATTCGCTGTGAACGCGGACGCCCGCCATATCTCAACTTCGGCGGTGTCTTTGAAGGACGCCGCTGCGTGGGTGGAGCAGATGAGCGGATAGTTCACCTCCTGAGGCGAGTAGGGGAGAGTCTCCAGCCTCGCTCGCTCGGGAGCAGGCATCATTAGTGCTCGCGTCGAAGGCTCATGTCCGAGAAGGACCAAAAAGAGGGCAGCCTCTTTGGCGCCATCGACATCCACCACACGATTCACAGATTCGTCGATGAAGCCGGTGACGACGCTGGCAGATAGGCTATGGCTGGCGGCCACAGCAAGGGTGTTTGCCAGGATGGTGCCGCTGTCCCAGAACGCATGGCGGTAGGCGCGATCCTGATATTTCCATGCGTTACGCCAAAACACGCTGGTGTAGACGATCGTCGCAGGAGCGTTAGCCATGCCGTCATTGTCCGCTGTGGGTGCTGCAAGCGCGCCCCGGAAATCACCGGATCGGACGCGCCTGAGAGCGTTGTCGTGAACGCCGTATTGATAGACCCCGGCCGGAAGTCCTTCCAACTCACCGCAGACCACGTACAACTCGATATGGTACATAGCGCCCGTGCACGAGGCCGCGCGAAAGGCCATCTTCCCGTTGGGAACGGTCAGCCATTTGGTGATCCCTGCCGATAGCTTAAGCAGCGTCGCAAGAGTTGCTAGGTCGGGAATCGACGTTGAAGGCGGTGTTGCACTGTAGCCCGATAGAGCTGTCAGGGCGGGCAGAGTGGACGTCAATTGCTCTTCCGGGAGTGGTACCGATTGGAGCTTCCGATAGAGTTTGTACGTTCTCGGTAGGTTGGAGAAGTCCAGGGTTTGGTTATTGACTTGGACGCTTTCCACCGAGTGGTTGGTGGCGCGATGGTAGTCCAACACCTCGCGAATGTTTTCGTCCAACGCCATCGCCCTTCCCCCTGTGTGCTACATAATATTGCCAAAGTACCTGTGTTGTCTGGCTGAACCTTGCTGCCTCAGCGACCCGAACATCATTACACCCCCGGTATTGCGCCGGAGGTGTAATTGCGCTTGCCCTTCCAATGACGAACCCAAACACCTTGTTATTTCTGGGTGGTTGCCTCCAAGAGATGTGCAGCACCCTCATTAAACACAACGTCGTGGTTAAGGATGGCTGATGCAGAGCGCACCTGATACCAGTCGCCGTTCGCTGCTTCCGCTGGCTCAACGCCTTCTTGAAGCGACATCGCAAGACCGATCAGCCGTTTGCGGAACGCAATGACAGCAGCATCAGTCGTACCAAGATGCTCAGCTGTGCGATCGACTATGTTGCCCATGCTCTCTTGTACAGCCCTGTCCTGGGTGTTGATGCCGACGATGCCCGTAAAGTTGACGTTCTTCTGCATGTCTCGGCTCAGTTCGTAATCGTTGTCCTTGTTGCGAATTGGCCGGTACTTCGCATCCAGTTGCTCCTCAAGCCCGCCTTCCCGTCGCTCGGCAGGATACGGTCGATGAGGGTTGCAACTGAAGTTCCATGTCCATGTGTTCTCATCGTCTATCGGGACCCAGGCGTGACCCCCATAACCGGAGTTCCGGGAGTCTGTGTCTTCAACCAGCACCGGGGGGATCATGGTGTAGAACGGAACAAGGAACTGGGATATTCGCCAATAATGTTGGGCGTTCTCTGCGGATCGCCTTGCGCCTACAAGAAAGCCGTAGTCGGTGTCCTTGAGCGTGAAGGAGGGTGAACGGTCCTGGCCTGCATATTTCTGGTGCAGCGTTTTGGGTCTGTCCGCCTTTAGGTCCGCCAGGTTGCGGTGAAGGAACGAGATGTGGCTTGAGTCTATGCCGCCCTCAACAGCCTGCGCCCAGTTGCATTCCTCAAGACGTTTACTGGCAGCACGTTGATCGGCGGGCAGCAGAGACCACTCAAACTCCGGCGGAGTCGGCGTGATTTCCGGGGGCCCCATGTAGACCCAGACGACCCCTCCGCGGATCACAGCCGCGTACGCCTTAATCTTCACCTTGTCCTTGAAGTTGCTCTCTGCTGGTTCTGACGGCATGTCGATACAGTCACCGTTCACATCGAACTTCCAGCCGTGGTAGACGCAACGTAGGCCACACTCCTCGTTGCGACCGAAGAACAAGCTCGCTCGACGGTGAGGGCAGTAGTTGTCCAGGATGCCTATTTTGTCGTTGGTGTCACGGAACGCCACCAGGTCCTCGCCAAGGAGTCGAAGGCGAACAGGAGGTGAATCGGGTTCAGGTACCTCTTCTTCCAATAACCCCGGAATCCAGAATCGACGAATCAACTCGCCCATGGGTGTTCCAGGGCCGACCCTGGTGAAGAGATTATTGTCCCTCTCGCTTAACATGCCGCCCCTCCCATTGAGTTGCTGTGTCTGCTACTGAGCTTCGCGCCCGTGGTGACCAGCAAATCACTATGCTGAACAAACCCTAGTTCTGGATAGTGCGTGTGTCAATCCATCGATTTAGTTATTCCATCATGGATTTTAATTATGCTTTTTAGGAATATTTCCATCGTATACTTCAAACTTCCCTTCTCACATGATGGGATGGGGTTGACATGCAAGCGAAATCAACTACATTAGCTTCATTCAGATGCCGTATGATTTGAATTCGGTTTACGTAGGGAATAATCAGAGCGATTTCCCGGCATAAACGCGAACAAGGGTATTGGGGAGGGAATACATGCTGACACATGAGGACAATGAGCTACTCTGTAGGGTCGGACCAGGCACTCCAATGGGAGAGGTTCTTCGGCGTTACTGGCTGCCGGTTCTGACTTCTGAGGAGCTTCCTGAGCCAGATTGCCCACCAGTCAGAGCGAAGTTATTGGGCGAGGAGTTGGTCGCTTTCAGAGACACCAACGGTGATGTTGGCCTCGTCGACAACTATTGCCCTCATCGTCGCGCAAGTTTGTTCTTTGGCAGGAACGAGGAGAGCGGCTTGCGGTGCGTCTATCACGGCTGGAAATTTGACATCAACGGCGATTGCATCGACATGCCATCCGAGCCCGCTGAGAGTAACTTCAAGGACAAGGTCAAAATCACTGCTTACCCTACGGTTGACCGCGGGGGCACTATTTGGACCTACATGGGTCCCAAGGAGCTTCAGCCTCCATTCCTGAACCTCCAGATATTCGACTACCCGGACAGCCATATCATCACCAATCGCGTACAGTCAGATGCCAACTACGTCCAGGTGATCGAAGGCAACATCGATTCATCCCACATCAGCTTCCTGCACCGCAACTTGGCTGACCTGGACATGAGCGACTTTGATGACGGTACAGACATCGTAGGAACTCCATCCAACAAGATGTCCACCAAGATCCGGGGCGCAGACCGCAATGCGCGCGTAGTAGTCCAGGAGACAAACTATGGCTGGCGCTACGTTGGTATCCGAACCACCCCGAACGGACACAACCACCTTCGGATCACCACGAATATATTCCCGATCTACCAGATGATCTCCAGGCTGCCATCCCAGGGCCCCGGAGTTCTGATGATGGTGCCCCGGGACGATGAGACATGCTGGCGCTGGAGCGTGAGCGCACGGACGGACCGCCCTAACACTGAGGAGGAGCGAGAGGATCGCAAGAACAACTCCGGAAACAAGACCGACATCCACGGCCGTGGTGAAAAGGGCAAGTGGAACGACTACATGCTCAGCCGTGACGACCAACGGAATCTGAGCTTTACGGGAATCGGCGGTGTTGGAACCCAGGATCAAGCTGTTACTGAGGGTATGGCAGTCATCAGTGACAAGCAGAACGAGCATTTGGGAACATCAGACGGTGCCATCATCCATAACCGGAAGGTCATGGTGAACGCTGCGAGGGCCATGCTTGAAGGCATCGAGCCCATGAAGCATGACCCGGCCGTTTTAGGGAAAGTCCGATCCCATGAGGAGATCATGCCTTTCGGAGACGACTGGCGACTCTATGGCGCGTTTGCCGGAGAAGATGCGGGGATCAAGGTCTAACCGGGCAAGAGACCGTGTATACCAGGAACCAGAAATTTACAGGGAGGAATTATCGTGAGAATACAGATGAGGCTAGTATCGTTTCTACTGATAGCTATCAGTGCAGTTGCTTTAGTGGCTGCTTGTAGCTCTGGGGATGGAGGTGGAGGTGGAGGTTCTGTAAGTACCGCACCGTCTGCGGCCCCAGCTCAACCCCAAGCCCCCGCTGCCGCTGCAGCGCCTGAAGGAGTAAGGCCGAATACCTTGGCGCCGTTGTCTGCTCCTTCAGCGTCTGCGCCGGTTGCACGAACATCCGCTATAGAGGGCCCTGCCGCAGTAAAGCGGTTGGTCATTGCTGTTCCTGCGCCCCTCAACGAGTCCAACGCCGCCACAGGGATCACCGGCACCTCGGGCTGGCAGCTTGGCCCTATGTATGAGTGGGTTGCCAGCGTGGATCCGGCAACAGGCGCTTATACGCCCATGCTTGCTGAAGAATGGGCGTTGACCAATGAGACAATAAAGTTCAAGTTCCGGGAAGGCGTCCAGTTCCACAACGGCTGGGGCGAGATGACTGCCTATGATTTCGAGGACGCGGTTCGAGATGCCATGCACGGGGACAATCCCGGCAGCGACCAATATCGCCGCAATATCGACAATGTTGTAGTCCTGAACAACCGCGAAGCGGTTTTAAATCTGAAGCAGATTAACGTCACCCTTTTTAGGAACCTCTCACAGTTCGTCGGCGGATTTGAATTCATGAGCAGCAGGAACTTAGATGCTATGGGTGAATATCCTGGGTTGGATGACCAGCCGATGGCAGGAACCGGCGCGTACCAATTCCTTGAACGATCAGAGGGTAGTTACGTTCGCTTCAAGCGGGTACCGTACCAGCACTGGCGCGTGACTCCTGAGTTTGAGGAAATGGAGTTGCGGTTCATTTCGGAAGAATTCACGCGATTGGCCGCATTGCAGGTTGGGGAGGTTCACATTACTCCTCTTGCCACAGACCTCCACCGCGTTGCCTTCGGCGATGGGATGCAGCTCATTAAGGGAACGATACCTGCGAAACGCACAGTGGTGCAGTTCTTGTGTTGTGTCTTGAAGGACAGAAATGATCCATCACAGGGCTATATCCATCCTGATGTGCCTATGCAGGACATCAAGGTGCGTCGAGCCCTGAGCAAGGCCATTGATAGGGATAAGTTAAACCAAGCGTTGTTTGGCGGTGGTGGAGAACTGCTGATCACCATGGGTTACAACGAGCGAAGTGATGGCTGGAACCCCGAGTGGGCAACCAGATACCCTGAGCAGTTTGGTTATGACCCTGCTGCCGCTCGTTCCCTGCTGGCAGAGGCCGGGTACGGGCCCAACAATCCCTACGAAGTCAACGTAGTTCTGGCGACGTCATACCGGGGTTTGCCAGAAGGCCAGGACATGATGTTGGCCATGGTCGGAATGATTGAAGACATAGGCGTCAAGGTCAAGCTGGAGACCATGGACGGCAACGCGAAGGCCTCGAAGATTCGAGCACACGAGATGGATAATCACATCGACCTGAGGCAGACATCTTCTGACCTGTTCACCAACGTCTTCATCTACGGAAGTCAGTATGCTAGGACACCAAGCGTATTCATCATCCCGCGGCTGAATGAGCTACATCTGGCGGCCAGAGGGACAATGAACCAGGCCGAACATACCAAGATCTTCCGTGAGGTAGGTGACCTCATGTTCGATAACAATCAGAACATCCCGCTGCTTTGGATTCCCAATTCTCTTATGTACAACCCTGAAATCGTTGCAGACTGGGTTTTCCCTGGAAGCATGGTTGCACAGTACAGCCACTTTGATAGCGTACGAGCAGCGCGCTAATAAAAGGCACCCTACGAAGGGTTAACCAAGTTAAAAAGGAAACCTCCCTGCCTTCAAATTGAGGCAGGGAGGTTTCCTTTTGTCTTCGTGTGGGGGTAAGGGCAGTTGCGTCCATATCGAAAGAACAGAAGTGCAAGGGAGTCAAGCTGAGGATCGTGGAACAACTAGGCAGTTGTATCGGTCATTAAGGAACCAGTGCGGGAAAGAGAAGCTGCGTAGACAGTGTTGCTGTTGGTGGTTTAGTAAAAAGGCCTATCAGAGGTGTTGACTCTGGACCCTTTTCTATCGGGGGGTCGCTCTATGAATCCCTTCCATGCCCCAAAAATCAAACCTACCACCCCTCCGAGGACGACGGCGTAGTAGCCAAGGAATATCAGGAGAAAGCCCAGAAACATTGCGGCAAACGTTGCCACAATCCCAAAGAATCCACCGGCCAAAGTCCACCAGAATACATTCACGCTTCACCCACTAGTCATATCGTTGGTGTCGTTATTGTAATGTTGTTTCGAAAATCTGTCTCGATATGGGAATGACTAACTCGAAATAGGATTCTGGTACATCGTTACAAAGCAAGGTAGTTTTGCATTGGAGTCTGAAATATATCGGGCCTGATATCATGCGGGTTGGAGTAAAGGCAATAATTCTTGATGTGTAACGATGCGGGCGTACATCACACGCCCAACCGTTCCCCAAGCATGCTGCAGGGGCAGTCTCACGTGGTTAGCGCCGGACTTGTCTGAGTTTGGGATCAAGGTGATCTCTGAGCCAGTCCCCAAAGAGGTTCAGGGACAGGACTGTGAAGAATATTCCCGCTCCTGGAAGGATAGCTATCCACCAAGCTACCGCAAGGTAATTCCTACCATCGGACACCATGACTCCCCAAGAGGGGATGGGTCTGGGGATACCCACGCCCAAGAAGCTCAGGGTTGACTCCAAAATAATCACGGTGCCAACCTCAAGGGTTGCCAGTACAATGAGGGTGTTCGCAACGTTGGGAAGGATGTGTTTGATAAGAATTCGAGTCGTAGACGCGCCAGAAACACGGGCACGAGCAATAAAATCCATGTTTCGCAAGGCCAGGGTCTCAGCACGAATAAGTCGGGTATATCTGTTCCATAAAAAGATGGCAATAATGGAAATAGCTATGAAAATACTCGGCCCAAAAATGCTGACGAAAATCAATGCTAATAGGATCGCGGGTATAGAAGACTTGATATCCACGAGTCGTTGGATTAGGTGGTCTACCCAACCACCGTACCAGCCGGAGAGAAGACCCAGGGTAGTGCCGACCGTGGCCGAAACGAGCAGCGCTGTCATTGAGACGAATAGCGCTATCCTAGACCCGTAAATCAATCGACTGAGCAGGTCTCTCCCCAGGCGGTCAGTGCCTAGAATGTGGTCCCAGCTTCCCCCTTCGTACCATACTGGCGGAGCCAACCTAATGGATATATCGCCTTCATAGGGGTCATGCGGGGCAATGAGTGGAGCAAACACAGCCGGAATAACCAGCACCACTAGCAATATACTTACCCATATCCAAGGGAGGCCACTTAATCCTTTGTAGAATTTTTGCAGCTTCTTAATAGGCGAGTTTGTGATAATCCCTTCTTGGGTAAGTTCAGCGTCTATGGCCATGGATCTGTTCCCTTTCGCCTCAGGATTGTATCTTGGTAAATCTAATTCGTGGGTCGCAATAAACATATAAAATGTCTGTGAGGATGTGCAGGATTATCAGAATGACAGACCCCATCAACGCCAACGCCTGGACCACATGATAGTCCCTGGCATTGATAGCCTGGATAGCCAATTGGCCCATACCTGGCCATGCGAAGATTGTCTCGACAACAATCGATCCGGTGACCAGGGAGGAAATGACCACACTTGCAAATGTTAGCGGCACGATGGCAGCATTTCGGAACGCATGCTTCCAGATGATCTTCCACTCCGGCAGGCCCTTAATGCGAGCCAACTTTATGTATTCAGAGTCTAATTGGTTCATCATCGCCGAACGCATGAGCCTGAGCGTGCCCGCGCTTGGCAAAGCCAAGACGAAGACAGGCAGCACCAAGTGGCTGGCCCCCCCCTTGCCCGATGTAGGTAACCATCCAAGAGTGACCGCGAAAACCCAGATAAGGATGATGGCAATCCAGAAATCAGGCGTAGCTTGCCCCATTACTGCTAAGGTTTTCCCCCCATAATCAAAGGGCGAGTCCCGTTTGACTGCAGTGACTACGCCGAGCATCAGGGAAAGAGGGAAGCTGATTGCGGCCGCTAGTCCCCCGAGGAGCAGAGTGTTTGGAAGTCGCTTTTTGATTAACTCAGCGGCTGAAGCATCGAAGGCGAAGGAGGGGCCAAACTCACCCTGGAAGATGTTGCCCATGTACGTGAAATACTGTTCCGCCAGGGGTCTGTCCAATCCCCAAAGCTCGCTGACGTAGGCAGCTGTCTCTGCATCGTCCTCTTCACCAAGCAGGTTGTCTAAGGGGTTACCGGTCAGACGAACCAGGGAAAATACGACCACAGTCACACCGATGAAGGCGATCAAACCGTGGAATAAGCGGATGATGATATAGCGTTGCAATAGCCTCTCCCCTGAAAAATTAGGCAATCAACTGTAAGACACGTGGACGATAGTGCGGGGCCGCCTGCATGTCAAGTTATTTGGAGTTGGCGATTTCAAGTAGGTCTGTGTGGCCCAGCCGAATCTGCGTGCAGCGAGTCCTGACGTCGTGGCAATTAGCCCGGAGGTTCATCAGGGAATCACCTCGAGGTCCGATGACTATTGACTGAATCACACCTTAATCCGATACTGTGGGCCGTAATACAGCCTGTTCTGCACATTCGGTATCGGAATTCGGCTGTAACTGTGGGGAGGTGCGTTAGGTGCTTTCAGTTGAAGACAATGCCATGCTTACCCAGGTTGGCCCAGGGACTCCCACTGGCGAGCTGTTCAGAAGGTTTTGGCTGCCGGCAATGCTGTCCAGCGAGTTGCCTGAACCCGATGGCGATCCGATCCGACTAAGGCTTCTTGGCGAGGATTTGGTCACCTACCGCGATAGCGATGGGAACGTAGGCTGTGTTGATGCCTATTGCCCCCATCGCGGTGCGCCTATGTTCTTTGGCCGGAACGAGGAGAACGGCCTTCGCTGCATCTATCATGGGTGGAAGTTTGATGTGGATGGCAATTGCGTCCACATGCCTAATTGTCAGGAAGGCGACACCTACAAGGACAAGATCAAGATCACTGCATACCCGGCTATCGAGGGCGGCGGGTTGATCTGGTTCTACATGGGGCCCTCGGACAAGAGGCCGCCCGATCCTGGATTCGACTGGTTCTCGAACCCCTCCAGTTGGACTCAAGCGGCAAAGTACGTCTATCACTCCAATTACATGCAGGCGCTTGAAGGCGACTTCGATCCAAGCCACGCTGCCTTCCTCCACAGCACCCTCGACGACAACCGCAGCAACCCTGCTAACAAGTTCAACGGGACTATCAGCAGGCCCGTAGGCACATCACCTGAGTACAAGCCACCTTTGCCAGAACCCATCGAATACGAGTGTGGTATAGGCACCACCAGGAGTGGTGGCGGAGGAGTGGTTAGGCGCGGTGACGAGGGGCAAAGTAGGCCATCCAATACGGGACGCGGTGCCAGTTGGCTTATGCCGTGTTTTGATCCGGTAGGCCTAGCCTCTGAGGGCACATACCCGTTGAACATCAAAGTCCCCTCAGACGATGAGCACACCATCTACTTCCGCGTACGTTGGAGCCCCACGGGCCCGCTGACGGAACAGCAGATTTGGGATTTGCGCATTGGTGGTCTCATCAACCCACCCCAGGAGCCGGGAACGTTCCTGTACAAAGACAATATCTTTAACGACTACAACATTGACCGCATCAAGCAAAAGCAGTTCAGCTTCAGTGGCATGTCCATGACCGCGGTTCAGGATACGGCTCTTCAGGAGAATCAGTGGGGCCCGGTCTCTAATCGGTGGAAAGAGCACCTGGTCAGTACTGACAAGATCATCATCCGCGTCCGACAGAGGATGATAGACACCGCAAGGGCGTTGATGGAAGGCCAAGAGCCCAAGGAGCCGTGGAAGCCTGAAGGGTACACATTCGCCAACACGAGAGAGGAATCGTAGAGGTTGGCAACGCTCGTTCTCAGCAAGGATACAGGTCTGCTTGTTGAATAACGAAAAGGCACTCCCCTGACATAACGTCAGGGGAGTGCCTTGTATCTGCGGGAGTCCGGGCATATATTGCACCGGTGAAGTCAGCGCGAGCGCACCATGAGAAGCCCGTGTGCCATAGGTTGTGTAGAAGACAGGATGGCCAACCCATAGAGACTATTGATATGTATAAATAGAATTTATACTTTATTTGCCTGATAAGTGTACTATTAGGGTGTTGGCTCAGAGTAGTGCCAATCATTGAGTTATTCAGTGTCTAAGAACACTGTACAGAGGAGCACATGCATGGCTGCAGGGAAGTTTGATTTTGCATTAGCGATAGGAGGCGAAGCCGGCCAAGGTATCGCGACACCAGGAAACATCATGGCCCGGTTGTTCATCCGCCGAGGCCTCCACTTGAATGCTTATAACGCTTATCAGTCCATCGTCAGAGGCGGACACATCTTCCTGACGATCCGCGTCTCTGAGGAACCTGTATACACCCACGGTGACAAGTTGGACCTCATAGTGTGTCTCAACCAGGACACCATGGACAGACACCTTGGATTGCTGGGAGATGACACCCGTATATTGTTCAACAGTGACACTATCACCCCAGGAGAGGGCGCCAAAGGTGTTGGCATCTGCCCAATCCCGGTATCAGAACTGACACAGAGCCGGAACCGGCTGATACAGAATACTGTGGGTGTGGGCGCTACCTGCTCTCTCATGGGGCTGGACTTCAGCATCCTTGAGGAGAGTCTGACGGCGCGATTCGCACGACAAGGCCAGTCTGTGGTCGACGAGAACGTCGGGGTGGCCAAGGCCGGTTACGAGTACGCGGCCAAGAACTTTGAAGCCTTCCCTGTTGCCCTACCAGGAAACCCCCATCACCTTGCCCAATGGGCAGGAAATGAAGCCATTGGCATGGGTGCCGCAGCGGCGGGAGTCAAGTTCTATGCGGCCTACCCCATGAGCCCATCGACCGGCGTACTCCACTGGTTTGCCCAGAATGCAAGGGACCTGGGGATCATGGTCCGACAGGTTGAGGACGAGATTGCTGCAGCAAACATGGTTATCGGTGCCGCCCAAACGGGCACTCGAGCGATGACTGCTACCTCCGGCGGCGGTTTTGCCCTGATGACAGAGGCGGTCGGCGCAGCGGCAATGATGGAAATCCCGGTGGTGATGGTGAACGTACAGCGTGCGGGTCCATCCACCGGCGTGCCTACCAAGACGGAGCAAGGAGACCTTTGGCAGGTGCTTGGCGCCAGCCAGGGAGACTTCCCCCGGTTGATCGTAGCTCCCACCAGCGCCCTTGACATGTTCAACACCATACCGGAGATATTCAACCTTGTGGATCACTACCAATGCCCCGGCCTTGTTCTCTCAGACCTGCTGATCTCAGAGGGAACCTTCAGTGTTGACCCGGACGCCATCAATATGAACCCGACGATCGATCGAGGCGAGCTGATCACTGAAGACTCGACTCAGAACGGCTACAATCGCTATCAGAACACCGAGAGCGGCATTGCGCCGAGGGCCGTTCCCGGCACCAAGGGCTATATCCACGTCGTCTCGACTGACGAGCATGACGAGGACGGCAGCCTCATCAGCGACGAGTTCACCAACCCCTACAAGCGTCGTGCCAGCGTTGAGCGGCGAGCTCGGAAATTCTCAGATATCCTCGAACGCGTTGCAGCGCCAGAGCTTCAGGGCCCCAAAGATGCTGAAGTCACGCTGATAGGCTGGGGCTCATCCGAGGGCGCTATCAGGGAGGCCGTTGAGCTGCTGGAGGACAGAGGCGTCACAGCCAACCGGCTACAGGTCAAATGGATGGTCCCCCTACACAGCGATGCTATTTCAGCGGTGGTGAACAGCGCCAAGTGTGCAATCATCGTGGAGAACAACCACTCCGGCCAGTTCTACCGCTACCTTCGCAGCGAGACAGGCCTGACCATTGACAAGCACATCCGTAAATATGACGGTGAGCCTTTCATGCCACACCACATCGCAGATGGTGCCCAGGAGATACTTGCAGGCAAGGCAGACACCTTTGTCCCATACCAAGAAGTGAACGTATAGGGAGAAGCTGAATATGACTACCGGAACCATTGAGCTCAAAGCATCCGATTTCAAGTCTGGGATCAACCCGGACTGGTGCCCAGGCTGTGGAGATTTTGGCGTACTGAACTCACTCCAACGTGCTTGCGCAGAGTTGGGCCTTCAGCCGCACCAGATCCTGACCGTAAGCGGCATTGGGTGCTCTTCCAACTTGCCGGGGTACATCAACTCCTACGGGATGCATACCCTGCATGGCCGTTCCCTGGCATTCGCCTCTGGCGCCAAATTATCCAACCATGACTTGACCGTCATTGCCACCGGCGGGGATGGAGACGGCTACGGCATCGGCGGGAACCACCTTACCCACACTGCCCGGCGCAACGTAGACATTACGTACATCGTCATGAACAACCAGGTCTACGGTCTGACCACCGGCCAGATCTCCCCGACAAGTCGGTTGGACATGAAGACCAAGAGCACTCCCTTTGGCAACGTGGAGAGCCCTATCAACCCCATCACGTCAGCCATCATGAGCGGCGCTACTTACGTAGCTCGCGCGTTCAGTGGCGACATCCGACATACCACTGCCATCATCAAGGGCGCCATCGAGCACAAGGGTTTCTCTCTTGTAGATATCTTCAGCCCATGCGTGACATTCAACCTCGACAACTCCAACGACTTCTTCAAGGAACGGGTGACCAAGTTGGAGGATCAGAATCACGATATAGGCGATTGGAAAGCCGCCTGCGAAAAGGCTATCGAGTGGGGTTCTACCATCAATATCGGCCTCTTTTACCAAGACCCTGATAGCAAGAGCCTAGGGGCTCGAGAACCCGTCCTTAACGATGGCCCCTTGTCGTCCCGCACCTTGGGGATCACTGAGGACCAGACTAAGAAGCTCCTTGGCAGGATGATGTAGCGGACGTAATCGCTCCTCAACGCATCGAGCGTTGAAGATGTCATTCTTGAGCAGAAGGAAAAGCCCTCCAGGCATTACGTCTGGAGGGCTTTTCCTTTTGGTTCCTCTGTGACGGAGACGGAGAACGCCTGCCTTTCCCGATTCACTATTAAAATTCTTCCTCTTTGCATGTGCTGTGACGTGCTGCACTTGACAGTATGTACATACGAATCCCCTTGATAGTACGGTAGCGTCAAACGATACTCCCTTAGCCAATTCTAGATAGCAAAACACTCGGCGATTTCGGAGGGGATCTTGTCGGAATTTGTAACGGTAAGCAAACGCAGTGAAATCACTGGTTCAAAGAGGAAGCTGGTGGCAACAGCATAGTCCTAGCTGAGATAGGCGGCGAGTTAGTCGCATTTTCCAACGATTGTCCTCACGTGGGCCTTACCATGGAAGATGCGGAGATTGACGATGGGGAGATTACTTGCCCCTTCCACGGTAGCTGCTTTGAGCTCAAGACTGGCGTAGTAACCAACGGCCCTGCAAGAGAAGCGTTGCCCGTCTACGAGGTCAAAGTAGATGGCGATGATGTGCAAGTGAGAATTTAGTAACCCTCTTCAAACACTGATGTGCCCCTCCAAATTCTAATTGAGCAGGGGATAACTGATGGTCGCACTACCCAGCGGAATTGTATCCTTCCTGTTCACTGGCATTGAAGGCAGCACATGGCTCTGGGAGGAGTTCCCGGAGGCTATGCATGTCATAGGCGCCCTTGATGAGCTCCTTCACCATTTCCAGATCGGCCATAGCCCCGTCCTCTCTTAACGTGCCCCATTTCGGACAATTTCCAACGATCGGGAACCGTGCATCGGTTGGTTTATTCCCAGGCTCGGTTGTCCACGGTGCCCTCAAAGGTAGCCCCGGGAGTTACCAGTTCCGGATAGCCCAGCATCCAGTTGTACGTATAGTCGAAGCGCTCACGTGTGTACGCAACGGGAGGGGCGTACAGCAGCCGCCAGGTCTGAAGGTCTTTGGGTTCAAGGAGACCCTTGGCCTCTTCCATGAAGTAATGCGCATACTTACTGGGGTTGTTGTTGATCATCTCCGATGCAGCAGCTTCGGCCCGGAACATCGCTGCAAGAGTGGCGCCATCAAGTTCGTCACCAGACGCCTCGCTGCGAGTGGAGTGGCTTTCCATGATGATCCGGAAACCCTGCTTCTGGGCCACGCTGATCCACGGCTCCATGAATGAACCGGCTGCTACTTCTCCCTTGCCAATGGCTGTCAATCGCTCTTCCATGGTGCCGGCATTGGTGGTTTTGATGTTCTCTTTAGCTATGAATCCTTCCAGTAGCTTCAGCGTCGTGAAGTGGGAGCCATTGAAGGGACTCACGGCGATTGGCACGTCCCTGAACTGCTCCGGCTCATAATAGTCACTGTTTGCTGCGGCGATGATTGCAAAGCTGGACATCGCGGAACCCAACGCCACGATCTTGGCTGATCGTTGACCGGCTTCCTCAGCCTCGACAGTGCGTTTCATGATTCCCCACTCGCACATACGGAACTGGTCCACGTCGCCCGAATTGTACGCTGACTCCATAGTCCGATCGAATATCACGTCCTTCATTGCTTGGCGGTCCGCACCCACCTGCGCAGTCCCCGGTGTTGTGACGATCTCCACATCAAGCCCTTGGTCCCGAAACAGCCCTTCATCTCTTGCTACTAGTAAGGCCAGATCGTGGACCGCATTCATCATAGATACTCGAACGTTTTTCAAACCCGCTTCTGTCGTCATATAACTGTCCTCCCCTGTTTTATATTTGTGTGACATCCAATTAAGTTTGACACAATTGCGTAGAATACATTGCCTATTTATGGGATTTTCAACCCACTTGGCTCAATAGCTATTCATCCTAAAACATTCCTATTCGATAATGCCTATAGAATAAGAATTGTTAGCTTGCTCGTACTCCCCATGGATCCGCAGGCATGGCCTGACCGCGTTGATCAGCAAGTACCTGCGCTCTCTCAGCACCCGCCTTTGAACGCTCTAATTGCCAATCGCCAAGCTCAAGTCCCAACCCATCGACCATGCGTACGCGGAAGTTGAAGTAGGCGCATACGTGCGCAATGTCGAGGATGTCTCTATCCGTCCAACCGGCATCCCGAAGATTTGCGATATCTCCCTCATTCATCATGCTGGGCGCCAGGCTCAGTTTTTCCGCGTATTCCAGCATTGCGTAGTCGGGTTTAGAAAGGTCGGCCTTTCGCCAGTCGTCTTTCACCTGCTCTGTTACCAGGTCGTCTCCACCTTCTTGTCGCAGAAACTCTGCGTGGGCAACAGTTCAGAAGCGACAGTTCAACGTGGCGGAGGTTACGGTGGCGATCATCTCTCGCTGTGCCGTGGTCAGCCGCGACTCCCCACGCATGATCTCCCACATGAGTTCGGCCGTGTGCCACATGACTTTGGGATTTAAGCTATGGAGCATCGGCGGCGTAATCGGTGGCTCTCCTGGGGCAGACTCTCTGTCCTGGTTGATAGCCTCACCGGCACGTTGTGCGGCGAGTTTGGCGTAGACCTCTTTCAACTCGCCTTCCGATTCCTTGGGGGTGATGACCTTGATCCAAGGCATTTTGGTTCCTTTCTCTTGAAGCGTTCGCGACTCCGTTGGTTCGCTCCCGATTTCTTTAGATAGGCAATAACGCCTCAGTGCGTTGCTCGGGTACATCGATAGTGAAAGCATTCGCGTTGAGGGCCAGCATCCGGTAGTACCCGATGTATGTGGTGAACTCTGTAAGGCCTTGAAGGCCTACCTGATCAAGTGCAGCCTGGAAGACTTCCTGACTCACCCGGCTGGTGCTCACAAGCTCCTGACCGAAGTGCACTAGAGGAGCTTCATCTGCAGGCAATGACGGGAGCGGATTCTTCTCACGCATGGCATCGACAAGAGCCCCGCTTAGCCCGGCTTTACGACCTTCCGTGGCCTGGGCGTCCCAGATGTACTGGCAGTCCATTGAGCGGGCCGCGATCATGCCAGCCAACCGTTTTATCTTCTCCGGCAAAGCGTCAGACCCACCCAGGTATTCCGATAGGCGATTAGAGCGCAGTGCCATCTCAGGGCTGTTGATGAGGACGGACGAAGGGCCGATTACCGGCGGGCGACCGCGGATGGCGGTTATCTCGTCGTAGGCCGCCTTGTGCTCATCAGCCACCTGATCACGGGTAATGACAGGAACCCTTCTGGGCATAGCTTCCTAACCTCCGGCGTGTTGGTTACAAGTCGTGAAGTGGTTGATCTCTACTCCCAGGCGCGGTTGTCTACCGCTGCTTCGTAGGTGGCACCTTCTGGCACAAGGTCCGGGAACCCCAACATCCATTGGTACGTGCGAGCGAAACGCGCTCGCGTGTAAGGTGCAGGGGCGACATACAAAAGGCGCCATGTCTGAAGTTCATCAGGGGTGAGCAAACCGCCAGTCTCATCACTCATATAGTGGGTGTATTTCGCTGGGTTGGCGGTGATGAGTTCGGCAGCGTTAGCTTGAGCCCGGAAGGTTGCGGCCAGGGTGGGGCCGTCCATTTCGTCACCAGCAGCCTCAATCCTGGTGGAGTGGGCTTCAGTGATGATGCGCAATCCCTGCTTCTGGGCCACGCTGATCCAAGGCTCGTTAAAGGTAGCAGCGGCCAACTCACCTTTGCGGACGGCTTCAAGTCGTTGAGGCATAGTGCCTGCGTTTGTGACCTTGAGTTCGTCTTTTGTGAGGAACCCCTCAAGCATCTTGAGCGTGGTGAAGTGGGAACCGTTGTAGATGGTTACAGCTATTTCCGTATCGGCGAGCTGCTCCGGCTCTACGATGCTGCTATTGGCCCCAACAACGATAGCAAACTTAGACATGGCGGCGCCAAGGCCTACGATTTTGGCAGGCCGTTGATCTGACTGCCAACCGTCTACGACCCGTTTGACTATGCCCCATTCACACAGCCGGAACTGGTCCATTCCTCCGGCGTTATAAAGGGCCTCTAACGGACGATCAAAGATGGCAGTGCGAACGTCTTCTTTGGTGGTATCGACTTGCGCTGCACCTGCAGTCTTCACAAGTTCAACGTCAAGCCCTTGCTCAACAAAGAGACCTTCTTCACTTGCTACCAAGACCGTCAAAGAATGCACCGCGTTGCTGACGGAAAGACGTACCTTTTTCAAGGTGGTATCAGTAGTCATAACACCCTCCTTTAGTGTTGCGAACTACGCAGGTAATATGCTCAGCGTGCCAGCTACCCGTACGAAGTTCATCGTAATTAGATGAATTATGGTCACACGAAGATCTATATGTTCGAAATTAGCACTTGCTTCAACCTTCGTCAAGTCGAATCAATTGGGCTCAATAGGGCGATGAGAAGCGAGGTCTGAATTGCTGGTAGCAGCTATTATTGCAGAGGCCAGGTAGGGCACGCATGGGGATTAGATAGCGTGCGTTGGTTTGAATCTGCCTTGACTCTTGCCACCCTCTCTGACATCATCGGCCCATTCGCAAACGATTGTGTAGATAGCATTGATCTGATTTGGGAATAGAAGAAATTTGGCGAGTCGAGAGGTTCATGAAAAGAAATTGGATATTGACCCGTAGGGCACAGCGTAACCGGTTGATGGGCCTGAAGTCAAAGGGCGTTTGTAGAGAACGACGCTCAGGGAATTAAGGAGAAGGTGAACTCCAAGGTAGTCGCGGTATGGAGGGATCATGGGCTATTCAATGTTTCTGGCGGGCCTGTCCCATCACGATGGGAAACGCACGTCTCCTGGATATACCCTGTACACGCCAATGTCGGCACCGGCTTTCTATTTGATCGATATGGCTGGGAGTGTCGTCCATGAATGGGCGGCACCAACAGGAACAAAAACGTTCTATGGGACTTTGCTGGAGAACGGCAACCTGCTTGCTAAGTTGGTGGACGGCACCGAGGTTTTTGGTGAGCTAGGGGGAAACTCAGGCCTCATGGTAGAGATGGACTGGGATGGCAACGTGGTCTGGGAGTATCAGGACGCCCTGACACATCACGACCATGTGAGGCGATCGAACGGAAACACCATCGTCGTGATATCTGATGTCCTTGCCCCGGATACTGCTTCAAAGATTAAGGGGGGTGCCCCGGGCACAGAAGCAGATGATGGGACTATCCGTGGCGAACGATTGAAGGAAATCACCCCTGACGGGCAGGTCGTCTGGGAGTGGCGTGCCTACGATTCTCTGGATCTTGATGCGGACGTTCCACCTCCAACAGGCCCACGATCCACTTGGCTTCACTGTAACGCGTTGGAGGAGCTTCCCGGTGGCGATCTGCTGGTGAGCTTCAATAGCCTGAGCAGGCTCATGATCATCGATAAGAATACCGGGAAGGTAAAATGGCGGCTTAATCAGGGCATCACGAACTCACAGCACAACCCGACGATGCTGGCTAATGGAAACATACTGGTGTTTGATAACGGAGCAAGCCGCAACCACTCCAGGGTCATTGAGATCGTGCCGGAGACTCAGGAGATTGTCTGGGAGTATACGGGAGCGCCACCGGACTCGTTCTTCAGCTTCAACATCAGCGGGGCCCAGCGTTTACCCAACGGCAACACCCTCATTTGTGAAGGACGATCGGGTCGCATGTTCGAAGTGACTCAAGAGTGCGAAACCGTCTGGGAGTTCATCAACCCCCTGGTGGTCGATCGAGTGGGCCAGCCCAGTCGTCAGGTGTTTCGAGCCTACCGATACGCCGCTGATTCACCGGAAATTGGGAACCGGGTGTGATCACGAGAAGGCTTCCTGTGCCCGTGTGACACAGGGACTGGAATCAATGAACCTCGACGAGCGATAGCAATTATTGAAGCTGGTTGTCGACAAAATAGTAATTGACCAAGCCGTGGTCCGAGTCGAGACGATCATTCCAAAGGGTCACGGCGTTGAGTGCTGCTCCTGAAAAAGGCTGAGCCCTCGGACAATTCGTCCGAGGGCTCAGCCAATCTGTCTCTCTGGTGGGCCCGGCACCGGGCACATAAGCGGATCAGTGCCAGACTCAAGGGCGGCGCCGGGAAACGTATTTGGGGATGGTTCGCGGCCTCGATAGTCCTGCTGGTGAATCCGCTCCTGCTGGGCCTCGGTGAACCCTAAGGAATGCTTTCGTGCGCTACGAGAGACTCGACCTTTTTGATTGAGATTAGTTGGCCGCATGAGGCCGTATCAAACCCTTTAGTCCGGTATGCTCGCCAACGATTGATGCCCCCGATTAGTTCGGCGACGAGAATCGACACCACTACTACGCACATTCGCCTTCTGCGCGTTGCCGATAAAAGAGAATGGTTAAATTCCAACTCTCACTGTAACAAGACCTGGATCTTCGCTTGGTACAATTCCCAATTCCACAGCTCCTCAATGATCGTATGTATCCGACAACATAAAGAGTGCTTATTTACATAACGGATATTTGTAAACCATTGGAATTCCCGGATGTTATTTCATATTCAGATGTATTTTCGCGAACTATAAATTGATTCCGTAGCATATTTCAATAAGAATGGTTCTTGACTAATTTATAAGATTATGCTAGTTTACCCGCTCGTACGGGGACTATATTCGGATAACATAGACCTTGGGGAGGGTATTATGACCAGTTCGCGATACGCATCTAGATTTGGTTTGTTCCTGATTCTCATTCTTGTTTTAGCAATAACAGCAGCCTGTTCCAGTGGTGATGATGACACGACGACCACAAACACGTCTGGCACCACCGCTGAGCCTGCGGCCCCAGCCGCAGCCGCTGCTGCGGCCGCAGCCGCTGCTGCGCCAACCGCCGCACCTGCGGCAATTATCGCAGTGGGAACTCCGGCAGCTGCAACTGCACCCATCGCGGCATCTGGTGGCGCTATGGCCGCACCCGTGGAAGCGAAAATCCAGCGGGTCATCTTTGCCAAGGTTGCACCGCAAGTAGAAAACTTCACACCGGGAAAGAACGGCCCCGTTGACGCCCAACCTCTGACGCCGATGTATGAGTACCTTGTGGGAATGGATCCGGTGACCGGAGCCCTGATACCCCAGTTGGCGGAGAGTTGGAGCGTTGACGCGGACGGCAAGTCCTGGCGCTTCAAGCTTCGTGAAGGCATTCAATTCCATAGCGGCTGGGGTGAGTTCACAGGGAAAGACGTGTTACATAGTTGGCAGCAAATAGCTGCTGAAGATTCAGGGCATGGGAACTCAGCGAGCATGCGGAGGCTCGTTACTACAGTAGAGGTCGTCAACGATTATGAGGTGATCTTCCGCGCGCCGTCACCAGCAGCGGACCTGTTCATCCTCACCAGTGAGTTGTCTCAGAGCCTCCTGATCCAGAGCAAGGACCATCGGGAAGCGACGGGAGTGCCGAATTTAACACAACAGCCTAATGCAGGCACAGGCCCCTACCAGTTCTTAGACCATACAACTGGATCGTTCTTCCGCTACGAGCGAACGCCTTACGAGCACTGGCGCATGACACCGGACTTCCAGGAGCTGGAGATTCGCTGGATACCTGAGGCATCTACCAGGGTCGCCGGCGTGTTGGCGGGAGAGATCCACCTGGCTCCCATACCAGAGGACAACCTCAGTCAGATGCTTGATGCTGGCATGAAGATTGCAAAGGGCAATGTCCCAGGTCTACGGACTTTCATGGCCCTCCGATGCTGCATCCGCCTGCCTGCCACCTCTTCCACCCGAAGCACACTTCCTGAGTTTGACGCAGCGTATAAGTACCCAGACGCCCCCATGCAGGACGTACGGGTCCGGGAGGCCATCAACCGCGCCATCGACCGGGACCTGCTGAATGTATCCTTTTTCGGCGGCAAGGGCGAGGTCATGATCTTGAACAACTTCCACCCCACCCGCGAAGGTTGGGATCCCAGATGGGCAAGCCGCTTCGAGCAGTTCTACGGCTACGATCCCGCGAAGGCCCGGGCCCTGCTAGCAGAGGCTGGATACACTGCTGACAACCCGTTCGAGATTGATCTGGCGTCCATCAACCTTACCCACTACTCCGGGTCTCTGGATGTTGTGGACGCAGTATTCGGGTTCCTCTCAGACGTGGGCATGAAGCCCAAACTCGTTGTTGAAGACAATGCTACACGGCGGGCCAGGGGCCGGAACTTCGAGTACGACAACTCGCTAAACATCACCGGCACCAGCTCCCACCTCCTGCTGGGGATCCGGGTCTATGCCACCCACTCCACCCCACGGACAGGCAACCCGGAGGACCCGCGTATGGACGAACTCTTCCTCCAGATCCGGGGATCGCTGGATGTCGTAAAGCAAGAGGCGTGGCTCCATGAGTTGGGCGAGATTTCCTTTACTAAATATTATACGGTCCCGCTGTTCTGGCTGGTTCCTGAAACGGTGATCAATCCTAAGTTCGTCAGTGACTACATCTATCCGGGTGCTATCACCAGTACGCACACCCACCTTGAATTCATCAAGGCGGCTCAGTAAGGATCGTTTCTGGCTGCGGGCAATCGGTGGGAATGCCCAATTAACATAGCTAGCGTGGTACCCTCCACATAGGCGATGAGTCCTCTCGATTACGGGGGGACTCATTGTGTGGGCGACCAAGTTGCAAAGCGCTTTTGATTGAATTGTTCTACTATTCATCTAGTATCAGTCAAAGGCGCAAGGCAGACCAAACCCGATTCAATGCTAGGCCCTAGCCGATATTCCTCTCTCACAATTAGAGAAGGAGGCTCAAAATGTTGAGCAAAGCAGATAATGAACTCTTAACCCAGGTGGGCTCTGGCACGCCAATGGGTGAGGTCTTCCGTCGATTTTGGCTTCCCGCGCTGCTATCCACAGAGCTATCCCAGCCTGACTGCCCGCCGCTGCGCTTCCGATTACTCGGTGAAGACCTGGTGGCGTTCCGGGACACTAACGGCCGAGTTGGTATTATCGATTCCGCCTGTCCACATCGAAGAGCGAGCCTGTTTTTTGGACGCAACGAGGAGTGTGGCCTCAGGTGCGTATACCACGGCTGGAAGTTCGACGTCGACGGCAACTGTGTAGATATGCCCTCTGAACCTGCGGAAAGCAACTTCAAAGACAAGGTAAAGATCAAAGCGTACCCAGCCAAGGAGTTCGGCGGGTGCGTCTGGTTATATATGGGGCCACAAGGTCTCCAACCAGAGTTGCCACAGATGGAGTGGTGCCGAGTGCCGGACACGCATAGAGAACTCAGCCGATGGATACAAGAAGCGAACTATATGCAAGGTACTGAAGGGGAGATAGACACTGCCCACACTACGTATCTCCATAAGCGGTTCGACCCCTACTCCAACGAAAACCCGGACAGGCGCGGCGCGGAGACCCAGGTCTACGGCCAACGAGACGGTGCGCCGATGCTGACCGTACAGGACACAGATTATGGGTTTGTTTACGGGTCCCGGAGGAACACCGGAGATAAGGACTATTACTGGCGCGTCACGCAATGGATGTTGCCCGTGTACAGCATCACCGCTGGGCCGCGCCCCGGTTGGCCCCAGGGTGGAAGGGCCTACGTCCCCATTGATGATGATCATACCTCGGTCATTCAGTACTACTTCAGCGCTGGAGACGACCCGATAACTGAACACGAGCGCGACGGGCTGAGAATAAGCCCGACGGTGGAGCAAGTTAAGTATCGAATGCTAGACGGAGCGGTGTTGGATACCTGGAGAGATATCCGCAACGCCGACAACGACTACTTGATAGACCGAGAGGCGCAGAAGACTCTCAGCTTCACCGGGATAGCTACCGCCCGGAGTCAAGACGAAATGGTGACTGACGGCATGGGAGCTGTGGCCGACCGGACGAAGGAACATCTCGGCACCACAGATGCCGCCATCATACGTGCGCGTCGATTGCTCTTGACGTTGGCAAGAGACCTCCAAGAGGGGATTGAACCCTATCCTGCGTCGCATGGAGACCTCTATCGTGTGCGGTCAATCCACACCTTTTCCCCAGAGCCGGATTTTGGAAAATTCTTGGAGGAACGTCGAGAAGACGCTATAGCTCGGGTATGACGCTGCACGGTTGAGATAATTAGCGTACCATCAAGGGGAGGGAACCATGTATCTGCAAAGGACACAGGTCAGTACTAGAACGGGTACTCACGCCAAGATTGAAACCATCTTCCATCAACTGGCTGACCGACATAAGGGACAACCCGAGTTTGTGATGCTGACTGTTTTTCATGCATTAGGGCATCCGTCGAAGTATGAAATCCATACTCGCTGGGAGACACGTGAGGCTGCCGAGACGTACCGCAAGAGCCCGGAAACAGCGGCGTTCCAAGAGAAGAACAAAATCGCTTCATTAGTCACCGTGGACGCACCGGTACAAGGATACACCGCCACGACACTTGTAGGAGATCAGGATGAAGCGGAAGTGGTAGCCATCATTGAGTGGACACTGCGCCTGCCAGCAGTGAAGCCGTTTGAGGTCAGCCGGGACGAGCTGGCGAAGTTGCGTCAGAAGCACGCTCCCGGTTTCGCTTGCAGTGAACTCTTCCGCTGGATGGGAGATCCAATCAACCAGCTGCTCTTGAACGGATACCGCAACATAGCCGACTACGATGCGTCTGAAAGCCACGAAGAAATCCAAGCGTTCCAAAAGGACCATGCCGCAAGTCTATATACGGACCTCAATAGACCTTCGGCACGCGAGCGCTACGAGATTATTGTGCGGGGATAACGACCTCAACCACCCCAATTTAGGAGCATCCATGCGGTTTTCAGAGAAGGTCGCGATTATCACCGGCGCTGGAAACGGCATCGGGAAAGCCACCGGGGAAATCATCGTTAACGAGGGAGGCCGTCTTGGGGCGGTCGATATCGACGCTACGTCTTTGGAATCGCTGGTCAGCGATCTGGCCGAGTCTTCTGGCGAAGTGGCCCCGCAGGTATCCGATGCCTTTGATCCTGACCAGGTGGAAGCCACAGTTGCTTCCGTGTTGGACCGGTGGGGACATATTGACATCCTGGTGAACTGTGTTGGTGGCAGCACTGTTGTCCCTGACAACAATCGTCCAGTTGAGGAGTTCCAACTGGAAGAATGGGAACGGATGGTGGACTTCAACCTCAAAGCTACCTTCCTCTACTGTAAGGCGGTGCTTCCGCACATGAAAAACCGGGGATCGGGCAAGATCATCAATCTGTCCTCTATAGCGGCGACGGGTCTGGTTCAGAGCGGGGCCGCCTATTCCTCCGCCAAGGGCGGAATCATCTCATTCACATCACGGGTGGCTCAAGAGGCTGGCCCCTACGGTATCAACGTCAATGCCGTGGCTCCCAGCATGACGATGAGCGCACGAGTGGCGGAACAACGATGGGCGAAACGCGCTCCTGAAGTACAGAAGGCTATGCTAGCTCGTGTAGCAATGAGGCGTATTGCCGTTCCAGAAGACCAGGCAAAGGTCATTGCTTTCTTAGCGTCGGAAGACGCCGATTACGTATCTGGACAGACCATCTCAGTAAATGGCGGACAATAGAGCTTTAAGGGGAGGTCATTGTGCTAACCACTGAAGACAATGAGATTTTGTGCAGGGTCGGCCCCGGTACCCCGATGGGGAACGTGCTGCGACGTTACTGGCATCCATTCCTGCTCTCTGAGGAGTTGCCGAAAAATGATGGAGCCCCCCTTCGGATTAGACTCCTAGGCGAGGACTTAATTGCCTTCCGAGACTCCGAGGGCAAGGTAGGGCTCCTCGATGAGCGGTGTCCCCATCGAGGTGCATCGTTGTTCTTTGGCATCAATCAGGATTGTGGAATTATGTGCATCTATCATGGCTGGAAATTTGACGTTAACGGACAGTGTGTCGACATGCCGTCCGACCTTCCTGATAGCAACTTTAAGGACAAGGTCCGAACCACGTCCTATCCCTGCATAGAATCCGCAGGTGCTGTCTGGGCGTACATGGGACCGGCCGAACACCAACCGCCTTCTCCGGATTTCATGTTCAATCGTGTTGATCCGGACTGTGTTATAGCTACGCGCACTCCCATTTACTGCAATTGGGTCCAAAGCCTGGAAGGAAACATCGACTCGAGCCATCTAGGCACGTTGCATAGGTATCTGGATGACTTCAAAATCGAGCTCACGGAGCCCGACCAGCCGGGGTATCCCGATCTTACCCAGTCCATCTATCAACGAGCGCATTACCGATATGCGAACGTAGAGGTGCAGGATACGTCGTATGGGTTTCGGCTCATCGCCATTCGTCCCACAGAGGCTGGAAATCAGCACCTTCGTATCAACTGCCAGGTCATGCCTTACGTTACGTTCATCGCAGCGCCGCGGGGTTCTGGAGGCCCTCTGATGCACGTGCCGGTTGACGATGAGAATTGCTTCAGGATGAGCTTTTCAGCAAGACCCGGACGGCCATTCACAGCCGCCGAACGCGAGCAGCGCAAGCGGCAGGCTATGGTTATGGACCCCAACGATCCGAGTATGAGGCTGCTCCGGGCGGACAACGATTACATGATTGACCGTGAGGCTCAGAAGACGAAGCTCATATCCGGCATCTGGTCGGGGGGAGAGCAGGATTATTGCGTCACGGAAAGCATGGGGCCCATCTACGATAGAACCAATGAGCACCTGTATTCGGCCGATGCGGCTATCATCAGACTTCGCCAGATGCTCCTGAGCGCTGCAAGAGGTCTCCTAGAGGGAGATCAGCCTCCTGCTCTAGACCCAAGCATTCCTTTCCACATGATCCGCTCTGAGGAAATCATTATTGGGCCCGATGATGACGCTTGGGAAGTCGCCGCCGATGCAGGCGAGAGCGCCAAACGCGGTGAGCGGTTGCGCTGAGCCGATGGATTAGGCGACCGCTCAAGTCGTTGTCCGCTGGATTGCTTGGTTGCTGAATTGGAGCGTATCCAATGCCGCTAAGACCAATTGCAAAACCTGTTGAACGAATAACGGTATTCGTACAGAGTGACGTTTCTGTAGAAAACGTTCAACACCTTCTGGCCTCTTTAGGTACCAATTCTCGCCGCAGTATCCGCCATTTATTTGGTCGAATGGAAGCATCCGGTGGGTACAATTTCGTCAACATGGACGTATCCATTTCTAAGGTGGTACCACAACGAGGTTTTCGTAGCATCCACGTAAGCTTGGACGTGAATTGGTCATCGGGATCTGATGATGAGGCCAGCGCTTCCAAGTTAAACCGGATGGATGAAATTAATTCATTACTTGGCGCACTGAGGCGGATCGAGTTAAACGAGGAAACAAAGTGCATCGCGTCGTTTATCTTCGAAATAGATGAGACCAACCCCGTGATCGCATTGCCGTTCCCGATCGCACGTACCGTTGGGTTTGAAAACGCTGCGGTACAGGGAGTTCGCGTTGCCGGATTTGAAGATCCTTCAACATCGGTCATGATCGATAGGCAACCTGACGGAAAGCTAAGTATCATTATAGGTTTTACGTCTCAAATTTCATTTGGTCAGCAAGTAACCAACAGGGTGATGGCATTGGCTTCTCCACTATTGGAGACCCTAGTCAAACCAATTACCACTATTCAACTAGGGGACTAATAGAGACTTTCAATAAAGTGGATCCCCGGTACTGGTTCAGTTAGGAACCGTAATATGTCAGGACCGGATCAAGAAATTGGCAAAAGTGTTGGCCGACATCCTCTGGGAGCGCTACCCCGACGGCGGGCCGAAGCCCTGGAGCACCTGGACTTCGCCATCGGGGAGTTCCAGGAGATGAAGATGCAGCCGTCCCTGGAGCGGACACTGCGGCACCGAGACATCCTGAAGGCGTAGGAGAGGGGGAGTTTGAACCATGTTGGAGGAAACCCGCTTAGGAGTAGACGAGGCGCTCAGCGCAATTACCGCGGTTCGAGAGAAAGCGACGGAAGTGGAGCGGCCTCTGGCTGTTGCAGTCGTAGACAAGTCCGGCGAGCTCATTTCAGCGCTACGGATGGACGGACTCGCCCCTAGGTTTCTCGATGGCGCAATTAGAAAGGCCTACACGGCGGCGATTTTTGAACGCGATACAACAGCTTTGAGACAATGGTGGCAAGATGTTGAAAGCAGCCAGCTAGACTGGAATGATCGTATGATCACCACGCTGGCAGGAGGGTTGGCGGTAGTTTCGGGTAAGAAAGTCGTTGGTGGTATTGGTGTGAGTGGTGGGACTCAGGCGAAAGCACCGGGCGGCCCAATACGCGACGTTGATGCAGCCGAAGTCGGGTTAAACGCAATGGGACTTGGTCTGACGCATCGCGAGGGTGCGTCGTAAATTATGGGGTCAAAATCCTCCAGGAGATGAAGACGCAGCCATCCTTGGAGTGGGCGCTGTGGCACCGGGACATACTCAAATGGTACGTATGATCAAGAAAATCAGGAGGGGGCACTATGCTGAGCATTGAAGACAATGAATACTTAACAAAAATTGGCCCTGGCACACCAATGGGTACCTTATTCCGTCGATACTGGATGCCCTTCTTGATGTCCAGTGAACTTCCTGGACCAGACTGCGATCCGTTGCGGGTCCGGCTCCTGGGCGAAGACCTCGTAGCATTCCGTGACACTAACGGCAATGTGGGATTATTGGACAACTACTGCCCCCATCGCCGGGCCAGCCTCTTCTTTGGCCGCAATGAGGAATGTGGCCTGCGGTGTGTCTACCACGGCTGGAAGTTTGATGTAGACGGCAACTGTGTGGACATGCCTTCAGAGCCAGCCGAGAGCAACTTCAAGGATAAGGTCCACGTCACATCATACCCAACCCAGGACTGGGGAGGGGTGCTTTGGGCATACCTGGGCCCGCAAGACCAGACACCGGAGCTGCCTCAGCTTGAGTGGGCGCGGGTCCCTGAGGACCACCGGTTCGTCACCAAGCGGCGCCAGGAAACGAACTGGGCACAAGGCGTAGAAGGGGGAGTGGACTCCAGCCACGTTTCGTTCCTCCACCGGGTGTTCGCGGACGTCCAGGAGATGAAGGCGGGCAAGGACGGGTTCCTGGTCCAGCGCCCTATCTACATGATCCAAGATAAATCTCCCAAATTTTTTGTCCGCGATACCCCATACGGATTTGCGATTGGTGCCCGCAGGAACGCTGAAGAAGGCCATTATTACTGGCGCTTTTCCCAAGTCATGATGCCGGCATACACCATCATCCCGAGCGCTGCAGGGCGTTACCTCACCGGTCATGCGTGGGTACCCATTGACGACGAAAACTGCTGGGCCTTTACCTTCTCCTGGCATCCGGACCGGCCCCTCACCGAAGAGGAGCTGGAGATCTTCCGTGCTGGGGATCAAAACCATGCCGTGGTTGACCCAATCACCTTCCGTAACTTCGCCAATGCGGACAATGATTACCTTATCGACCGGGAGATGCAGCGAAACTATAACTACACGGGTGTCCGTGGCGTTGGCACACAGGACACAGCCATCCAGGAGAGCATGGGTCCTATCACGGGTCGGAGCAAGGAGCACCTGGGTACTTCGGACACCGCCATGATCTACTGGCGCCGCCTCATGATCGACTTAGCCAAGGCAGTGATGGACGGCGCAGAGGCCAGGGGAGCAAAAGACGGTGAAGCCTACCGCATTCGGGGTGGTGCAATGGTTCTCCCCCATGACGCGGATCCTTTCGAGACCTCGAGGACTGAGCTTCTAGCTACATCCTGAAGGCGTAATGGGAGAGATGACGCTCTGGTAGAGCACTACGCCGGAGAAATGTCTGAAAGGGGATAAGGGATGACGGGTATTTGGCCTGGCGACACTCGATGTGGTGTGTTACTCGGATTTGACCTGGACGGCGTGACAGGTCTATTGAACCGTGATCCGGGTGCGGTTGACCGCCCTACAGCAATGTCGAGAGGGGAGTTCGGCCCTAACGTCGGCGTGTTCCGCATCCTGGACTTGCTGGAAACGTATGGGGTCCCAGCGACGTTCTTCATACCCGGCTTCATCGCAGAAACAAACGAAGAGACCGTCGTGGAGATACTTCGCCGAGGGCACAAGATTGGTCATCACGGCTACATGCACGAGCCCCCAGCCACCTTGGAACCTCAGAAGGAAGCCGAAGTCCTCGACAGGGGTCTTCAGATCCTGGATCGGATCACCGGACAACGGCCCCTGGGGCACCTTGCCGTCGTGGGAACTCAGCCCGTACAGCCTGGACCTGCTGGCGGAGCGTGGCTTCCTGTATGACTCGAGTCTGATGGGAGACGATGCTCCCTACTTTGTCGACACGGCCAACGGACGGATGGTAGAGATACCTGTAGAGTGGGCATTGGATGACGTCCCATACTATGCATTCAGTCGTGGAGCAGGGTCCATGAACACCCCTGAGGATGTCTACAAAGCCTGGGAGTGGGAGTTTGACGGTGCTTACCAGTACGGCAGGGCTTTGACGCTGACGATGCATCCACAAGTGACCGGGCGGCTTGCGAAGATCATGGTGTTGGAACGTCTAATCAAGTACATGCAAAGCCATACCGGTGCAGAGTTCTTCAGGTGCTGCGACGTGGCGAAAGCACGGACAGCGGATGGAATGCGACCATCCGACTGACCAAAGATTGCAGATGTGTCATTCGAGGGGAGGGACCTGAACGAGATGGAGATCGTGGACACCCACTGTCACGCCTCACCGTATTGGTTTGAGCCGATAGAGACGTTGTTGGGGCAGATGGATCGGAACGGTGTGGCGAAGGCTACTCTCATTCAGATGCGTGGCCAGTACGACAATTCATACCTACTTGAGTGCGCCAAACGGTTCCCCGGAAGGTTCTCCGTCGTTGTCCTCGTCGATACGGACCAAGATCATGCGCTCAACGTGCTTGAAGACTGGGCCAAGCAGGGGGCAGAAGGGATCCGTCTGGCTCCCGGGGCGCGGTCTCCGGGCTCGGACCCCCTCGCCGTATGGCGGAAGGCTGAGGAGCTGGGGCTGGTGGTGAGCTGTGGTAGTGGCACAACCGAAGAGTTGGCATCAGAGGAGTTCCATGACCTGGTGCGGCAGTTCCCTGATCTGCCCATTATCATCGAACACCTAGGCTCGGTTGGGAAAACAGCGGAAGCGCCCTATATGACCTACAAGCAGATGCTGGGTCTCTCTCAACACCCCAACACCTACATCAAATTCCACGGGTTAGGCGAAATCGCGCCACGTCCGCGCCCAATGAAACAACCCTTCCCCTTCGAGGGGTTTCCGCCATTGACTGAGATGGCGTTCGAATCGTTCGGCGCCAAACGGATGGTGTGGGGCAGTGACTTTCCACCCGTTGCAGAACGCGAGGGATACCATAACGCACTGCACTTCCCTATGGAGTACATACCGTTCCGCAGTGAAGAAGACAAAGAGTGGGCATTCGGTGGCACGGCTTTAGGTCTGTTCAAATTTGCTGCTATCTGAGCAGGCCTTCCGGCAGAAAGGTGGAGACCGTGGCCAACGCAAGTCGTGGCATCAACTTTGTAGCACACTCAGACCAGGGGGGCCGCTCTGACGGCGTGCAGGTCATGGTTCACCGCGGCTACGCATACATAGGGCATAACTTCAGCGGAGGCTTCACGGTCCTGGACGTCAGGGACCCGAAAAACCCGAAGCACGCGGCTTTTATTCCTGCGCCGGAGAACACCCGCTGTCTGCATCTGCAGACTCACGAGAACCTTCTCCTGGTGGTCAACGGATTGGACCCACTGAAGCCGAGCGAGGCCCGCGAATCGGGCAACTTTGCTGCCGGACTTCGCATTTTCGATATCTCCCAACCTGCTCAGCCAAAGGAGATAGGGTTCATGCCGGTTGAAGGGACAGGTATCCACCGGATATGGTACGTGGGCGGGCAGTATGCGTACGTGTCTGCCAACGTGGATGGATATACCGATACGATTTTGATCGTAGTCGACGTGTCCGACCCAACACGTCCAGCAGAGGTGTCGCGATGGTGGCTCCCGGGGATGTGGAACGCTGGCGGCGAAGAGCCTAGCTGGGAAGGAAACCGCCGTTTCGCGCTCCATCATGCAATAGTTGCAGATGGCATCGCCTTTGCATCCTGGCGTGACGGTGGACTGACATTGCTCGATGTCAGCGATCCCACTTCGCCAAGCCTCCTGGCGCATCGGAACTGGAGCCCGCCGTTCGGTGGTGGCACTCACACAGCCGTTCCACTGCTGGATAGAGGCCTCTGCATCGTTCTTGATGAGGCTATGGGTGATGAGTGCGCCGACCAGGTCAAATACACGTGGGTAGTGGATGTCCGAGAGCCCTCCAACCCAGTCAATATCGCAACGATGCCCATACCGAACGAGGACGACTACTGTAAGAAGGGTGGGCGGTTTGGGCCCCATAACGCCCATGAGAACCGCCCCGGGTCGTTCCAGAGTTCAGAGATTGTCTTTGCCACATACCAGAACGCAGGTGTGAGGGTCTTCAACATCGCTGACCCGTTTCACCCCAGGGAAGTCGCGTATTACGTCCCACCTGCTCCGGAACGGATGGTGGATCCCAGGCCGGGTCGTCTACAGGTGATTCAGTCGGCGGATGTCTTTGTAACCAGCAACGGCCTCATGTACCTGACCGATACCAATGCAGGACTCTATATCCTGGAGTACAAAGGGGAATAATCATCTTGGTCGTCCTGCTGGCAAGGAGGAGAGATGTACATCATCCTGGCGGACATCCACGCCAAGCCACAACACGCTGAAAAGTACCTTCAGGCGCTGCTGGTACACGCCAAGAACACCAGGGTGCGTCCGATTCGATGTGTTCCAAGTCACGGACGATTCAAACAGGTTCAGGCTGTATGAAGTGTATCGAGAGGAGCAGGCGTTTGAGGCGCACAGAGAAAACCCAAGTATTGCAGCCACTCTGGGCAAAGTAGCCGAATGGAAAGCGGAGCCAACGAAGCAAACCGGTCTGCACCAACATCTCTCCAAATGATAACGCATGGGAAAAGATGGGGTTTTGAGGGGCAAACAAACCCTCCCATCCAATTAGAGGAGCTTGATCATGACTACAACCATCACACGACTGCCGATCGATCCTGCGCGGCTGGAAGTCGTTCTGGGTGGCTAGAAGTGCGACATATCTGTCAAGTTACACACTCAAGAATATCCAAACTCCAATCCGCATTTCTTCTCTCATGTATACATTCCCAAAAGACTGATACTTATCAATTCGGTGAGGTCTAGATTGGGTTCCTTAGTTAATGGACCAAGTGAACTCAAAGACCATTCCGATGCTTTGTGGATTACCGTGGTCCAGATTCGGTTTTCTGACAGATCAAAGCGCTAATACTTCGTACGATTTAGCAACTGAGTCCCTTAAATGTTGATCATGTTTATATGACCCTCAGGGCCTGCCATGCGTCGTTTAGGCGGTGTTCATCTCCTTCCGATAGGATGTTTGGAGTGGAAGCAGATGAGCAAAAGTTCAGCACAGCTCCTGTTGAGGATTCTCTCCTTGGAGCCTCAACGATGATCGTTAGTCTTCACTTGCACTACTGAGTGAAGGGGCAGGAGAGCGAAGGGATGCTTGAAAATGACGTTCATCGATATCTTAAAGGGAGTGGACTTCCGATTCGACGGACTGGTCACTAGGGCCGTTGAACTGCTCCCAGGGGCGGAATGACTCAACAAATGTTTTGGCCTCTTCCAAGGAGCCGATCCCTTTCTCGGCACGACCTGGGAAGTAGCCCAGGGCCTGGGCTGCCGCGTCGTACCCTTGTGGTGTCCTACGGATCATTCCCACCACGTCCTCGCGATCATCGCTGGACAGTATGAGTTGCAACCCTAACTTGTGCTCTCGCCAAAACAACTCCATTTCTATACCTTTCCCTTATTTCGTTTGGGCCTCAGCGGATATTCTGTTTCGAGAATGTCCTGGTATCTAAGAAGGAGGGGGTGGGGCTCAGGGTTGGGCTCAATTTATGGAGCTAGCAACTACGGTGAACCGTCATAGTCCTTCTGCACCCAGTCCCACTGAACCTGCGCCAAGCGATTCTCTCCAAGCATCACGTTGTAGGTCGAAACCGACACCAGGCCGTGTTCACCTTTCATCTGGCCGTCCCTGCTGTCCACCGTGGCACTCCTGCCCTTGTGTGGCCCTGCATGACCAACACGCGGTCGCCCCTCTTGAAGCGGTAGCGCGTGTCCATGAGACGTCCATCAGGCATAGGGAGGAGATATGGCGCTGGTTGATACATCATCGCCGGAGTCTACGGCTACTTCGATTTTAGGGCAAGACCACCGTAATAACATTCTTTAAGGCAAACTGAATCATTCCTTGTTCATCCGTCCGGGCGATTCATTGACTGAAACTGCGAGTAATAATGGAAGAGAGGCAAGGAATACTTGCTGGACAAGGAGAAAGATAATGAACGCTCCAACCCTCGCTCACCTCTCTGGGCGAATGACCAACAGGCTGGTCAAAGCGTTAAGAGTTGCCTGCGCCACGGGCATCAGTCTGATTCTGTCCAGCAGCCTTGTCCTCTTAGCAACAAGCTGAGGCTGGTCGTCTACCCCGCAGGATGCTGGTTGTATACCTGAAAGGTCGTTACCGTTGACTCGGAAATGCCTCCGACTTTGGTGAACGCTGTTCCAAGAGTTGTCTTGCTGAACTCCCCGATTGCCACCTCTGATTCCCAGATATCAACTACCCACCAACCATCTGCTGATTTACCTGCCGTATGGCTTAGGATTCCTTCAGGCCAGGTAGCCCCGGGTTATCAAGGCCCGGTTCCATCATGACCGCGGCATAATTATCTTGACCCATATTGTCGAACTGAAGGACGAATGCAACAGCCATAACCTCCCTCCTGTGTATTGAATGCCGCCATTGTAGACCCGACAGTATGCGTGTCAACGACGGGAGTCACAGGATGCGCGACAAAGATGGAGTTAGGCCAGCTTGCAAATATTGCCATCGATGGCCGAAGATGATACCTGCCTAAAGGTGGACACTTCTTTCTCGTGACTACGGCCAGAATCGCACCTGGGATCAAGTAAGGGAGATTTCCTTGGATCCAACTGTTACTCAGCAAGACAGCATGACCAGCGCAAAGAGCATCTCGCTTTTAGCAAGCCTTTCATTCGGGCACGCCATGGTGCACTGGTTTGGGCAGGCATTCCCGGTACTCTTGGCAGAGGTTGTAGCAAGCCTCGGGCTGGGGCCGCTGTCGGCGGGCGTGATCATGGGAGTTCGCTCAGTTACAGGAGCAATAGCCAACGTTCCAATGGGCGTTTTCGCGGATCGATTCGCCAACAGGCGCAAGGCATTCATGACCCTGAGTTTGGTTTGGTTTGGGGTGTCCTTCTTCTTAATTGGGTTAGCCCCGAACTTTGGCATGGTGGCTATGGCAGCTGGAGTCTTAGGAGTTGCTTCCTCGCTGTGGCATCCTCCAGCATTAGGCTTGCTGACGACTCGTTTCCCAGAGAGGAAAGGTTTTGCCATGGCCATCCATGGGGTGGGAGCGGGCGTTGGTGATCTGACCGGCCCCATCACAGTGGGGGCGTTGCTACTGGTGCTCTCCTGGCAGGACATATTCAGGATTAGTCTACTTCCTGCTCTGGGAATCGCAGTTCTCTTTGTGTTGCTAATGCGTGGGGTGGCAACTGGAAGCGAAAGCGGCCACCGCTCCCTAAGCGATTATTCCCAAGCGCTCAAGGCCGCAGCCAGGCATCGCCCTCTGTTGATAGCATTGCTGGCAGGGGGCATGCGCTCCGCAGGTCAAGTAGTGCTGATCACCTTTCTTCCCCTCTACGCGCTAAATGATCTGGACATCAGCTCAAGTGTCGTTGGAGTGCTTTCCGGTTTGCTTGTGGGCATGAGCCTGGTTACCCAACCAATCCTGGGCTACCTCTCTGACCGGACGAGCAGGAAGGTAGTTATCCTTCCGTCAATGCTCCTGCTATCGATTCTCGCATTCGTGTTGGCCCAGCAGGGAAGTACTGTCGGTCTGCTCATCACAGTGGTGGCCATCGGTCTCTTTATGTTCAGTCTTGCCACGCTATTCAACGCTCTGGTTATGGATAATGCTCCTGGTGACCTTCAGAGTACGGCAGCAGCAGCAGCGTTCCTCGTTGGTCTTGTATTGGGAACAGGCACCCCGGTTGCCGCAGGATTTATCGCACGGGAAACAGGTACTGAGAGCGCTTTTTACGTGGCAGCTGTATTCTTTTTGCTTTCCGCCGTGCTCACGGCGTTCGTGCGAAGTGGTCAGAGCGGCAGCACCCCGCGCTTTGCCACTGGCTAAACGTTCCAGAGACCCGATGGTCTTTACCCTCACACTCCATCAGGCGGGTCGATCTGACCTACTGAACCAAGGGAATCCAAATATCGAGCTAGGTTCGACACCCTTGACTACCACAGCCTGCCTTGACGCTTCCTCTACCTAGACAGATACTGTCGCAGCGACCCACCTATGGAGTCTGTGGAGCTAGGGGTGGGTTCTGGGGTGGGGAATGCCGAGTGAGCGGATTCAACGTGAGATAGACAACCTCCTTGATGAAGCGGGAGTAGCACTTCGGTGACGCGACTGGAGATTCACGACCCACATAGCGGAGTTGGGCTGGTCTGGGAGAGTTACACGCTCCCACGTCATACCAGTGTCGTCTGAACGCATAACAGCTCCGTCATTGCCTGGGATAGTGTCTCCGACCGTAACAAAGACAGTTTTCCCGTTCGCCGGTGAAGTACAGATCCCCCGAGAATACGTCCACGGAAAGTTCTCTCTGGCGAGCACCGACTCCCAACTCTCGCCCTCATCCTCGCTAAAAAAGGCATCAGTACCTGTTGCGAGGATTGGTGCGGTGTCCACGATGCGGAGGGAACTACACCGGGTATGCACGGCATGACTACAGGGGATACCGATGCATCGGTGCTAATACAGGCTCGTTCGCCACAAAGGAACGCTGCACACCTGGTGGCTTTCCAACACAGCTCGTCGAAGACTTGGTGTGGAAGTCAGTGACCGAAGCATTGAGCCATCCGGACATGTTGAAGCGTGAGTACAGACGCGTTGTTGAGGCGACTGCTTCGCCGAGCGGGATTGGTGCGGAGCGTAAGCAAATTGAGGTGGCACTACGGCGAGCGAAAAGCCAAGAGGACAGGGTGACAGAAGCATACGTTGGCAGTGTGATGGATTTGGATCGCTACCAAGCGGAAATGGAAAAACAGAAGAGGCAACGATCAGGATTGGAATGGAGCTAAAGGGAATTAGAAAAGCGAGAGCAGCGAGAATTTGATATGAACCAAGGCTTGGAGCAAGTGGAGGCTTTCTGTGCGCGTGTGACACAAAGACTAGAATCAATGAACTTCGACGAGCGGCAGCAATTGTTGAAGCTGGTTTTCGACAAAATAGTAATTGACCAAGCCGTGGGCCGAGTCGAGACGATTATTCCAAAGGGCCACGGCGATGAATGCTGCTCCTGAAAGAGGCTGAGCCCCCGGACAATTCGTCCGAGGGCTCAGCCAATCTGTCTCTCTGGTGGAGACGGGGGAGAGTCGAACTCCCCGTCCAAAGAGCGCTCAAGGGGATATACTCCAGGCGTAGTCACTGATTTGGTTCTTACCGCACTATCCCCCAGTGACAGGGTCTAGTTTGGCCAGCCGGATTAAGTCTTTGACCGTCGCTTATCGGCGTCTGCTTAGGTCGCACCCTGATTTAGTTGCGCCCGGAGCTCCCCTTCAGGGAAGAAGAGGCCAGACGGGCTGCCTTTTTAGGCAGCCAGAGCGTATTCGCGCTCGCCAGTTACTTTTGTTCCGCCTGTTTAACGAGGAGGGCGGACCTCGGCCTGCAATCCCGCTCTGCTACCCCCTGTCGAAACCACGCGTCCCCATATGGAACCAGTATAGCATTGCGTTGACTTAGAAACTAGACATAACGTCTCGAATTAACCAACCGTGCGATGAGTGGTTATCTGCCACCCTTGAGTTCTCGGCGGATGTCACGGTCCGCTTCACGGGCAATCAGGTTGTCCTTCTTATCGTAACGCCGTTTACCCTTGGCGAGCCCCAGGAGTACCTTGGCGACTCTACCCTTGATATACAACCGTAGCGGCAGAACAGTCAGTCCCTTTTGGGTCAACTGCGCGCCCCAGTCGTCAGCCTGCTTTCGGTGGAGCAGGAGTTTCCGTGAGCGCTTAGGCTCGTGGTTGTTGGTGTTCCCCTGCTCATAGATGGCCAGGTGCATACCTTCCAACCATAGTTCACGCTTGAGTTCCCTCGCGTACGCGCCGCGCAAATCGACTTTACCGTTGCGGATAGACTTGATCTCTGTGCCGGTGAGGACCAAGCCTGCCTCAACGGTCTCAATAATCTCGTAGTCGTAGGTTGCACGACGGTTTACCGCAATTGGGCCAGCCTTTTTTGCGGGAGCATCTTTGGACTTGGACGCCTTTCGGCTTGTTTTTGTCGCCATGACTATTCAACTATCCATCGGGGGCTAACGTTCCAATGCTGAAACGGCCTCTTCCAGGAGCTCTATCGCTTTCTCCAGTTGTGGGTCACCTTGGATCTGGATGCCTTGTGGCACTACCACGTCCGGCTCAAGGCCAAGCCCTTCAATGAGTCGACCCTCCGGCGTATACCATCGCCCATACGTGTAATAGAGACCGCCTCCATCGGAAAGGGGTTTGAGTCGATTGACGCTCCCCTTCCCAAAGGTGGTATTCCCTACAATCAACGCTCGGTCACGATCTTGAAGGGCTCCAGACAGCACCTCGCTGGCGCTGGCGGAGAACTGGTTGACCAGCACCACCAGGGGGATGTCCTGGGCTACACCGTTGCTCTCCACATCCCAGTCTTTGCGGTTCCCTTCACCATCTATTTCATACACAACCACTCCACCGTCCAGGAACTGACTGGCGATGGTGACTACTGTTGTTAGCAAGCCGCCGGGGTTGTTCCGGATATCCAGGATAATGCCGCGTGCACCCTGCTTGTTGATCTCAGCAATCGTCTCAATGAGCGATTCATCACTGTTGCTATTGAAGGCTCTCAAGTTGAGGTAGGCAAACCCATCTGAGGTCATGTTCCAGAACACGCTTGTCAGGTCAATGTCTCCACGTTTGATGGTGATATCCACAACCTGTTCCTGCCCAAGGTGAATGATGCCCAGCACTACTTCAGTGTCCCTGGCTCCTCGTATCGTCTGGACCACTTCCAGGATCGACCATCCTTCAACGCTGACGCCATCGACGGCCATGAGCAGGTCGCCAGGGCGGATGCCGGCCTGTTCTGCCGGGCTGTTGGGCATCGGGCTGAGGATGAACCTGCCTCGCTGGTTATGGACCTCTGACCCTATGCCCTGATATTCGCCAGTGAAGTCCAACTCTTCCAGGGCGTATCGCTCTGGTGAGATGTATGCAGTGTGAGGGTCATCCAGCGCGTCAATCAGACCACGGATTATCGCCTGGGATAGATCGATGGGGTCCAACGGTGCTTCGATGGTGTTGTACTCCTGGAAAACTCCGGCCCAGGCGTCCCAGATGGGCTCCAACTCCTTGGGCACCTCGTCCGGGCGCTCAAGAGAAGTCTCTGGAAAGGAAGAGCGATTTCGAAGCTCAGGGATGCCAGTCGCCAGGATCAGAGACTTCACAGCGCCATCAGCCAGGACGGCAGCGTCCAACTCGTCACGCAAGACGAATTCGTTTTTCAAGATGGTCCACGTGTCATGTAACGCGGCCAGGGCTTTCACCGGTACATCGCCGGGCTCAAGCTCCGCCGCCTCTGCAACGATGGCATCTTGAGACGCAACGGTGTTCGTCTCCCGTTCAATCAGGGAACATGCGGATGCCAGCACCAGGATAGCCAGCAACGCAGCGAGCAAACCCCAGAAGGAGCGTGAGTGCGCTGAAGATATGTTTGGTGTATGGGCTTGGCTATGCTGCATGACTTTTGTTCCTATTAAATATACGGTTGGGTTTGGAAGAGGATAGGCCTGCGGCCTTTCCAATTGTATCACGACGCCGGACGTGTTCAGCTAGGGAGTTTCGTAGCGATACCTTCGTTGACACTTTAGCTAGGCGAGTGCTAGGATAATGGGCACTTCAGAGGCATCCCAACCTACAATGTTGTACGTTATTTTGCGTTGTGAGGCCTTACACCGGCGAGAGTTGGAACGACGAAGCACATTGGCAAATCTATGGTGATGGAGCCTGATTGCCAAAGGCGAGGGCTTGGGGATCACTCCAGGCCCTCTATGATGAGAATTGTTGCTGTTCAGGAGGTGATTACCCATGTCTACCCGGGATGTAGAGCTTAAGCGAGGCCTGAAGGATGTCTATCTGGATAGGACTCAGGCCAGCTTCATAGACGGCGGCGAAGGAAAGCTGCTGTACCGTGGATACAACATCCACGACCTCGCAGAGAAGTCCACTTTTGAAGAGGTGGTGTACCTGCTCCTGTACGGAAGCCTGCCAACCCAGCCTCAGTTGGATGAGTTGGATGCCACTTTGAGGGCATCCAGAGCCATTCCTGAGGAGATCTATCAGATCATTGAGATCACCAAAGCGGGACACCCCATGGACGTACTCCGCACGGCGGTCTCTGCATTGGCTTCCTTTGACCCAGAGGTTGAGGACAACTCCCCTGAGGCCGTTCTTCGGAAGGGTCTTCGACTAACATCCCAGACTGCTACTATCATCTGCGCCAACCATCGGATCCGGCAGGGAAAGCAACCGGTCGCCCCCAGCGCCACGCTGAGCCATTCCGCCAACTTCCTCTACATGATGCGTGGCGAGGAGCCCGATGACGACGAGGCAAAGTTGATGGATGTCGACTTCATCCTCCACGCGGAGCACGGTGCAAACGCATCTGCCTTCGCCTCCAGAGTGACAGCGTCGACGCTAGCAGATTTGCATGCAGCGGTGGTAACCGGCATTGGTACGCTCAAAGGGCCCCTCCATGGCGGTGCGGCTGAGTCTGTTATGGCGATGGCCGAGGAAATCGGCGACCCGGCAGAGGCAAAGGCTTACGCTAAGAGGGTCCTGGACGGCCACGGGCGCATCATGGGCTTCGGTCACCGGGTATATCGAGCGGAGGACCCCCGAGCTCAGCATCTGCGCGAGCGATCAAAGGCTCTGGGCGAGAAGCTTGGTCAGCCCAAGTGGATTCAGATCCTTGATGCACTGGTTGAAGCGATGGCGCCTTACAGGGCCAAGGGCATCCACGTGAACGTGGACTTCTTTGCTGGCTCCATCTACCAGCTCATGGGCATCCCGGAAGACATGTTCATCCCCATCTTTGCCCTGGGGCGCATCCCCGGCTGGACGCTGCAAGTCCTTGAGCAGTATGAGAACAACATCCTTATCCGACCGCTCCTGTACTATGAAGGGCCCATGGATCTGGAGTACATACCAATGGAAGCACGCAGCTAAAAACGCAACATAACGTATTGTGTTAGAGAGGCTCCCAAATCATGTAGGAGCCTCTCTTTTTGTGGCCTGTTTACGGCCGATTGATAGCCCAGTGTCATTCTCGGCCAGCAGGGCCTGATGCGGTCAGTCGATAGCCTTGGGGGCTCGCTAACGAGCCATGTACGGCGTGTTCTCTGTGTTGTGGGGCCCCGACGTTGGTTACATAACGCAATGAGTGGAACTTCGCCGAAATCAACCAGACATATCTACATTATCGACATAACGACTTATATTATGTCAATAACCCTTCCAGAAAATTACATAATAGATATAGTGCGAACTGATTAGTTTAATTGATTCCTGAGCGAAGGTGTAACATTTGGTCTAAGAAAATAGACTAGGCCGTGACCGACTTCAAGGTGTCAGCGTCAGAGGGGGATGCCGTGCTGTCTATTGCCTTAATCGATGAAGTGGACATCTGACTGGTCTGCGACTTCTTTTCCAGTGATCTGATCCAACCGTTCAAGAATCGTCGTCATGAGCAGTTCCAGACCCCACCCCTCAGACGCAGAGATCATGACGCCACCCTCAGCGCTTTCGCCCAGAGCGGATAGATCAGGAGCGGTCGCCTCATCGGAATCGTCACTGTTCATGGCCAGGTCCATCTTGTTCAGCACAAGAAGCCTAGGCTTGTCCTGCATCTTCAGCTCTTTCAGCGTGTCTTCAACTACCAGAATATGCTCAGCGGCATTGCGATGGCTTATGTCAACAACATGGAGCAGTAGGTCTGCTTCGGACAGCTCCTCCAACGTCGCGCGGAAGGCTGCAACCAGGGCGTGCGGGAGCTTGTGTATGAAGCCTACGGTGTCCGTCAGCAGCGCGCGGGAGCCGTCTGGCAGGTACATCTGCCGTGTGATGGGATCAAGGGTAGTAAATGGCTTGGATTCAGCCTGCACTCCTGCTTTGACAAGGGCATTGAACAGCGTGCTCTTTCCGGCGTTGGTATAACCCACCAAAGATACCACAGGGACGCGCGAGGTCTCTCTACGACTGCGATGCCGTGACCGATGGGCTATGACGTCTTCTAACTCACGTTTGAGCTTACTGATCCTGCCGCGGGCCAATCTACGGTCAGTCTCCAACTGGGATTCGCCAGGACCTCTGGTGCCGATGCCGCCGCCGAGTCGCTCCAAGTGGGACCACTGCCCGGAGAGTCTTGGCAGCAGGTACTGGGTCTGCGCAAGTTCTACCTGCAACACGCCCTCTTTGGTCCGCGCCCTGTCGGCAAAGATGTCCAAGATCAACGCGCTCCGGTCAAGGACTTTGACCTCCAGCTCACGTTCCAGGTTGCGCTGTTGGGCCGGGGTCAACTCGTCGTTAAAGACCGCTACCGTGTAGTCGACCTTCTCGCCAGCTTCTTTGAGCTCGGCGATCTTGCCGTGTCCCATGTACACAGAGGTAGGTCGGTCAATGGACTGAGTGATTTCTTCCACAACCTCGCCGCCGGCGCTGTGAACAAGCTGCACAAGCTCGCTCATCGAGTCTGTCAGACTCCATCGAGCGTTACGATCGCCTTTTATGGAAATGCCAGCTACCAACACGCGCTCCTGCTCCGGTCGCGTGGGGCTCGTGCTTTCAGATGAGGCTTTTACTCTATACCTGGCCAGGGCTTTCTCCTCTGCTGCGGGGCGATGTAGTGTCGCCATTCAAACGTTATGTGAACTAAATCCACTTCGAGACTATTCGATTCTACTACCTACCGCAAGGTCTGGCACTGGTGTGGGTGGTGCTGGCGGGGGTGCAAGGAGGGCAGCGAAAGCGCATGTAACGGGCATAGCCAGAAAGAGAACGATGACGGTGGAGTAGGAATTAGTGATGTCAAAGGCGATGCCGAAGGGCAATGGCCCCAGAGCCGCTGCAGCTACCATGCCTGAGGTTGTAACGCCCCGGATGCTGCCGATGTGTGCCCGACCATAGTAGTTGGGCCAGATGACTGCTGAGGTTGTCATGGTGAATCCCGCGCTGAACCCCAGCATGCCGCCGAAGACGTAGGCTTGCCATGATGAATCGATGGTCAGTGCCCAGAGCATAGCGATGGCCAACCCCACCTGACTCACAACAAGGAGGTAGCGGTTGGGAATCTTGTCTGAGAGGTAGCCAGATATGAACATCGATGACAACGCCAGGGGAGCCATGATGCTGAGCGTCACTGCCGCTGCGCCGTCCCCAACGCCACGGGTGTCAAAGAACGAAATCAGGTGAAAGACCAGGGCGGTGCCGATTAATGACTGCGACGAACCTGCGTAGAGGAGCAGCCAGAAACTCCGGGTATGCATGGCCTGCTTGAGAGTGAACCCCTCGCTACGTGGCGTGATTGTTCCAGATCGCAGCGAGGCGTCAGTGGACTCCTCTGGCTTGATGTCGCCGTCTGGAAGCACTCCTATGGACTCAGGGCTCCGGTGGATCAGGAACACTGCGACAGGAATGACGATCATCCAAACGATAATCGCCAGGGCTATCCATGCCCCTCGCCAACCAAATTCGTCGACGAAGAAATGGATCAGGAGGGGAAACGAGATCTGGCCACCAGCGGCGCCTAGCGCGGTCAACGCTGTTGCTCTACCTCGCATTCGAACGAACCACATGGCCACCATAGTGGTTGAGATGAGCACCATGGAGCCCTGCCCCAGCGTGCGGATGGCAGCATAGCCTATGTAGAGTTGGATGGGGTGGTTGATCGTGCTCATCCAGATCAGCGCAACGCCGAAGAGGGTTCCAACGACTGCCATCATGACTCGCGCGCCATACTTGTCCAGCAGTCGACCCACGAATACGACCGCGACAGCAGCGGTCAGTGAGCCTGCCGTGTATAGGCCGGAAGCCAGGGTGCGGGACCAACCCAACTCCTCCAACATCGGGTCAAGGAATACAGAAGCTGAGAAGGTCTGGCCCGGCCCTGACGCAAACATTCCCAGGGTGGCTGATACCAGGATGACCCAGCCATAGAAGAAAGGTATGCGTGAAGGTAATCCAGATAGGCCGGATCGAGGGGTTTTAGGTGTGGGAGATGCCATAGGTAGAGTATAGCTGTCAGAAGGAATTCTGACGACAACATCGGCCTGGATGGGAACCGTTCGCCTTGAGCCTGTCGAAGGGCCGTTGGTGGTTCGACAAGCTCACCATGAACGGCTCATTTACCCTTGCGGTGTAGGCACCTTCCAGGATTCCAACCGACGCACGCCCTCTTCAAGGTCCTCGTCGGAGAGCGTGAGGGAGAGGCGGATGTAACCCTCGCCGAACTTGCCGTACCCGGTGCCCGGCGTCACCACCATGTCGAGGTCGTCCAAGATGGCTGTGGCGAAGGAAGCCGCTGTGAACCCGGTGGGCACCGGCGCCCAGACGTACAGGCTCGCTTTGGGCGGCTCCACGTTCAGACCAAGACCATTCAGGGCGCTGATGACCTTATCGCGGCGTGCCTGGTAGTGGGCGTTACGCTCGTCCAAGTACGATTGTGGTGTTTCCATAGCTCGGATGCCCATCTGTTGCACTGCCTGAGATACGCCGGAGTCCAGGTTGGATTTGACCAAGAACAACGCCCGGATCAGGTCTGCGTTGCCTACGGCCATCCCGATTCGCCAGCCGGTCATGTTGTAACTCTTGGACAGAGAGTGGAACTCAAGGCAGATGTCCTTCGCGCCCGGGATCTCGAGTGCGGATACCGGCTGGTAGCCGTCAAAGGCCACCTCTGTGTAGCAGGCGTCGTGAAGGAGCGCGATATCGTTTCGCTTGCAGTAGGAAACGGCTCGATCGAAGAAATCCAGGTCAGCTACCGCTCCTGTGGGGTTGTTGGGGTAGTTCAGCCACATGACCTGCGCCTTTTCAGCTACTCCGGCGGGAATGGCGTCCAGGTCTGGTAGCCAGCCACCCTCTTCGTTCAAAGGCATCCAGTAGGGCTCAGCGCCGGCGAACAGCGTACCCACGTTGTACACCGGATATGACGGGTCAGGTTGCAATGCGACATCGCCAGGCTCCAGCAGCCCCAGGGCGATGTGTCCGATGCCTTCCTTCGCGCCGATGAGGGACAGCACTTCCGTCGCTGCGTCCAACCCGACGCCAAAGCGATTCTGGTACCAGCCTGCTACGGCTTCACGAAACTCCGGCAGCCCCTCCGTCTCCGGGTAGCGGTGGTTCGGCCTGTCGTGAGAGGCCTCAGCCAACCGGTCAAGCACCGGGTCAGGCGTTCCCAGGTCAGGGTCGCCGATGCCGAAGCTGACGACACGCTTGCCCTCCGCCTTCTTGGCCGCGATGCGACGGGATATCTCAACGAAGAGGTACGGGGGGAGTTGCTGGACGCGCTGGGTGAATTTCATTACCAGAGTTCGTTTCCCTTCAAATAATTAAAAGCCCTATAAACCTTCTGTTGGGGTATGCCTATGGGAGCTTCTTCCATCTCTTCTACTGGCCACACCCAGCCTGGCCCCTTGTCAGGCCCGTCACCCGTGGATCGATGCTCTTGCCAGACAGCGCTAATGTATTTAGCGCGGCAAAGCACCTCATTACGGCGACAGATATAGACGAATTCTCCTGGTGCTATTTTTTCGGTTCATTTGGAGCGAATAATGTTTTCCCGTTCCACTTGATGGGCAAAAACCACCGCTGGGATTAAACAAAATGCTAGACAATTAATCCTCTATACTGGCCACTCGCCTTCATAGACCAACTCTACCGGGCCTTCCAAAAACACATCGCCCTTCCCGTCCCATGTGAGGGAAAGGGTGCCGCCTGGAAGCTTTATGTCAACATTGTCGTCGGTGTAGCCATGGAGTCGAGCAGCCACCGCAATCGCACAAGCGCCGCTTCCACATGCCAACGTAAGGCCAGCGCCTCGTTCCCACACTCTCGCTGTCAGGTGGGTGCGGTCTATCACGTTGACCACTTCAAAGTTCACTCGATTGGGGAACAACGCGTGGTGCTCAACCATAGGGCCAAAATCAGCCAACGCCAGCTCGTCCACAGGTGTATCTATGAACGTGACCGCATGGGGGTTGCCCATGGACACGCCAGTCACCGAAAAGGAGTGTCCTGGCACCGCAACGGGCCAATCGAACACCATATCGTCAGGGTTGAAGAACTCTGCGCCGCTGCCTGTCGCACGCTGGGCCGTAGAATGGCCTACACCTATCGGCACCAACCGTTGCGACGGGTCCACAGGAACGTCTTCTGGCACCAGAACGGGAGCGCCCTGGTTCACACGGGCACGGACGACTTTATCGCCCTCCATGATGGGCTGCACTTCAAGCACGCCGATCATAGTCTCAGCGCGAAACTTACCATCCTTCAGCGTGACCAGACCTCGCTCCACGGCGAACTTGGTGAAGCATCGGATGCCGTTGCCACACATCTCCGACTCTGAGCCGTCCGGGTTGAACATACGCATACGAAGGTCGCCTTTCCCCGAGGGCAGCACAAGCAGCAATCCGTCTGAGCCCACGCCGAAATGGCGGTCACCCATTGCGACTGCCAACGCGCCCCAGTCATGGTCCAGACCTTGGGCGTCAACGACGACGAAATCGTTTCCAGCTCCGTGCATCTTGGCGAACTTCATTGCGGTCTCCAAACGTATCCAGACTCCATTCCTCAGTGTAGTAGCGTTACCGCTCACCAGCAAGGGCCAGCTATCAGCGCGCCCGACGGCATGGTACCATCGCCCTATGGACGCCGAAGCGCTATTGGCCCTCTACGATACGCCCGACTCAGCCAACCCTGGGCGTATGTTACCTGGCTATGATCGCGACCACGCTCGACGAACCACAGCCATCGTGTTGCGGACTGCGCCGGAGGTGGGTATCAGCGGAGAGTGGATGGAGCGCCTCGAGGTCATCGCGCTGCTCCACGATCTTGGTCGGGCCGGCATGGATCCCGAGTTGTTCAGTCGAATATTCACTCTGGCCCAACAAGCGGGTTTCCCTGTGCGATTGCCGGAGTTGAAGGAACGATACTCTGACGTGAAAGAAGAACTTGCTGCCGATCTGTGGCTTGATCTTGCACGCAATACCCTGGAAACGAACCATGTCTATGTGACGTCACAATTGCGCGACTACATAGCTATGCGGATGGACTACAAAGAGCGATTGCGTGAACAACTGTCCCTGAACGTCGAAACCCTTGGCGCTGTGAGCGCGGTGGTTGAGCCGTGGATGGAAAAGGTTATCCTCTACTACTACCCGCACCTAATGGAGGGTGAAGACTCTGTTGTGCGGCGCATGGGCATGTTGCTGGTGGCGTGCGAGAATTTTGAGGCCTTCAACAACGCCCGTAGGGGCCGGGACTACTACGGCAGAGACCAGGAGACAATGCAGGACGCCTTCGCTACGTTAGGGAAGTTTCAGGAGCGAGGTCTGGTAGATGCTGACATCATTCGTTCATTGGCCTGCCTTGCTGCGACAGGCGCGTTGGATGCCATTGTCCAGGAAGCGCGCGACCGTCCAACGACAGAGCCACTGCCAAACGAGGATAAAGCCTTTTTGGAGACCTTCTGTCGGGCAGCCTAGTTGCTGCTACCAAGCCAGCCCCGTACAGCTTCCTCCGCATTATCCACACACTCGTCGCCAATGGTCAGCCAGTGGATGCGAGGGTCGGTTGCCTTGAACCAGGTGTATTGATGCCTGGCCAAACGATGGTGCGCCACTTTGATGAGCCGCACCGCCTCTTCCAAAGCCAGCTCTCCGGCCAGGTGTTGCGCTAACTCCCGATAGCCCATGCTCGACAGCGCAGGCAGGTCGGCAGAGTAGCCCTGGTCTAACAGCGATCGCACTTCCGTTAACCAACCACCTGCGACCATTTTGTCGACGCGCTCGTCGATACGATGGTGCAGGTCAGCGCGCGATGGCGTTGTGAGCCCAATGATGAAGGTGTTGTACGGCGGCGTCTGCCGACTAGATGTATTAGTGGTCGGCCCAGTAGCCTCTGCGACTTCGATGGCCCGGATGACCCGACGCGGATTGCGCAGATCAACTCGAGCTGCTGCCGTGGGATCCACTTCCTCAAGCTGTGAGGCCAACGACTCCACGCCATCGCTCGCTAGCAGGGCCTCTAGTCGCTCTCGCAACGTCGGGTTTGGCGGGACCCGTGGCGTGGTCCACCCCTGCACAAGCCCGTTGACGTACTGCCCTGTGCCACCCACAAGGATGGGCAGCCGCCCGGCGTCATGAACAGCCTGGATGGTCTGTGTTGCTAAGGGTATGAACTGGGCGAGGCTAAACCCATCGGAGGGGTCAACTACGCCGTAGAGGTGATGCGAGATGCCGGAGCGGTCGACTTTCGTAGGCGCAGCGGTGCCGATCTCCATGCCTCGGTATACCTGTCGACTGTCGGCGTTGATGATCTCGCCTGTGGAGTGAGCTGCAAGGGACAGTGCCAGGCCACTTTTCCCCACAGCCGTAGGACCGACTACCACTAACAACGGCGGCTTGGTGGATGATGAAGTGATCACGATATTGCAGCCTGGGAGGTCATTCAGACGGAGGGGATTCTGGCTCGGAGGATTCGTCACCCTCGTCGTCGCCGCTCATGTTGTCGCTATCCGCTACGGGCTTCCACGTTGATTTGTCGATCTCCTGAAGGAAGGCGTAGTAGGTGGAGTTGGCGACTGAGCGGGCCTCCACCGCGCCCGTCTCGACGATCTTCTGTAGAGCGATGTCCAGGTGAGACGTATCGATGTAGGTGCCGGGGTCTGATACGCCGAACTGTTGGTACAGCTCTTCCTCTGCGTAGGCGGTGTCCTGGTTCTCTTCCAAGAAGTCGTAGAGAGCTACCATCAGCGCTTCAATGCCAGCGTCGATCCCCATCTCGAACTGGAGTTTGGTGATAGGCATGGTTCTTCTCTGCTCCTATCGCTTAGGAAACGCCCTTGACCCCCGCGGTTGTGCGGACGATGTGGGCGAAATCTTCGGGCTTCAGGCTTGCCCCACCAACCAGCGCGCCGTGGATGCAGCCCTGTTCCATAAACCCCTGGACGGAATCAGGGTTCACACTGCCACCGTAGAGGAGCGGCACTTCAAGGGCGGCGGGCTCACCGTAGAGAGCTATCAGGTTGCGCTGGATGACGCCACCCATGATCTCTGCTGCCAGTTCCGGGGTCGCCGGGACTCCTGTGCCGATAGCCCACACCGGTTCGTATGCGACGACTAAACTACTTGCATTCTCGACGCCGTCTAGGGCTTTGGTGATCTGTTTTCCAACGATGGATTCTGCAGCTCCAGCTTCCCGTTGGGCCAGCGTCTCACCTACGCAGAGGATGGGCTTTAGTCCGGCCTTGAGGGCAGCCTCCACCTTGAGGTTCACACTCTCGTCTGTCTCACCGTAGAGTGCCCGACGCTCTGAGTGGCCGAGGATAACGTAGTCGCACAACTCCGCCACCATGCTGGGCGAAACTTCTCCTGTGAACGCACCCTTTTCCTGGTAGTTCATGTTCTGCGCACCAATGCCAATAGACGAACCTGCAACGGTCTCACGCACCAGCATCAGGTAAGGGAAAGGGGGGCAGAGCACACGGTCTATGCCGTTGATGTCGCCAATCGAGGCCCGCAGATCTCTCGCCAGGCTCTTCGCCTCTGCCAGGGAGGTGTTCATCTTCCAGTTGCCAGCCACGGTAGGTCGTGCCATTGAACTCCTTTTGAGTGTGAAATATGGTGACCGCATCGGCCAAACCCGAAGGCGTTATATGGGTCCAGGGCAATCCCTGGTTAGGGCCCAAACTTCGTGAGCTTGTCGGCGTGGGACATCGCCTGGAGCATGATGTGCTCTGCCTGGAATCGCCCCAACGAGCCGCTGCCTAGTGCACGTTCGCTGAAGCACTCAACGCCCTCGCCCAAAGTCAGTTTGGAGTGTAGCAGAAAGGGCACCGGGTGCCAGGAATGGCTCGCCATGATGGCTGGAGTAGCGTGGTCGCCAGCGACCATGAACACATCGGGTTTCATATCGAGCAGCGCCGGAACGTGTCGATCAAGCTCCTCTAGCGTGCGCACCTTGGCATCGAAGTCGCCGTCTTCTCCGGCGGCATCGGCTGGCTTATAGTGGATGTAGAAGAAATCGTGTTCGTCCCAGTGCTCTCGCAGCGTCTCGATCTCTTCCTCGAATGTCGAGCCGGTTGGGATGACCTTCATGCCCAGCAGGCTGGCCAATCCTCGATACATGGGATACGCAGCGATGGCGGCAGGACTCAGTAAATATCGATCGACCATCGAAGGCAGGTGCGGGAGGATGGAGAACCCTCGCAGTGTCAGCATGTTGGCCCTAGGCTGCTCTGCCAGGATCTGTTGGGCCTCTGCGACAAAGGCGTTGACCGCCTCCGCCGTGGCCGCTCCTTCACTGGAGATGGGCCGAACCTTCAGCGGCGCTTCGCCGACGCGTTGGGGATCCGTCTCCGTGATCTGGTCGCTCAGGCCTGTGCCCGACAGCTTCAACACGAACCGATAGTCCTTCACGGGGTACACGGAGGCCTTGACGCCGGGGACATCGATCTTGTCGAGCATCTCTACCAGCGGGTCGCTCTCCTCTGTGGAGATACGGCCTGCTCGGCGGTCTGTGATGATGCCGGAGCCGTCCACCGTGCAGAAGTTGCCTCTAGCGGCGACATCGCCAGCTTCCAGACCTACGCCGATGCCCAGAGCCTCAAGTACACCTCGACCGATGAGGTACTTCACCGGGTCATATCCAAAGAGGCCAAGGTGGCCCGGACCGCTTCCTGGCGCGATCCCAGGCAGCACGGGGATTGTGAGTCCAGTAGCGCTCATACCTGCCAGCTTGTCCAGGTTGGGGATGTTTGCAGTTTCAAGCTCGGACTTGCGGGTGTCCGGGTGGGCCAACCCGCCGAGGCCGTCTGCCACCAACATCACGATCTTGGATGGCGTCTTGGTGACGATGTCTCCGAGGGCAGGGAAATCAATCATGTTTCTTTTGCTCTCCTGCTATTTGTCCAAAAGGGCAGCGACGCCGGGAAGTTCCTTGCCTTCAAAGAACTCCAGTGATGCGCCTCCGCCCGTGGATACGTGGGTCATCTTATCGGCCAGCCCCAACTCGGCCACAGCCTCAGCAGTGGAGCCTCCGCCCACAATGGTAACAGCGTCCTGCATGGATGCTAAGGCCTGCCCAAGAGCCCTGGTGCCCTGAGAGAACGCCGGGAACTCAAAGACGCCCATCGGGCCGTTCCACAACACGGTCTTACACTCTTCCAGCTCAGCAATGAAGGACTTCGTCGCTGCCGGACCTATGTCCATGATACGCCAGCCATCGGGAATCTCCAGCGCATCGACTACCTTGGATGGCGCGTCTGCGCTGAACTCGCTTGCGATCATCACATCCTGGGGAAGCACCAACTCGACAGTCCAGTGCATGCACCGAGTGATGACCTCTTCCGCGAAGGCGACGCGGTCTTCTTCAAGTAGCGAGTCGCCCACCGACGCGCCCATCGCCTTGACGAAGGTGGCGGCCATACCACCGCCGATGACTAGCTTGTCCACCTTGCCCAGCAGGTTTTCCAACACGGCTATTTTGTCGCTGACCTTTGCTCCGCCCATGACGGCGGCTAGAGGCTTTCGAGGGTTGTTCAACACGCCCCCTAGCATCTCCAACTCACGCTCCATGAGGTAGCCACTGACGGCTGGAAGGTAACTGGCCACGCCAACGGTTGAAGCGTGAGCGCGATGGGCAGTACCGAAGGCGTCGTTCACGTAGACCTCTGCCAGGCTAGCCAGTTCTTTGGCGAACTCAGGGTCGTTCTTTTCCTCGCCAGGGTGGAACCGGACGTTTTCCAGCAGCAACACATCGCCGGGCTGTAGCGCCGCGACTGCCGACTCTGCTACAGGACCAATGCACTCCTGGGAGTAGGACACGGGAGCGCACAGCACCTTCTCCAATCCCTTGGCAATGGGAGCTAACCGAGCGCCTTCATCCACCGCGCCGTTCGGTCGACCGAAGTGGGAGCAGAGGATGACTTTAGCGCCCTGTTCTCGGAGATGCTGGATGGTTGGAAGCGCGGCACGGATCCGGTTGTCGTCGCTGATGTGCCCGCCGGTCATGGGGACGTTGAAGTCCACACGCACCAGAACACGCTTACCCTGAACATCAATGTCTTTGAGCGTCTTCTTCGGCATATCTGAGGGCTAGTCTCCTGTCGTTCCGTGTTGGATGAGATATTCAGCAAAACCCTCGAACTCTGCCAACGGTCCCGGCCGCACTCCAGCGCTCTTTAGCGATGCGAGGAATCCGGCCTGGGCCGCACCTGTTGCGTCGATACTGTGCTGGCGAGCACCGGCGTCGTCGAGAAGCTCAGCCAGCCTTGGCAGGTTCTTGGGGTCAACGACTCGGCTGGCGAACAGCGTGCCGATCTCACGCTTCACCGACACCGGGGCGGTTTCTATGGCGTATACCACCGGGAAGCTCTTCCGAACGATGGCGACAGGGCTACCAGTGGTCGCCGCATCCCATATTTCGTTTATGTCGTGTTGGAGGTGGAGCGCAAGCCCCAGCTTACGGCCAGCTTCCTTGCAATGCTCCTGCGGCGACTCGTCAGCGCCTGCGATGAGTGCGCCAAGCTGTGCTGCGCACCCCATCAGGGCCCCTGCCTTGCGTTCAGCCATCTCTAAATAGGAACCCTGGGAGACCGCGATCTGGCCTTGGAGTTGTAGGTCTTGATGTTGCCCCTCGAACAAGTCCAGGGATGCACCATCCATCACCTTGGTAGCGGCTAGCACCTGGTCTGTGGAGATTCCTTGACTGCCCATGCCGAACAGAGATAGTCGAGCCAGTACGTGCAGGGCATCGCCTGCGTTGATCGCTTGCGCCGGGCCCCACACCCACCAAACACTGGGTCGAGGGCCGTGGTCAGGTGTGCCTTCCTGAATATCGTCATGCACGCGAGTGAACTGGTATAGCAATTCCACTGCCACAGCTGCAGGCATCGCTGTTTCGACTGCCCCTCTCAGCGCCTCGCAGACACCAAGACACAGGGCTGGATACGCTCGCATCAACGATGGCGACACCGGGCTTCCGCCTTCGTCTGCCCAGCCCATCTGGTATTCCATCATGCGATACAACGGGTCTGGCCTGCCCCGCACCGTGGTCTGGAGGGCAGCCTCTACCGCTTCCTGATGTCGGGTCACCATGTCAGGCTGTGTCATGCGCTTTGCTCCGACGCTTCGCCTACGCCTATCGGGCCGCCGTATACGCGCTGAAGCTCTTCAAGGGAGACTGATCCCTGGCGCAACACCCGTGGAAGCTCACCGGTCATGTCCACCACTGTGGATGAACGTCCGGCAGGCTTCGGCCCGCCTTCGAGCACGATATCTACAGCCTCGCCGAGCTGTTTGCGGACTTCGTCAGCCGTGGTCGGCTCAGGCCCGCCGCTGCGGTTGGCGCTTGTGCCGGTTATGGGCCGTCCTAGCTGTCGCGCTAGTTCCCGGGGTATTGAATGGTCAGGCAACCGAATAGCCACTTTCCATCCCCGAGCTGTGATCAGGGCAGGAACGTCCGGGCCAACCGATAGCACTAACGTGAGGCCGCCGGGCCAGAATGCCTCTGCAAATTTCCACGCAGCTTCCGGTACAGCTTCCACAACCATTGAGAGCTGTTCACGTTCTCCTATGAGCAGGGGGAGCGGCATTCCTTGGGGTCGACCCTTCGCCTCGAATACACGTTCCACGGCGGCCTCGTTCAGCGCGTCTGCTCCAAGGCCGTACAGGGTATCCGTGGGATATGCGACCAGCCCGCCACGACGCAGCACTGCCACGGCGGATTCAAGGTAAGTTATATCTATTTGTGACGTCACAAATGAGCTCCGGTAGCGGGTTGAGTCTGACGGCATGAGTATAGCATGTGCAAGCGCCGCCAGACTCAGTCACCACCTTCCCCCATTCAGGGCGAATCATAGCGCAAGGAAGATCGTGCCCGCTACGGTGCAGAGGATGCCGATGACCACTGCAGTGCTGAAAACCTCAAGGTTCTTGTTGATCAGGAACGAGAACACCAGCACAAAGATAGGTACGGTACGCATGAGCGGCACAACCACCGTGACCGGCGCGACGGCCAGCGCCAGGTAGCGACTCAGCTGTGCGGAGAAGGTGAGCAGTGAACTCAGGGCGAACCATCGAACAGCGGATTTTGGTGTCTGTCGCACGACGGCGAACTGCCCGGTCAGGAAGACAATAGGCGCAAGAACCAGGCCAGCAGCCAGATACCCCAGCATTCCACCAGCTAAACCTAGCCCGGTGCCCGCCAACACAGATCGAGCCAGACCGTCCCCGGCACTAAAGGAGACAACGGCCACCAACCCGTACAACATGCCCTCCTTGGCTCGAGATGCCGTTCCAGTTGGTGACCCAGTCGACTGCGTGGCGCGTGCTCGACTCACCAGAACAAGCCCAGGCCCGATCATGATAAGGATCGGAGCGAACGAAATGGCCACCGTCATGCTCTCGTTCAGAAATGTCAGACCTACGAAGACGCTGGCAGGGACTTGGATCGCCTGCACAAGCTCGGCCTGGTTTGCTCCCAAGCAGCCGATGGACCGGTAGAAGCAATAACGCCCGATAACAAGCTGGAAGACGCCGATGGCCGCCAGACTCACAAGATCGCCCCAGGGCAGCCCGGAGAGTCGCGAGAACTGGCCTGCTAGGGCAACTGCGATGAGAAAAACGGCGTGCCGATCAGGACGGTCATAAAGGTGCCGGTCAATACACCTCGGCGGACGGTGATGGCCGTTGCTCCCAGACTGCCAGCAGATACCAAAGCAATAGCAAAACCAAGCATATGATGACCTCCATGAATGTGGTGATTCAACGTGCGCAGACAGCGAAGTGGACGCTAGGCGGGAACGCTCGCGGACGATGGTTGAAGAGCTTTTAAAATCCTGTGACGCAATGCCAGGTTTTGTGCGGAGTCGGGCAGCCCCGGTACTTGGTTTGTAGCTCCTAAGCTAATCAACCCCGCTTGAAGACGTTCCAGCAGAGTCCCACTGTCTTCCGAAACCCGGGCGTTGGGGAATTCCTGTCGGAGTGCGTTCTTAAGCTCGAGAGCTGATGAGCCAAGGAAAAGAGCGCAGACGCCCTGAGGAGTGGCCGCTGCAGCAACCAACCTCTCGCCATATTCCATAAGGGCATAATCAACGCTCAAGCCCTGCCCTCCGCGTCTGTAGTCGCTAGGTGTCATACCCAAGAGCGAGTGCGTATCGCTGTACAGCTGGGAACTTGAGCCGTACCCGGCCTGGTAGAGGGCATCGGTGACGATGCTTCCGCCGTGCAGCAACGCTTTGAACGATTGAAGCCGCAGCGCACCAACGTACTCTTGGAACGTGACATCAAGGGTTCGTTGGAAGGCGCGCTGCACCGTACGCGGACCCACCCCGATACGATCGCAAACGGTGGTCAACGTTCTCGACGCCTCAGTGTCTTGCTCCATGAGCATGCAGACCAGGTGAACTAATCGCACAGGGCCGGGAGGAGCGACATCGGTCGGCTTGCATCGCAGACACGGCCGAAACCCTGCGTCTTCGGCTGCGTTCGTGACTGAGAAGAACCTGACCTGGTTGCGACGAGGGCGACGACTCGGGCAGAGAGGGCGGCAGTAGATCCCGGTGGAGCGGACGCCGAAGAAGAACACGCCGTCCCACAACAGGTCGCGTTCAAGCGCGGCGTTCCATTGCAGCCGTGTCTCTGCTTCCCCCGGAGGTATGTGTTCTTGAGTCGCCATTGAAGCTCCAAACAAGAATCTACCGGTACTTTAGCAACCCTAGAGGGTACACGCTGTCGTAAATGCGTCGCCAAAGTGGATGTTCCGAACGTACACGATATGGCTAAGGCACTCTAGAGCCAAATGAGGCAAACCAGCGGAGAAATCCGTAGACGCCAGCCACCCCTGAGTGATAGCCTCACACCATCAAACAACGGCGGATTTCGCAAGGGGAAATGTGAGTAATAATCCATCATCGCGCAGTCGAAGGGTCTCTACTACAGGCGACATTGAGGTCTCAACGTACCTTGAGATCGCCGAGGAGAAACTTGGGCAGTCTACAGACCCCAGCGAGGCCCCTAGAGGCGCGGATGAGGCCGTCGTCGTGCTGGACTTCGGTTCGCAGTTCAGTCGATTGATCGCCCGTCGCCTGCGTGAGTCCCACGTGTACTGCGAGATATTCCCCCCGAACGTGGCTGAAGAACAGCTTGCCCACCTGAACGTGAAGGGATTCATCCTCTCCGGCGGCCCTGCAAGCGTATTCGACGATGACGCTCCCCAGCTTCCGGCGTTCGTGTTGTCCAGCGGTGTGCCGGTGCTTGGCATCT
>CAJWXP010000005.1 GCA_913049785.1 uncultured Dehalococcoidia bacterium | reverse complement strand
GCCTCCCGTAGGAGTGGGGGCCGTGTCTCAGTCCCCCTCTGGCTGATCGTCCTCTCAGACCAGCTACCCGTCGTCGGCTTGGTGGGCCGTTACCCCCCCAACTACCTGATGGGACGCAGGCCCCTCCTTCAGCGTCTTACGACTTTCCTCTTCTGGCCTCAACCAGAAGAACTTATGCGGTATCAGCACCGGTTTCCCGGTGTTGTCCCCCACTAAAGGGCAGGTCACCTACGCGTTCCTCAGCCGTTCGCTGCTCTCCACCGAAGTGGATCGCTCAACTTGCATGCATTAGGCACGCCGCCAGCGTTCACCCTGAGCCAGGATCAAACTCTCCAACTAAAAGTGAACTATTATCAAATAAAGCGTAAACCTTACCTTCTTCCCACTCTTCCACTGTTAAGGCGCCAAAAGCACCCAATGAAGGGTGCCTTGCCTGACTAGTTTGCCACTACGGCGCCTGACTGTCAAGCGGATTCCCCAGCTACTTTGATGCGAGTCAGTCCCTCGCGTGAGGGCGCGCAAAATGCATGCCAGCGTACTTCTTCATTGCAGCCCGATATGCCGCAAGATATACTATCGATATTCAATTGCCCTTTAGGGGGACTCCACGTGGGGGTATACGTATGACCAACGGTTCATCAAGCAATCAAGAAGGCACATGGGGTGTCAAAGTAGGACTGGCACAGATGCTCAAGGGTGGCGTCATCATGGACGTTGTCACAGCGGAGCATGCAAAGATCGCAGAAGAGGCGGGGGCATGCGCAGTCATGGCCCTGGAGCGCGTACCATCAGACATTCGATCTGATGGTGGCGTAGCTAGGATGTCAGACCCGGAGATGATCCTCTCCATTATGGAGGCCGTGACCATCCCGGTGATGGCCAAGTCCCGCATCGGGCACTTCGCAGAGGCTAGAATCCTCGAACACATTGGCGTCGATTACATCGACGAGTCGGAAGTACTGACGCCCGCCGACGAGAGCCACCATGTCTGGAAGCACGACTTCAAGGTGCCCTACGTGTGCGGCTGCCGCGATCTGGGCGAAGCGTTGCGTCGCATCAGCGAAGGCGCTGCCATGATCCGCACCAAGGGTGAAGCAGGCACGGGCAACGTGGTGGAAGCTGTTCGGCACATCAGGACGGTCACAGACCACATTCGCAAGATTCAGAACATGCTCGATGACGAGCTTGCTGCTGAGGCCAAGAACATGGGCGCCTCTCTGGACCTGGTAACAGAGGTCAAGCGACTGGGACGGTTGCCGGTTGTGAACTTCGCAGCTGGTGGCATCGCCACACCAGCCGACGCTGCAATGATGATGTGGCTGGGCTGCGATGGCGTATTCGTCGGTTCCGGCATCTTCAAGTCCAGCAACCCGGACAAGATGGCCAAGGCCATTGTCCAGGCCACCACACACTACCAGGACTGGGATGTGGTTGCTGAGGTATCCAAGGGCCTCGGCGATTCGATGCCCGGCATTGATGTCAGGATGCTGAAGCCGGAGGAGTTGCTGGCTGTTCGAGGCTGGTAGCCCCACAGACCCTATAGAGCCCAATTGATATAGAGAAGGTTGATGACCCAACCAAAGATTGAGACGCTGACTCCCGTCACGTGGAATGTAACGCCTGGCGAGGCTCCGAATGGGGCTTCCCAGGCCTGTATCGGAGTGCTGGCGCTGCAGGGCGATTTCCTTGAGCATTCCATGATGTTGCGCCATTTAGGCGTAGAGCCTGTGGAAGTGAGACTCCCACGTGATCTGGACACCGTGGACGCATTGATTCTGCCCGGGGGCGAAAGCACCACAATGGTGCGGTTGTTCGACCTCCATGACCTCCGAGAGCCCTTACAGCGTCGAGTGCGCGAAGGGATGCCGGTCTGGGGCACCTGCGCAGGGATGATCCTTATGGCGAAATCCCTCGTCGAGGACCGACCTGAACCCCTGGGGCTTATGGACATCACTGTGACTCGCAATGCATACGGGCGCCAGTTGGAGAGCTTTGAGACGGATCTGGATATCCCCACCTTGGGTGATCCGCCAATGCATACGTTCTTCATCAGGGCACCCGGCTTCGTGGATATGGGGCCGGACGTAGAAGTACTGGCGAGGCTGGCTGACGGTACGCCCGTCGCTGCACGGGAAGGGCCAAGGGTGGCAACAGCGTTCCACCCGGAACTCACCAATGATTTTCGCTTCCATGCATATTTTGTGGAAATCGCCAACCAGGTTTTAGCACCAAAGAAGTAGATCACCTTCAAAACGGGGGTACCCCTGTTGAAGTGGATAACAGACCTTGCTGGGGAGGTTGCCATTGCACCCATACAGTCCTGAGCAGGCAGATGCCCAGGAGCGTGATAGCGATAGCCAGATAGTTGATCCTAAAGCCGCCGCCGTTCAGAAAGTGGTGGTGGATGACCTAGACTCGTTGTTGAATGTGCTGTCTCAACGGGTTCAGACCTGGCTGCAGGAGCTTGGGAGCCCGGAAGACCTGATTGAGATCATCCTTGACCTCGGTCGACCACCTCAGGCCCGGTTCCGCGACAGAGAAGAGTTCATGGATGCCGAGGATGTCACTGACGACGAGATCAACGACGTCATTTCTCGACTCAGCCCCTTTGGCGACGACAACCGTGCCGGCATCGAGCGGACACTGCACCGCATCGCTTGCATGCGCAACCGCAACGGCAAGGTCATCGGCCTGACATGCAGGGTTGGCCGGGCGGTCTTCGGCACCACAAAGATCATTGAAGACCTCGTTCTCTCCGGTAAGAGCATCTTGATGCTTGGCCGACCGGGTGTAGGCAAGACAACCATGCTACGTGAAGTCGCCCGAGTGCTGGCAGACCAGGCTCACAAGCGTGTGGTCGTCGTTGATACATCGAATGAGATCGCTGGCGACGGCGATATTCCCCACCCGGCCATCGGCAACGCGCGTCGTATGCAGGTCAAGACGCCGACCCAGCAACATGCCGTGATGATAGAGGCGGTGGAGAACCACATGCCGCAGATCATTGTCATCGATGAAATCGGAACGGAGCAGGACGCCGCCGCTGCCCGCACCATTGCAGAACGTGGCGTGCAGCTTGTAGCTACAGCCCACGGAAACGCATTGGAGAACCTGCTGTTGAACCCGACGCTTTCCGACCTGGTGGGCGGGGTTCAGACGGTCACGTTGGGTGATGAAGAGGCTCGACGGCGAGGTAGCCAAAAGAGTGTATTGGAGCGTAAAGCGCCGCCATCATTCGACGCCCTGGTGGAGATACAAGCCTGGGACCGGGTTGCAGTGCACTCAGAAGTCGCCACCACCGTTGACACACTCCTGCGTGGCTTCCCGGTTAGCCCGGAAGTTCGATGGCTGGACGCTGAAGGCGTGGTTCATGAGGGTATCGGCGAACCATCGACGTTGGCTACTGTGGCGCCTCCTCAAGAAGGCGGAGGCTTAGGCAGTGGCGGCTATGACAATCGACGTGGCGGCTCAAGGGGACGTGGCTCATCGAACAGGCATCAGACGAGGCCTGCGATTGCCGCTGCAGTCCCGATCGCTCCGAGAAATTCTCCCATACGGGATACCATACCGCTTCGTGAAGCGAACCCGGTAATCTCGCCCAAAACCACCAAGGTGTTCTCGTTCGGGGTGAGCAGAGATCGGTTTCTTGACACTGCTCGCACGCTTGGCATCGGTGCTGAGATCGCTCCGAGTGTTCAGGAAGCGGACATGGTATTGACCACTAAGACCCACTATCGAAATCGCGGAGAGTCCCTGCACTACGCCCAGGAGAAGGGCCTGCCTATCTACGTGCTGAGAAAGAACACTCAGGTGCAGATGGAGCAGTTCCTGAAGTCCTTGAGCGCAGGTTGGGGCGGCGATGGCAGAGCGCGACTCGGCGACGCGATGGAGGAGACGGAGGAGGCCGTGATGCAGGTCATTGAGGGCGGCCCTTCCGTTGAACTGAATCCGCAGTCATCGTACATCCGCCGGTTGCAGCATCAGCTTGCAGAGCGCTACAACCTTGGTTCCGCCAGCATGGGCCGGGAGCCGCAGCGTCGTGTGGTCATCTTTCAGCCGTGACCCAATCGGTAGGCCCGAAAGGAGCCTGTGCCCCAGCCACTGTTCATCACCTTTGAGGGCGGAGAGGCCGCGGGGAAGTCCACGCAGACCCGCCTGATAGCTGTGTACCTCGCATGGCAGGGATACACGGTCACTCGTGTAGCGGAGCCTGGCAGCACGCGGCTGGGGTCTCGCGTCAGGCGGCTGGTGAAGTACGGACCGATGTCCATCACCCCCCTTGCAGAGACCATGTTGTTCCTTGCTGCCCGCACGCAGCTTGTGGAAGAGGTCATCAACCCTGCACTTGCCCGGGGCGAGGCTGTAGTATCCGACCGATTTGCTGACTCGACACTAGCCTATCAAGGCTACGGTCGCGGTCTGGACGTTGCTGACCTTCGTAGGTTGAACGACATCGCTACTGGCGGACTGTTGCCAGACCTGACGGTGTTGTTGGACATGCCGGTGGAGGCGTCTGTGCAGCGCCGGAAACCACGGGACACCGACCGGTTTGAGTCGGAACTCCCTGGTGAAAACGATAGAGCATCCGACCAGTCCTTCCACGAAAAGGTGCGTCAAGGCTTTCTTTCTCTCGCCCAACAGGCTCCCGAGAAATGGCTTGTTGTAGACGCTACATTGCCTCGACGTGAAGTGTCGCGGCTCATCAGGGCACGGGTGAGCAATCTGTAGAGGACACGGTGAGTTCAGTCTGCTTTACAGGGTAATACCGCAATGCTAGTATCATCGGCCAAAGGGACACAGTATTTCGTTATAGTAGTAGGTGACCAGAACGCGGCCTAACCCGGGAAACGGGTAAGCCCTGGTCCGGAGGAAGCTCCATCCATGCCACAAGGATCCGTGGCGCTTTATATCGGCCTTCTCATCGTCTCGCTGGCTTTCTCCGCCCTTTTTTCTGCATCTGAAGCCATTCTCCTCTCTGTCCAACGCGTACGTATGCAGTATTTGGTGCGTAGCGGTGTGCCCGGCGCACAGTTGGTGGCGAGGCTCATAGAGAACCCTCAGCGTTTCCTTCCTACTATCCTGCTGGCCAACAACCTGTCCAACACGTCCGCTGCGGCATTGGGAACTGCGATTGCTGTTGAGCTCATAGATTCACAGGGTACGGCGGTTCTTGCCGCTACGGCTTCTGTGACCGCCATCCTGCTTGTCTTTGGTGAGACTATCCCCAAGGCCCTGGGCGTCCGGCACGCTGAGAGCGCGTCTTTCATCGTTGCTCGCCCGGTAATTTTCCTTGGAAGAGCGCTGCTGCCCTTTGTGTGGGCGTTGAACCAGGTGGTCTCTGTTGCGCTGAAGCCCTTCGGCGGTTCAGGTGCAAGGGACTTAGTGACCGAAGAGGAGGTCAAAGCCATGATCTCCGTAGGTCGTGAGTCCGGCGCTGTGGACTCACTGGAAGCACGGATGATGGAGCGCATCCTCCGTTTTGCAGACCACCAAGTCCGTGAGGTGATGACCCCTCGCACAGAGCTTGTCTGGGTAGAGAAGGGCACGGAGTTGGGGCAGTTCCTGGCGATCCTGGGGCGCCACCCCAGGTCGCATTACCCGGTATTCGCCGGGACTCAGGACAATGTCACGGGCATCTTGGACAGTAGCGAGGTGCTACGAGGCCTGGCGATACAACGCATCGGCTTTGGCGGCGATGTCACTGTGCTCGCCCGGACACCGCTTTTCGTACCCGAGACTAAGCTGGCGGCAGAGGTGCTTGAGGAGCTTCAGGAGGCAGACTCCACTGCCGTTGTGGCTGTGGACGAGTTCGGCGGCATCGGCGGCTTGGTGACCATTGTGCAGCTTGGTGAAGAGGTCATGGGGCCAATGGAGTTCCAGGAGAGGATCGAGGAAGAGGAGGAAGAGGTGGAGGCCCTGGACGAAGCCACCTTTGTTGTTGACGGCGCGATCCACCTCCATGACATCAATGAACGTATGGGACTGAACCTACCGGAAGGCGACTACGAGACCGTCGCAGGGTTCCTCCTTGAGGGGATCGGTGACATTCCTGTAGAGGGGCAGCAGTACCAGCACGGCAACGTGACCTTCACCATCACAGAGATGGACGGGCTGCGTGTGGACAAGGTGCGCATCTTCTACACCGCGCCGGTAAACCCGGAGGAGCAGTATTCACCGGAGGAGCAGTAGTGCCTACGCTTCACAAGCGCGTAGCAGCCGCTGTTGAACAGTCCGGTCTGCGTGGCGCTCGAATGGTGGTGGCAGTCTCCGGTGGGCCTGATTCCCTAGCGCTCCTCCACTGTCTGGTTCCCCTCCAGGATTCCATGAACCTCTCACTTCACGTCGCACATGTCGATCACAGACTTCGTTCAACTTCCCACGATGATGCCGAGTTCGTGCGGCGTTCTGCCGAGGCGTTGGGCTTGCTGTGCACGGTAAGCGTCGTTGACGTTGGTGCAGGCTCGCCGGAGGGGGCAGCGCGTAACGCTCGGTACGCAGCGTTGGCCCAGGTAGCAGTCGATCAGAACGCGGACGCCATAGCGGTCGGCCACACGCTGGACGATCAGGCTGAGACGGTGTTGTTGCACATGGTCAGAGGGTCAGGGTTGACCGGGTTGCGGGCCATGTCGGTTCTTAGTGAACTGTCCATCAACGATGTGCCGCTGAAGCTGTTTCGACCGCTGTTGGGAGCCCGCAGGTCAGAGACTGCCGCTTTCTGCCGGAAGTCAGGGTTCACACCGATCATCGATCAGACCAACCTGGACACGGCGATACCCCGCAACCTCCTTCGACTCGAAGCGGTACCGCTGCTGGAAACCCTGAACCCCAAGGTCGTCGAGGGCCTGGGTCGCTTAGCAGGGGCAGTGAACATCGACCTGAATTACATCGAAGCTCGATTGGACGTAGTGTGGCCAGATCTGGCTGAAGAGTCGGATGGCAGCATCGTACTAAAACGCGACCTGCTTCAGGCGTTACACTCCTCGCTTCAACGACATGCACTGCGACGTGCCTACATGGGCGTTAGCGGATCAACAACGGGGCTGGAACACGTCCACGTGGAGAGCATGCTTGCGTTGGTGGAAGGGCCTGCAGGTAAGGAGCTTACGCTGCCCGGGGGAGTGAGGGTGGAAGCGCGACACGACGTTGTTGTGGTTCTTTCACCGGGCGTGGACGACTGCGCGTTGCCCCCGCTATCGGGGCCGCAGGAGCTGAACGTTCCCGGTGAGACTACTGTTGGTGGCTGGCTGGTCTGTGCTGAAGTCGTTTCGCAGCCGGAGGACTTAGACGATGGTGCGTACACGTCCTACTTCGATGCAGAGGCGCTGGGCGAATCGCTATTGGTGCGAGGCTGGCAGAACGGAGATCGCTTTCAACCGTTGGGGCTTGCTAAGGGCACCAAGAAACTCCAGGATTTCTATGTGGACGCCCACGTGCCCCAGTCATGGCGAAAACGTGTGCCGCTGGTAGTAGGGCCAAAGGGCGTCGCCTGGGTGGTGGGACACCGCATCGCCCACTGGGCGCGAGTGACTCCGGAGACTCAGAGAGTTTTGAAAGTGGAGTTCAAGCAGGTTGATGAGGCTTAGACCAACCCGTCAATCTCCGCTGCCAAGGCAAAGTCCTTCTGTGTGATGCCCTTAGCGTCGTGGGTGGTCAGGGTAACGACGACTCGCCTGTAGCCAAGCGCCATGTCGGGATGGTGGTCGGCCGCTTCAGCAGCGTTAGCGACTCCGTTGACGAAGGCAATGCCATCCTTGTACGACTTGAACCTGAACGTCCTTGTTATAGCGTCGCCGTCGGTAGACCAATCAGGTAGTTTGCTGAGGTGTTCCTGAACTTCTTCCGGGGTAAGCGGCGTTCGCTCTGCCATGCTGTCACTCCATCGTGCACTATGGTCGCAAGCTGTCTGCCGCAAACCCAGCCCCACCGTCAGCAGAACCGACGCGTCGGCAGCAAAACCCACGAGAGTGCTAGGCGGCTGTATGCTCCTGCACAGTGCCTTCGCCCAGCAACTCCTCCAGCCTGCCACGGAGGTCGTCGCAGCAGTTGGCCGTGATAGAGGCGTCCAAGCGGACTGCCTTGCCGTTGGTCTTCACTTCCAGCAACACCGGGTCCCGTCCGGGGAACTCCAGAAGGAGCTTCATCGCCTCACGGAGCCTGTACTCGTCCTCTTGCGGGTCGTCCGTTTCCTGCAGCATCAGTTGGAGCCAGCGCCCCGCTGTGGAACGGCCGTTCCCATTCTCGTTTCCATTGGAATTCCCGTTGCCGTTGCTGTATCCGTTATCACTTATGACTTCCGTAGCTTCTGCTACAGGTTCCGGCTCCTGAGGAGCCGATTGAGTCGGCACAGTGATCGTCTCCACAAACGCAGGGGCAGCTTCCTCTTCGCCAGCAGAGGTGCTGGCAGTCGGGGCTTCGTAGGTCATGACTTCTTCACAGTTGATAGAGAGCTGGTCTTCACGCACTCGCACTTGACCAATCACCCGTAGGAGATTTCCTTCTTTCCAGAGTTCCTGATGATCCTCGTAAGCGGCACCGAACGCTACCACTTCGATCGTTCCGTCCAAAAGCGCCAGGTTGGCGGCGCCGAAGGGCTTACCAGCTTTTGTCGTCGGCACACGCATCGATGCAACCTGCCCCACCAGTGTGATTCGCTGGCCCGACATCGATGTGTCCAGGTCCATGGTGGAGATTATAGCGGTCTCCGGGTCAATACCGGCCAGGATGCTGCCTAAAGGGGTTTCGGAGAACGTCACCCCCATCAACTCGCGTTCCCAGTTCGCTTTCTCCTGCTTGGAAACATCGTCGACGCGCTGCAGTTCCAACGCCGGGAGGGGCATGTCAACGGAATCGCCAAAGAGGTCGAACATGGTGGTCTGGCCGCTCTCACGACGATGCGCCTCCTGGGTTGCAAGGCCCAAAATGCGGTCCATGCCAGCTAGCAGCGTTCCTCTGTTGGAATCAAGGACATCCATTGCGCCCACTTTGATCAGGCTCTCAAGGATGCGCTTGTTGATGCCCTTCAACTCCATCCTTCGGCAGAAGTCCTCCAGGTTGGCGAAGGGCTCGCCTGCCTCTCTGGACTCCACTACCAGACCTATTGCAGCCTCACCCACGTTCTTGATGGCGCCAAGGCCGAACCGGATGCTCTGCGGCTTGCCGGGAGTGTCCTCAATGACGAACTCTACATTGCTGTGGTTAACGTCCGGGGGGCGTATCTCGATCTTCATGCGATGGCACTCTGCGATGGTCCCTGTCATCTTCTCTGCGTTCCCCAACCGCTGGTTGAGGACGGCTGTCATGTACTCTACCGGGAAATTGGCCTTGAAGTACGCCGTCCAGTAGGCGATGAGGGCATAACTTACGGCATGGGCTTTGTTGAACGCGTAGCCCGCGAAGGGCTCGATCAGTTCGAATACATGCTCAGCTTCTTGCTGCGTATAACCGCGTTCTGCCGCGCCAGCGAGGAAGACCTCTTTCTCTTTGTCCATGATGGCGGCGACTTTTTTGCCCATGGCCTTCCGGAACGTATCTGCTGCGCCCAGGGTGTAACCCCCAATCCGCTGCACTATCAGGAGCACCTGGTCCTGATAGACGATGACGCCGTAAGTCTCTTTTAGGATGTCCTCAAGCGATGGATGGGGGTATTCGGGGGCTTCCTCGCGGTGATGCACCCTGATGTATCGGTCGATGTGCTCCATCGGTCCTGGACGATAGAGGGCGACCATTGCGGCGATGTCCCTGAAGTTGTCCGGCTGCAGCGTCTGGATGTATCGACGCATCCCCGAGCCTTCAAGCTGGAACACGTCTGTGGTCTCGCCGGAAGCAAGCAGGGCAAAGGTGGTCGGGTCATCCAGCGGGATGTCGGGAAGAACCAGCCGAGGGCCGCCGTTCGCTTCGACCAGTTTTATTGCTCGGTCAAGGATGGTTAGGTTGGCTAACCCAAGGAAGTCCATCTTCAACAGCCCAAGCTTGGCTATGGGCTCCATTGGGAACTGGGTCATTGGAGTCCCGCTCTCCTCGTCCTTCACCGGTCGTTGAAGCGGGACATGTTCTATTAACGGGTCTGCGGAGATGACCAACCCGGCGGCATGGGTACTCACATGGTGGGCCGTACCTTCAATGCGCTGGGCTGTGGTTATCAGCTTGTTCAGCGTTGGATTGGAATCCTTGAGCGCTGCCATTTCGGGGCTCATGTCCAACGCATCGGCAAGAGAACTGGAACGAGGGTGGATAAGCTTCGCTACCTGGTCGACATCTGCATAGGGCATGGCCAGAGCGCGGCCAACGTCTCGGATGGCTGCCCTGGGGCCCATGGTGCCAAAGGTGATGATCTGGGCCACGTGGTCTCTTCCGTACTTCTCCACAACGTAGCGGATGACCTGATCCCGTCGGTCGTCCTGGAAGTCCATGTCTATGTCAGGCATCTCTTTGCGTTCCAGGTTCAGGAAGCGCTCAAAGACCAGGTCGTATTCCAGCGGGTCTACGTCCGTGATGCCCAGGCAGTAGAGCACCAAACTGGCTGCCGCGCTGCCTCGAACGCCGAAGAGGATGCCTTCTCTGCGAGAGTAGACCAGGATGTCCCACACCACCAGGAAGTAGTTGGCGAACTGGGTGTGCTCGATAACCTGCAGTTCGTAGTCCAGACGCTCGTCGTAGCGCTTCGGTGCGCCGGATCGACGGCGAGCGAGCCCATCGCGGCAGAGCTGCTCCAAATACGTCTGGGGCGTGGTGCCCGCCGGTGTTTCCACTTCCGGCAGACGGATGCGATCGAAGTTCATACGCACATCGCAGGAGTCCGCGATGCGCTGCGTGTTTGCGATAGCTTCAGGGTACTCAGGAAACAGCTCAGACATCTCCTGGGGGCTCTTCAGGTAGTAGGACTCGCCAACCATCTTCAGTCGTTTGCCGTCGTTGACTGTGGTGTTCGTTGAGATGCAGATGCGGATATCTTGTAGGCTTGCGTCTTCATGGTTGACGTAGTGGAAGTCATTCGTGGCTGCCAGCGGGATGCCCTGAGTGCGATTGAGTTCGATCAGGGCTGCGTTGACGGTGTCCAGTTCCGGTAAACCGTCATGGCGCTGGAGTTCCAGGAAGAAGTTCTCTTTGAAGACGTCTTTGAACCACAGTGCGGAGGCCAGGGCTTCGTCCGTCTGGCCGGCAATGGTCAGTTGTGGCAACTCGCCTGCAAGGCAGCCGGACAGCGCGACGATACCGCTGGAGTACTTCGCCAACAGGTCTTTGTCCACCCGAGGCTTGTAGTAAAAGCCGTCCAGGTGGGAACGCGATACTAACTGGATGAGGTTCTGATACCCAGCGTTGTTCTGGGCAAGCAGCGTCAGGTGATACGGGGAGCGATCGGCGGCGGTGCGGGCCGTGTGACTGCCTGGGGCCAAGTACACTTCACAGCCAAGGATGGGGTTGATTCCGGCCTCTCGGCATGCGGAATAAAAATCTACTGCCCCGTACATCACTCCGTGATCTGTGATGCCTAGGGAATCCATCCCGAGCTCTTGACACCGCTGCACCATGGGTCCGATGCGACTCAACCCGTCCAGGAGGCTGTACTCCGTGTGAACGTGAAGGTGGGTGAACAAGGCTTTCCTCTTGTGTTATTGCCCTCATTATAGCCCACGCTACAAGGGGGAGGACAAGAAGGCAATTGGCCGGATTGGGGATTGCTTTCTTGCGATGCTACGCGTCCATAGTCATTCCACGGTTGCTACTTGATGATGTGCTCTGGAACTTGGTTGTGGATAGGCTCTATGGTCTTAATATGCAACCAGATAGCCATCAGGTCATCGTCCAGCATGTTTCTGAGCTGGAACCACGGCATGGGGAGGATCGGGATGCTTCATTGGCAAGGCAGGTTGTCGAAACACAAAGCAGCACCTTCGGGTGCTGCTTTTGCTCGTAGCTGAGTTAGCTAGGGATGGAGCGGGCGATGGGAATCGAACCCACGACCACCTGCTTGGAAGGCATGGTCATCCACCGTCAGCGTCTCAGACTGGACGATGACCATCCCTGTCATTGGTCGCGGCCCACGTAATCGGTCTTCCAGTAGATCCAAAGCTGCCTGGGAATCCACGCCGTTAGTAAATCGGAACTCCGTGGTGGCGGCGCTTCCTAACAGCGTGGCGTTGAGGAACATGGCGAGAGCCAATATACCGATCCATATCCCGATGGTTATCCAGGGTTTGTTGGAACTGCTACGGGCAAGGCCTTCTGTTGAAAGGTTAATGGCCAAGGTGAGTCTCCTTTAGTACGTACTACGATAGTACGTACTACGATTCACACCAAAATCACACGTACGAGTGAACCATAGTATGGCTGAACGGGCAATCAGAATTCAGACGATATGGCTACAGGGTCATCTCCTGTACCAACGTAGGAATCTTGGCGGCTATGACGGCAGGAGTACCGTTGCGCACCTGCTCAAGCCCGCGTTTCAGCGCAGGGCCAACCTCGTCCGCCTCGTAGACCGTCTCACCGTAGCCGTTTGCCGCTTCAGCCAGTTTGGCGAAGTCCGGTGGAGGATCGAATAGGCCGCCATCGTAATTCTCTGCGCGCATGGCTGCACCATCAGGGTACGTGCCTTTCAAGCCCCGAGTGCCGGTGCTGTAGGAACCGTTGACGAATACCACAGCCAGGTACGGCGCACCGTGGTGACCTGCGGCCCAGAGCCCCGCTAGCGGTGAGCCGAACATAAAGTAGCCATCGCCGGATGTCAGTACGACATCGCTGTTGGGCTTGGCCAGCTTGGCCCCGAACGCCGCAGCGCTGCCCCAACCCCCGGTGCTGCCACCGCTCTTGAAGTAGGTTCCCGGCTGATCGCGCTTGTGATAAGCCTGCACGAACGGCGTGTTGCTGAGGGCATCGTCCAACAGGATGGCGTCCGGCTCCAGAACCTGTCCAAGCTGGTAGGCGACCCATCGAGGGTGGAGGGGTGTGCGCTTGCTGGCCTCTGCTGCCAGGTCCTCTCCGCGTTTGATTTGCTCCAGTTTGCGCTGCTCCAACCGCGCTCGACGGTCGGCGATGCGACTCATATCGCTCTTCGTCAGCAGCCCAGTGGCAGCCTCATAGATGGCCTGAACCGCGCCGGTGACGCTGACGGGCAGCCACATGTCTGCACGATGCTCCATGGTCTTGTAGCGGGCCTGCACTGGGTCTACGTCTATCCAGATGATCTTGGCGTCTGCACTCGGCGCTCCAACGCCAGGCATGAAGGGTGCCGGAGACTCAATGACCAGAAGGGCGTCAGCATCCTTGGCATCGGGGCCTGTGCCGTAAAGAGGGTGGGTGGAGGGGAAGTTCAGCTTGTCCGATAGACTCTCCATGACCGGTAGCGCAAGCAACTCGGCCAGTCGGACAAGGTCAGCTATCGTCTCTGGATGTCGACCGGATTTAGCTACGTAAATGCAGGGATTGTCGGCCTTGATGAGCCATTCTGCGGCTCGCTTAGCGTCTTTGGGGTCAGGCCACGCCGGACGGGCCAGGCCGAGTTGATCAACGGTGGGGAACCGCGTAGTACCGGGCATGGGTTGCATGGCTACTTCGCGCGGAACCGTGAGGTACACCGGGCCGTGGGGCTCGCTCATCGCTACTTGCAGCAGGCGACTGACCATGAGCCCGGGGTTGTCCTGGTGTTCGAGACGGTGGTCATGCTTGGTGTACTGTCGCAAAATCTCGCCCTGATCGCGCGGTTCCTGCACCCACTGGATGCCGGTGTCTCTACCGCCGGTCATGGTCCCAGGGTACCCTCTTGGGCCTGTGCCAGCGGTGATGAGGACGGGGTAGCCGCCGCGCCATGCCGTGTGGATCGCTGCGCCGTAGTTCAACGTCCCAACGTCTACGTGGACTGCTGTGGCTGCGGGTTTGCCGGTGACCATCGCGTTGCCTATTGCAGCATGGAGAGCAGCGCCCTCATGGGTCATGGTAATAAGTCGAGGGGCAGGCCACTCCCGCTCTTTGGCCTTTGCAGCGCTCTCCTGGTAAAAGGCAAGCTCTGTGCCCGAGACGAAGAAGAGGTTATCTATACCTCCGAGCTTCATGGATGCCATAAGGGCGTCCGACCACTCATCCGCGCCGTACTCGCCCCAACTGGCTTCAAAAGACCCTGATTGAATATTTGTCATAACGTATTCTCCCCGTGCTGGTATTGACCCGAATGCCCTATTACAGGTGATAGAGCGCCGTTGGATTGTCGATAAGGATCTTGTGCTTCTGTGCCTCTGTTACGTCTTCCCGTTCTTCAAACTCAAACAGCGATTCCGGGTAGCTTCCGTCCCAGTGTGGGTAGTCCGAGGCGTAGACCACAGACCCCTCGCCGATGATGCGAAGCGTTTCCGGCAGGAGCTGTTCTTCAGGCTCGCATGCCACGTAGACGTTATCGCTGCGAATATATTCACTGGGCTTCTTCTTGAGCAGCGGCGCTTCTTGCTCGCCACGGAACTCAAACTCCTCGTCCAACCTGTCCATCCAGTAGGGCACCCAGGTGCAGCCGGCTTCCAGGAATGCAATTGTGAGGTCAGGGAAGCGCTCCAGCACACCCTCGTAGATGATGCTGGTCATCTGACGCATCTGTGCCCCGGAGTGGGAGAGCACGTGGGCGTGGAGCAGCTTGTCAAACAGGTACTCGTCCAGACCACGACCCTTCAGGGAACCTCCCGCATGCACGGCTACTGGGACATTGAGGCGTTGGGCCTCTGCGTAGATGGGGTCCATGAAGGTTTTACCCAGGAGGAAGGGGCCGTCTGCGCCAAGCATCGCACCGGACAGGCCTAGTTGTGTAACAGCGCGCCAGAGTTCTTTTGCGGCCTCTTCAGGGTCTTTCAGAGGCAGGATCGCCACTGCCTTCAGGCGGGGACTGACCTTCACGAACTCCTCGGAGATGTAGTCGTTGTACGCCTTGCAGAAGGCGATGGCATAATCGGCTTCATGGATGAAATTCACACCAAGGCCGCCAGTGGGGTAGAGCACGGTGGTTTCCATGTTCCCCTTATCCAGCATCTCCAACCAATGGTTGGCATCCATTTCCCTGGGTCCACCCAGGGTGCCGTTTGCCTGACGGTCGAATGAGTCGCTGCTGCCACCGCCGGAACCCTGGCGATTCTGATATTCCGGTGAGATGTACTTGCGCATCTGCGCGGCACCGTCTCGCACGTGGCCGTCAGCGTCTATGTAGCCTTTGGAACCGGCCATGAGGTAGCCTCCCGGTTTTGAATTTCTCTAGTTCGGCATAGACTAGGATTCTACTGGTGCGGTGTCAAGGTAAACGAAAAGGGGAGGCGAAACCTCGCCTCCCCTTTGTCAGCTTTATGTAAGCCCTGCCTACCCCAGCAGCGAAACGATGATGTCGCCCATCTGTTGGGTGCCTATCACAGTGTCGCCAGGTGAGGCGATGTCTGCCGAGCGGTAACCATCGGACAGGGCGCGACCGACAGCGTCTTCAATCAGCAAAGCTGGCTCTTCCAGCCCGAGGGAGTATCTCAGCAACATGGCTGTGCTCAGGATGCTGGCGATTGGGTTCGCGATGCCCTTCCCTGCAATGTCCGGCGCGGTGCCATGGATCGGCTCGAAGAGGCCAAGGGCTTTGGTTCCCGGCTCGGGGATTCCTGCAAGGCTGGCCGAGGGTAGCATGCCCATGGAGCCGCACAGTACTGCGGCTTCATCGGTCAGGATATCGCCGAAGGTGTTCTCAGCAACCATCACATCGAAGCGACTCGGCGTCCTTACGAGCTGCATCGCGGCGGTGTCCACCAGCACGTGTTCAAGCTCGACATCCGGGTACTCTTTTCCTATCTCTACGGCCATCTCTCGCCACAACCGAGAGGTCTCCAGCACGTTGGCCTTATCCACAGAGGTCAGCTTCTTCTTGCGGCCCCTGGCCATCTCGAATCCAACGCGGAGGACGCGTCCCACCAGCTTTTCTGTGTACGCCATTGTGTCTACGGCGCGTCGACCCCTGGAGGTCGTCCAGCGCTTTTGCGGTCGACCGTAATAGAGGCCGCCGGTCAGCTCTCGTATGACCACGAAGTCCACGCCCTCAAGGACGGCGGGCTTTAGCGTGCTGGAATCTATGAGCTGAGGGATGACCTTCACAGGCCGGATGTTGGCAAAGAGGTCCAATCCCTTTCTGATAGCCAGAAGACCGTCTTCCGGGCGGGTCTTGGCCTTGGGGTCGTCCCACTTGGGGCCGCCGACAGAGCCGAAGAGCACAGCATCGCTCGATTTCGCCGTCTTAAGCGTGGAGTCCGGAAGCGCGCTGCCAAAGTCGTCGATGGCGTTGCCGCCGACCGCGCCGTGCTCAAAGTTGAAGGTGTGGCCGTACTTTCGACCGATGGCTTCCAGCAGCTTCACGCTTTCCAGCGTGACCTCGGGACCGATGCCATCGCCGGGGAGGACTGCAATCTTGAAGTTCATCGTTTCTCTCCAATGGATAGTTTTGTGAATCTACTCAGGTGTGACCAGTGATTGTATGGGCTCGCCCAAGGCCGCGCGACGTACGTTGGCGAATGCGAATGCTGCACTCCTTGTGACGGCCTCTTGGGATATCCCTGATTGGTGCGGAGTGATGATCACATTGTTCAACTTCCAAAAAGGGTTGTCGCTTGGTGTCGGCTCCTCAGCCAGGACATCCAGCGCCGCTCCAGCGATTCCACCGTTGGTCAGTGCATCGTACAACGCATCCTGATCGATGCAAGCGCCCCTAGTGGTGTTTACCAGGAAAGCCGAGGGCTTCATCAACGCCAACTGCTCTTTGCCGATCATCCCGATAGTGCTCTTGTTCAGCGAGTTGTGCATGGTCACCACATCGGAGACCTGTAGAAGCTCGTCCAGCGGGAGGTAACGAGCGTGAAGCTCCTGCTCCAACTCTGCAGAAACGCGTGTGCGTTTGTAGTAGACCGTATCGCAATCGTAACCCTCCAGCATCTTTGCCACGCGCTGCCCTATGGCGCCCATGCCGACGATGCCCACGCACTTCCCGGCGATCTCCCACGATGGTGTCTCACGGAGTCCGCTGTTCCAGTTCCCATCTCTGGCGTTCTGCGCTCCACGAAAGACACCCCTTGCCAGGCCCGCGATAAGCGACATGGTGAATTCTGCAACCGGGATGGCGTTACTACCGCCGTTGTTGGCGTAGGAGATGCCCAACGCGTTGATGGCCTTGATGTCCACTTTGTCGAACCCCGCGCCGATGCCTTGCAGTAGTTTCACATTCGGACATGCTTTGATTACGTCGACGGAAAGCGAGGCGGCGACCATGATGATGGCCTCCGCGTCACGACAGGTCTCTATCTTCTCTTCGTCAGAAGCTGAATCTGCCACCACAAAGGTTTCCATCTCCGGGTAGGCTTGCTCCATGAACAGCTTGTGCCGCGCGCCACTGTTCCAGGTCACGATTCCAATTTTCATGCGATTCCTTGTCTGTGTTAGTTCGTGCGTCGGTTACTCCAGTGTGATGAGCGACTGTATCGGCTCGCCCAGGAGCGCACGACGTACGTTGTCGAAGGAAAATGCAGCGCTCCTCGCAACGCTCTCTCGCGATATTCCCGACTGGTGGGGCGTGATGACCACGTTGTCCAACTGCCAGATTGGGTGCTCCTGGGGAGTGGGTTCTTCAGCCAGGACATCCAGGGCCGCCCCTGCGATGCCACCGGTGGTCAAAGCCTCGTACAACGCCTCCTGATCGATGACAGCGCCGCGGGTCGTGTTGATGATGACTGCCGATGGCTTCATCAAAGCCAGTTAATCCTTGCCTATCATGCCGCGAGAGCTCTGGTTCAATGCGGTGTGTATCGTGACGAAGTCAGCAACCTGCAGGAGTTCGTCCAGCGGGAGGTAGCGGGCATGAAGCTCCTTCTCTCGTTCGGCGGACACGCGGGAGCGCTTGGTGTAGACCGTGTCGCACTCATACCCGGTGAGCATCTGCGCCACCCGTTGCCCGATGGCCCCCATGCCTATGATTCCGACGCACTTGCCGGTCAGCTCCCATGTCGGGTGCTCGCGAAGTCCACTGTTCCAGTTGCCCTCCCTGGCGTTCTGGACTCCCCTGAACACTCCCCTGGTGACACCGTTGATCAGGCCCATCGTGTACTCGGCTACCGGGATCGCATTGCCGCCGCCGTTGTTGGCGAAGTCTATCCCCAGATCGTTGATACCCTTGATGTCGATGTTGTCGTAGCCGGCGAAGGTGCTCTGTAGCAGCTTCACGTTGGGGCAGTCTTTCAGGAAGTCCACAGAGATGCCTGGGGCATTCATGATCACCGCCTCTGCATCGGCGAAGGCTGCGATTTGTTCCTCTTCAGGAGCTGGTGCTGCGACCACGGATATTTCCATCTCAGGGTAAGCGTGCTCCATGAACATACGCTGACGTTCAGGCGTGTTCATGGTGACTATTCCAATTTTCATGCGTGTCCTTTTAATTATTATTCGTGGGCCGTGCCCGGGTGATTGGAGCGTCGGAGGCCCTGCCTCAAGAAGAAAGCAATGCCGCCGACGATGACGATGCTCAGATAGCTCAACGAACGGTCAAGGATGACGATTGAGATCGCGGCGCTCTGGGGCAGGGTGATAACCAGCAACCCGACGATGCCGGGCTCCACCACACCAAGTCCGCCCGGGGTCAACGGGACAGTGGACAGAACTGCGTTCACCAGAGCAGCAAAGAGTATCAGCGGCATCGTCACATCGAATCCCAGGGCTTTGATGACGAAGAACAACCTGCCAACCTCCAGGAACCAGCCCCCGATGCTCAGAATCCCCAGCAAAGGCAGGTTTCTGAAGCCACCAAGTGTGCCATGATGGAAGTTATCATAGTGCGCCTGCCACCTTGTTGGAAGCCATTGGGAGAGCTGACGGCCATAGCGTGCCATGAGCAGCAGCACTCCTACGCCAAGCACGACCATCCCCAGACTGACTATGACGAACAGCTCTGAGGGGCCGACATCCTGGTCCATGAGCAGCCAGAGGCTGGCGGTCAGCAGAAGAACGAAGATCGCAACGGCATCGATCATACGCTCGGCGACGATGATGCCCAAGGACTGCGCCATGCTGCTGCGTGCTGAATCGCTGAACGCGTATGCTCGATAGGCATCGCCCATGCGCAGCCAGCCGATCGCATTGAGAAACCAGCCCAGCAGAAGGAGCAGTGAGCTCTCGCCGATGGATGGCAGGCGACTGCCAGGTTGTTTATGGACACCCACGTTGGCCGCTAGGAGCCGCCACCTGTAACCCCTGACGATGAAGCTCATGTAATACGTGACGAAGGCCAACACGTACCACCAAGGGTTGCTGTTTTTGATGTGGTCGAACGTCTCTGTGATGTCCACTTCAAACCGGGTTGACAAGAAGATGAGCAGCGATACGGCGACGACAGAAGATGCAATGGCCGGAATGGACAGCATGCGCCGTCGCGCTGAGGCTATCGGTGAGGAGGCTTGAGAGGAACCGTCTTCTACTATGACTGGTCTCCTGGTTGGCTTCTATCCACTGGACTGCTACACGCCGATGGGTTGCTTGGCGGGCATTCCAGCGCGCCGTGGGTATCCTACAGGCGTAGGCGATACTTTTTCAACAACAACTAGTACTCGGCCGTCATTCAGCCCGGGTGCATTCACTTCTCGAAGGTTCGGGGCCTTGCCGCCCATGAGCTTGATGGCCTTGGCAGCAACGGTTAGCTCCTGAGCGATATCGCCCTTCTTGTGGGCTACCAGCAGCCCCCCGGTTTTAAGGAAGGGCAGAGTGAGTTCGACAAGCGCCGCCATCTTGGCGAGGCCTCGAGCGAGGACGACGTCGAAGCTCTTTCGCTGTGCAGCGTCGTTGGCCAGGTCTTCAGCCCTACCGTGCTGCACTTCCACATCGGAAAGCCCTAGGTGGTCTACAAGATGTCGCAGGAAGGTGACTTTCTTGCCCGTGGCTTCCATCAGCCCCAGCTTGATGCCGGGAAATATGATCTTGAGGGGGACGCCCGGGAACCCCGCGCCTGCGCCGACGTCCAGTACACGACCGCTTTGAAGCGACTCGGTCGGGAGGGCACCGACAACGGTGAGCGAGTCCAAGAAATGAAGCGTCTGCACCGCCTCCGGCTCCACAATGTTGGTCAGGTTGACCCGCTGGTTCCAGTCGGCCAGGGTAGCGGAGTACCGCGCGAACTGCTCTTGTTGGTGTTCATCAATGGGGATGCCCAACTCCCGGCATCCGTCCAGGAGGAGGTTAAGCTTGGGGCCAGCTTCCTGCGTACTCACCGGAAGATTATAGCATCAGATACACATCAGGTAGACCAGAAACAGGCTTGCCCCTTCCCTTCATAGCCTACCCCTACTATCCTGTTGGGCAGTCCCTCACAAGGAGCAGCAATGACCACCAAGCAGGTTACCAAAGACACCACGGAAATAGGGAACGAACTGAAGAAGCGACTGAAGGGCGAAGTGAAGTTCGACCAGATGACTCGCGCGCTCTACGCAACGGACGCTTCAATATTCCAGATGGATCCCATCGGCGTGGTGTTCCCCAAGGACGTTGAAGACGTGGTCAACACCGTTACCTTTGCGGCATCGGAAGGAATCCCCGTGCTCCCGAGGGGCGGCGGCACCGGGCTGGCGGGGCAGACGGTGAACCATGCGGTGGTCATGGATTTCTCCAAACACATGAACCAGCTCTCTGAGATGAACAGTGAAGAGGGTTGGGCCTGGGTTGAACCCGGCATCGTGCTGGACCAGCTGAGCGCGTTGGGTGCGCCCCACGGTCTCAAGTTCGCGCCAGACCCGTCAACAACCAATCGAGGCAACATCGGCGGCGCCATTGGCAACAACTCCTGCGGCGCGCGCTCCATTGTGTATGGCAAGACGCTGGATCACGTACTGGAGCTTGAGGTCGTGCTTGCAGACGGCAGCGTGACCTCCTTCAAAGACCTGACATCGAACGAGCTTGAAGCCAAGTTGGCTCTCCAGAGCCTGGAAGGCCAGATATATCGCGATGTGCGACGTATCGCCGAAGAGCAGCAGGCGGAGATAGACCTGCGCTACCCCAAGATCCAACGTCGAGTGAGCGGCTACAACCTGGACGAAGTGCTGCGAGACCCCACCAACATGGCCAAGGTCGTCGTAGGCTCGGAGGGCACGCTGGTCACGTTCACTCGAGCCAAAGTACGGATGGTGCCTCGTCCCAAGGCGGCGGCGCTGGCGGTCATCCACTTCCATTCCATCATGGAGTCGTTCGAGGCCACGGTCGCACTACTCGACTCCGGCGCATCGGCCATCGAGATGATTGACGATACAATCGTGAAGCAGGGTCGCAAGCACCCTGGAATGTCGAAGCGCATGGACTTCGTCGAAGGCGACCCGGCGGCGATGCTGCTGGTTGAAGCATCCGGCGATACCCCGGAGGAAGCTGCCGCGGGACTCGAACGCATCACCAAGATCATCGACCAGCAGGGCCTGGGCTACTTCACCCTGAAGGTGACCGATCCTCGGCAGCAATCCATCATCTGGGCTGTCCGACGCGATGGCCTGGGGCTGATCATGTCTGTGGAGGGCACTGCCAAACCCCTACCGTTCGTGGAGGACACCGCTGTGCCGCCGGAGCGATTGCCGGAGTACTTCAAGCGGTTCGACGAGCTGGTCAGGGACGAGAAGACCACGGCGGCGTACTACGGCCACGCCAGCGTCGGTTGCCTGCACATCAGACCACTGGTAGACATAAAGCAACAAGAGGGCCTCGACCGCATGGTACGCATCGCGGAACGGGTGTCTGACCTGGTGCTGGAGTTCGGCGGGTCATTGAGCGGCGAGCACGGCGACGGCATCGTGCGGGGCGTGTTCACGGAGAAAATGTTCGGCCCCAAGCTCTACGCATCGTTCCGTGAGTTCAAACACGTCTTCGATCCCAAGGGCATCATGAACCCCGGCAAGATCATCGATTGCCCACCACTGGTCGAGAACCTGCGCTTCGACCCGCAGTGGAAACCCATGAAGTTGGATACGTACTTCGATTTCTCCAAGGACGGCGGCATCGCAGAGCACCTGGAGATGTGCAACGGCCAGGGAGCGTGCCGACAGACCATCGGTGGGACGATGTGTCCATCGTTCATGGCAACGCGAGATGAAGAGAGCAGTACGCGCGGTAGAGCGAACGCCCTTCGCAACGTCTTCTCCGGCGTGCTGCCACAGGAAGAGTTCACCGGCGAACGACTCCACGAGGTGCTTGACCTGTGCCTGGCGTGCAAGGGCTGCAAGATTGAGTGCCCGTCCAGCGTGGACATGGCCAAGCTGAAGTACGAGTTCCTTGGCCACTACCACAAGGAGCACGGTTACTCACTGCGGGACAAACTCTTCGGCAAGGTCTTTAAGCTGAACCCCATCGGCAACAGGTTGGCACCGGTGCTGAACCTGGCCATGAAGCTGCCCGGAACTGGCATGCTGCAGGGGCTTATCGGCATCCATCCCAAACGGAAATTGCCCGCCTTTGCCACAGAGACCTTCTCGAGTTGGTTCAAGAAGCACCAACGCCAGGTCGCGAACGCTTCGCCTCGCACGCGAGGGCGCGTTATCCTGTTCAATGACACGTTCATGGAAGCGAACAACCCGGAAGTGGGCATCGCGGCTACCAAGGTACTGGAAAAGTTGGGCTTCAGCGTGGAGACTGCGCCCCGGTGGTGCTGCGGTCGCACCATGATGTCCAAGGGTATGATGGACCCGGTTAAGGAGAACGCGCGCAACAACGTGGACCTGTTCTACCCCTACGCCCAGGCGGGCATACCCATCATTGGAACCGAGCCGTCATGTCTGCTGACCCTGCGCGACGAGTACCCCGATCTCCTGCCGGGCGATTCCAAAGCATCGACGGTCGCCAGCCAGACCTTCCTGCTCGACGAGTTCCTGGCGAAGCTGGCAAATGAGGGCGACCTGAACCTCGACCTGCAACCCCACGAAGGCAAGGTCATCTTCCACGGCCACTGCCACCAGAAGGCGGCGATCGGCATAGATGCCTCCGTAGCGTTGCTGAAGATGGTGCCAGGTGTAGAGGTGGAGACCCCTGACGCTGGGTGCTGCGGCATGGCGGGAGCCTTCGGGTTCGAGAAGGAGCACTACGACGTCTCGATGACCATCGGCGAGCGGGTGCTGTTCCCCGCAGTGCGCAACAACCCCGGCGCGACCATCGTGACGACAGGCGTGTCCTGCCATCAGCAGGTGGAGCACGGCACCGGCGTCAAAACGATGCACCTGGCGGAGTTCCTGGCTCAGCAGTTAGGGGACGAGTCAAAGTAAATAATTAAATGGAACGATAATAAAACTCTGGTATTATCAACAATTAGTTGCATTTCAAAACAATATATTACAGTTACACTCTCTCTTCAGCGATGAGAACGAATCTGACGAATACCCCCAACAATCCCAAGGCTAGGTATTGGCTGATAGCTCATATTGTCTTTCCATTGTTTCCATTTGTCATAGGAGGAGTCATTCGTCTAATGGCAGATGGTAGCTTTAGTCTGGCAACATTTTCTGCTCCTGAACTGGCGATCAGCATGGCATTGGTCGCCTTTTTTGTGGAAATCAGTATATTTCGTCGAGAAGTCCAGTTGGATAATGAAGATAAGCAATTTGAGGCTGGGTCATGGGCGTTCTTTTACCAACTGATTGCTCTCATCTTTACCGTTTTGTTTGTTATTATCGTCTACAGCGGTGCGCGTGATGGAACTCCAGATATAGGGTTCCAGATTGCAGTATTTGTTCTTACCCCAATCATTATTTTTCTCACACGGAGGGTTCAGCAGACGTTTGACTTGAGAGTTGCAATACGTTGAGAAATTCACCGAGACTGATGTCTTTATTTTGGATGACATTGGCGTTATTAGCCATAGTCATTGCGTTAGCTGTGGACATTGCGTGGTCTGATGAAACGAGTCGCTTAGTTTCGCGGATTGTCTTGATCAGCGGAGTCATCGTCGGCGTTATAGGAATGATTTGGGCTACTGCGGCTTCAAAGCGCGCGATAATTTTTGATTTACCGATTGCATATAATGTAGCAATTTTAGGATTTCCAAGGTCAGGTAAAACAACCCTCCTTATTTCTTTGTTCCGTGAGATGTTTGCAAAGCGAGTGGGCGTCGATATTCAACTCCGTGGTAGCCAGACTATCGAAGCTGTCAATCGAGGTTTATCTCTGCTTAGCAGTGGACGTTCACTAGGACCGACAAAGGATCAGGACATGTTTGCATTTCGTGCGGATGTAAAAAGAGGAAAGTTTCCTTCAGAGCGTACGTATAAGATCGAATTTGGGGACTTCCCGGGAGAACACTCAGAAACATTCGTCAGTGGCCAAGAGTGGTTTCATAACAATGATTTTTTAGATGGGTATTGGACAGGGAGGCAATTATTTTCGTAGTTGACATAGGGGCTTACTTACAGCCGCAACAACTACAATTAGATTATGTGAATCAAACTACTGCGGCAATCAGAGCAGCGTGACAACATTTCATAGATGTAAATAGGGATCGCGAATCCCAGGTGCGCAAACACCCTGTTGTGTTAGTTTTTAACAAAGCTGACTTGTTAGTTAGACCTGAAACGAGGTTCGACACCCCCGTAAGAGCTAACGAAGAGAAGCAAAAGTTTCATGAAATCAGTGAAGCAATAGCAAGGTTGGGATTTAACAGAGCAACGACCCCGCCCCTTGTCAATATCGAGCACCTAGACCTCGAGAAGAGCAGAGTTAGAGTATTAATCGACTTTCATGAAATAGTTACTTTCCTGGATAACGAGTCTCCTAATTTTACGTGTTTGTTTTCAGCTAGTTTTGGGATGTATGGGGGACAGAGATTAGGTCTTGGGGAGATACTAAGCGCTGTGCTGCCTGAGTAACAAATCGGCCTCCTGCTATACTGAGCCAGCCTTATTATATAGCACGACACCATAGCAGGAGGGGTTAAACCCCAATGACCACTGAACCCCAGGACGAACAGGTAGAGGCGCTGGCCCAGCTTGATGCCCTCATGGAGGAGCTGAACCAGGCCATCGAGTCGAACCCGAACGACGCGGACGCGTATCACCGTCGCGGTGTGGCTTTTGGCCAGAGGGTGGAGCCGCTGGAAGCGATGCGCGACTTCAACCAGGTCATCCGACTGCGCCCGGACTCCGCGGAGGCTTACTACAACCGCGGCATGGCGCACACCAGCTTGCATCAGGCATTGCAGGCCATCGACGATTACACGGAGACGATTCGACTGGACCCTAAGCACCTGGACGCGTACAACAACCGCGCCGCCTCCTACATCGAGCTACGACAGCCTGACCAGGCGATGCCCGATCTTGAGCAGGCGCTGAGCATCGATGCGAACTCGGCGTCGGCGCACGCGCTGCGAGCAATGGCCAACACGTTGCTGGGCGATGACGAACAGGCAAAGCAGGACTCTGACCGTGCGGTATCATTGGGCTTCGACCCACAGGCGTTGGAGTACCTGGTGATGCGAGCGGTGCAGCAGCGTGTGCCGGACATTGGCGAAATCGGGCCACAGAACTAACTTCACATAACACATCATAATATTTGAAAGGAAGAACCATGGCGAAGAGCACAAACGCAGTCCGATTCGGTATCAACCCCAGAGGGATGTCATACGAGAAGGTACTGTCCGTGGCCAAGACTGCGGAAGACGCCGGCTTTGATGTCATCTCCTTCAGCGATAGGCCTCCAGAACCCAACCTTGAGGGTTGGACCTTTGCCACAGCGATTGCGGTTCAGACCAAGAAGATCGCTGTGACCCATTCCACGTTGAACGTACCTCTGCGGAACCCCGCGCTGCTGGCCAAGATGGCTTCAAGCCTGGACGTGATGACCGGGGGCGGTCGAGTCATCCTGACGCTAGGCGCTGGGGGGCAAGAGGCTCACTATCGCGCCATCGGCACACCCTTCGGCACGGCTGGCGAGCGTGTGACCGACCTTGAAGACGCCATCGCCATCATGCGAGGCCTCTGGGCCAACGAAACCTTCTCGTACGAAGGGCGGCAGTTCAGCGTCACCGATGCCACATCGCCGCCGAAGCCGTTGGGCACCATACCCTTCATCATTGGCGCAGGTGGCGCGCGAATGCTCAAGTACACCGGCGCTCAGGCCGAGGGGTGGATCAAGAACGGCGGCTGGCCGGAAACCCATGAACAGTATCTGGGGCTGCTGGGTCAGGTGGAGGCAGGCGCCGAGGAGGCGGGGCGAGACCCCCGTACCATAAGGCGAGTGCTGAACGGCACGGGCTACATCGGCGACAAAGACCCGAACGACGTCATCCCCGAGACGATGGGTCGACGTGGCGGGCTCATGGGCAATGCCGCCAGGATCCTTGAGATCATCGACGAGTATGTGGAGCTGGGTGTGGACACGTTCCAGCTTCAGTTCCCCGGCGACATGGTGGAGGACCAGCTGAAGCAGTTCGGCGAAGAGGTCATCGCCAAAGTGAAGAAATAAAGAACGCCCCGGAGTTGCAAAGAAATAGAGCGCTGGGGGCTACAGGAGGTTCTCCTCAAGGAACCTACCCTGATAGCCCTCTGATGCTGGCAGCTCCAACCGGAAGAATACGAGTTGCAGCACGCGGGCGTTCCTGGCCACGGTGAAGCCGCCTGGGTGGTACACGACCATGAGCGCCTGATAGTGCCCGCGATACCCTGCGTCCCCAACCCCGGCGTGAATCGCCACCCCTGACCGCAACAGGCTGGAACGAGACTGGCATAGCGTCATGATGTCCAGAGGCAGGTTCACAGTCTCATTGAAGGTCACCCGGTACGCCCCTGGCTCCAGTCGAAGCATGCCGTCGGAAGCGAACGAGAGGGGCGTAGCTTCGGCCAGGAACCGCTGGGCGTTGGTCTCACCAAGCACTCCCGGCTCTCCGAACGCTGCAACCTCCGCCAGTGTCAGATCGAACCCATTCGGTTGGAGTTGAGCAGTCAGGTCCGGATATCCCTCAATCAGGGGAGGGTTGGCTTCCAGCATCTGTGCAATGCTGCTTTTATCAAGACATGCGCCGGTCATGTCGTGACCGCCAAGGGGCTGCTATGGAGAATGAACGGCATTGAGGCCACCTGTTTAGAATCGCCACTCGCAAGGCGGTTTGGGGATGGGGCGATTACAGCACAGCAGGGGCAGGTGGTTCAAGGAGAATCGGAGCCACTTTTGCCCACGTTACGGAGTGACTAGCGTTGGCGTGACTCAGATTCCTCAAGGGCCTTCATGGCCAGAATCGCCCGGCGCAGAAGCTCTCGGGAGCGATGGAAGGATTCCTCCATACGCGCTCGTTGGCTGGGTTGCGTCTGAAGCGCTATCCGTTCCTGCATCTCCTGGAAGTTCCGGTACTGTCGGAGGAACCGCTCCTGCATAACGTAGCGCTCGCGTGAACTCTTGTTCTCGCTGATGGTGATGAGTCCGGATGCCGGGTCAAGGGTCACGCGGATCGATGGGGTTGTTGGTGCGGTGAAATCGCTTGTAGCGGGCACCGGATTCGGCAGGACACCGCCCATAAGCACCACCGCTCGACGAGTGTGGTTGGCCATACGCTCGGCAGTCCTGTCCATTACCGCCTGGCTCCTGCCGCGAGACGCCAGCTTATCGATCTCCTGAGTCCGCTCCTGGGCAAACTTGGCATGGAGCTCCGCCTTGCCTCGGTCTGAGAACGACACCACAAGACGGATGCGCTCCTGGGCCTGCTTCACCGGGTAGAGGACCTCTCCGGGCACGCTCCCGGCCGCAGCGGTTGATGTGGTCCATCCACCAAACGCCAGGACCATGACGGCGATCATTGCTACCGCCCAGGACTTGGCCAGTGGACGGAAGACGCGCCATCGTCGGCTACTGCGTTTGGCCTGCTTAGCGGCCCATGCGTCCGTGATGCGGCCAAGCCCGACACGTTGCGCGTCTGCCGGGGTTGCGATGCTCTCGCCGACATGCTGGGTCTGCGAAGCGATGAGAAGCATCGGTTCCAGTTCAGCAGCGGCGTCAGGGAAACGCTCAAGACATGCCTCGATAGTGCCCTCTTGCGCAAGGAGCTCCAGGCACGTATTCAGTATTTCTATGTCGATTTTGTTGCTCATTGCTGCCTCGCTGCGGACTCTGAAACAATCGGGAGCATGATCCGCCTAAGTGCCCCCAACGCCGAGTGTTGAAGGGCTTTGATGGCGTTCTCTTTACGGTTCATGGCAACGGCTGTTTCCGCTAATGACAACCCTGCTATGAACCGTAGTAACACCACCTGCCGCTGAAGATCAGAGACTTTTTCCAGTGCCCCCCTCAAGACCTCCACGTCCATGGACTGAAGCGCCTGTTCCTCTACATTCTGAGAGTCTGGGAGCGCCAAAGCCTCGTCGAGAGGTACAGGCGGGCCGGACGTGCTCTTGGTGTGCCGTGCCCTGTCCACCACCAGGTTGTGGGCGATGCGGAACAACCAAGCCGCGAACGGTGGCCCCCGAAACTGGAACTTGTCCAGAGAGTTCATCGCTTTCAAGAACACCTCTTGCGCCATGTCCTCTGCCTCCGGCCCGTACCCTACCCGCGCGGCAACATATCGGTACACCTTTGGGAAGAAGGACTCATAAATACTCCCAAAAGCCGATAAGTTACCCTCCTGGGCTGCACGCACCAGTGGTTCGATGTCTTCTTGCACATGGCCTCCGCGAAGGATGTTCTGCAATGCAGTTGGTGATCACTGTTGACCCTGTGCACAATACTATAACGGTTGGGATAAGCAAAAGGTGAGCAGTACATCAGAGCAATTTTGAGGGCGATTTTATCCCGCTACTTGTCACGTGGTAAAATCTAATGCCCAGCACACTGAAGGACTACCCATGAGCGCTGTTGAACAAGAACCGGTGGCAACCGAGTACATGGCCTATTCTCTCCGACCGATGCTGCCGGATGACTCGAAGGCCGTCGCAGAGATCGAGATGGAGGCTTTCCCTACCACTTGGCCACCCACACCTTTTCGCAAAGAGCTCAGTAACCGACTGGCGCGATACCTGGTGTGTTACGTGCCCACGGAAGAAATCGCAGAGGCTGAACAACCAGAACCATCTGTTGACATAACCCCTAACGACTCCATGTTGAAGCGATTGCTGCAAGGAGTCTGGCCAAGGATAGGCCTTCGGTCCAGGCGCGATGACCCGCAGGCGATCCGTTGGGATGTCATCCCGGGGTTTGTCGGCATGTGGTTCATGGCGGACGAGGCCCACGTCACTGCCATTGCGGTGCGGGAGTTCTACCAAGGCAGGGGTATCGGGGAGCTCCTGCTCATCGGGTGCATAGAGCTCGCAATTCTTCGCAACGCCGATGTGGTAACGCTTGAGGTCAGGATCAGCAACACCCTGGCCCAGACCCTCTACAAGAAATACGGGTTTGAGATCGTGGGCTCCAGGAAACGGTATTACAGCGATAACAATGAAGACGCTTTCATCATGACCACCGGGAAGATCCAGGAGCCAGAATATCAGCGCATGCTCCAAGACAAGGCGGCTCTCCACGCCGATCGATGGGGAGCCTCAGAGCGCGCCCTGACCACACCTTCACTAGGGGTATGAATCAACAGCCTGGATTTGATGTCACACGCACCAAAGAGTCGTCACAAACTCCAGCATCTCCGGAGTCTCGCTGCATCGTTCTGTCCTCCGCGGGGTGTTTAGCGGCTACTAGGTTGATATTAAGGTATCAAAATTTGTGTGTATCACGCTTGACACCAGGAGATCGAGGTGACTACAATGCCTTTCGGTGTGTCGACGATATGGAAGGACATATGCAGTACAACGTCGCACAAATGCTACAAGAGCCCATAGGCTCCGTACGGCAGCACCAGGTCCAGGAGGCAAATGTCGCCTTGGACGATATTGAAGCAACACGTTTGGAGGGATGGCTGAAGTTTACCCGAACAGACATAGGAATCTGGGTTAAGGGACGTCTCAAAGCAGAAGTCTCATCCCAGTGCAGCCGATGTCTAGAGGGTTTTGACTCTCCCTTGAACACAGAGATAAACGAACAATTTTACCCTGCTGTGGAACTTACCACTGGAGCTGCGATAGCTGCCCCAGTATTGGAAGAAGAGGCTTTCCGAATAAGCCCAACAAATGTGCTAGATACAAGAGAGGCCTTGAGGCAGAACATCATATCCCAGTTGCCAATGAAACCTCTCTGCAAGCCAGATTGTGCGGGTATCTGTCCAGAATGCGGTATCAACCGCAACGAAGCTGAGTGTCACTGCGAAGTAAGGACAGTAGATCCCCGCTGGGAACGTTTGTTAGAACTTCTTCCGTCCACAGATAAGGGGTCCTAGAAGGGGCCAACAGTGGGCGCACAACCTAAAAAGCAACTATCCAAATCGAAGCAACGATCCCGTGCTTCTCATTTTGTTATGAGTGGGCGTGGGATTTCTTATTGCTCACACTGTCACAGCCCCAAGCTTCCCCACCGTATATGCCCTATCTGTGGGTATTACAAGGACCGTGAAGTTATCTCTGTGCCAATAAGTCAGGAGAGAGGCTAAACCTCTTCCTGGTACCCTATTCAGCCACCTTACCAAAGTGAATATATGGGCCCTCAGGCCCTTAAGCAGGAAACAGGAGTTTCTGATGAAGAATTCCACCTTAGGAGATGTCACATCACCGGATGTCACATCATCAAAGGTTGCGTACGTGTTTCCCGGCCAAGGTTCGCAACATGTTGGTATGGGAAAAGATCTTTATGAAGCATCCCCCGTTGCGCGTCGAGTCTTTGACGAAGCAGACAAGGCCCTTGGTAGGCCGCTCACAGAGTTGATGTTTGAAGGCCCGATAGAAGAATTGAACCTCACTATCAATGCACAACCCGCAATCCTTACAGCTAGCTTAGCTACGCTGAGCGCTGTACAGGAGGCCGCAGGACCAGAAGTCATGCCTCTCCCTGACTTTGCGGCAGGGCATAGTTTGGGAGAATACTCTGCCCTGGCTGCAACCGGCGTACTAAGCATCACTGATGCGGTGCGGTTGGTGCAGGAGCGAGGCCGGTTGATGCATGAGACGTCGCAAACCCATCAGGGTGGCATGGCTGCCGTTCTTGGTTTGGATGAACTGACAATTGAAGAGATATGCAGAGAGACCGGAGCATACATCTCCAACGTCAACGCTGAAGACCAGGTTGTCATTGCCGGTGACAAGATCACGCTGGCCCGCGCCATGGACTTGGCAAGCGCCCGCGGAGCCAAAAGACTCATCACGCTACAGGTCAGTGGCGCATTCCACACAGACTTTATGAAGCCTGCAGTCGCTGGGATGACCAAGGCGATGAACGAAACCCACTTCAACACTCCTAGCGTTCCGATCATTGCCAACTGCGACGCCAACCCCATCACCAGTGGAGACGAGATCAAGGAAGAACTGCTTCACCAGATGTGTGGGTGCGTGCAGTGGAGACGCTCCATGGCCTATCTCTGGGACGCTGGAGTAACGCAGTTCTACGAGATCGGCCCTGGGAAGGTACTCTCCGGCTTGATTCGCCGGATATGCCCGGACGCACAGGTGACAGCCGTCAACGATGTGAAAAGTCTGCAATCCCTCGTAGGATGAATTTAGTGACCTCACAACAAGCGTTACCGGCTGAGACAATCGCGCTCGATCCCCCTCCGGACGAGGAGGATTGGAGTTCAGCGAAACTCCCTCCACGTCGTCGAGCCAGAGCCCTTGCGCTTCAAGCGCTCTTTGAATTGGATGCAACCCAGCACCAAATCGACGATGTGCTGCAGGCTCTCCTGGATGACAGCAATCTGCCTGCTTCCGGCGAGGAATTCGCAAGGGAATTGGTTGCCGGAGTCAACGAGCAGCATGTAGCTTTAGACGAAACAATTCAGGAATACGCTACTGCCTGGCCGGTTAGCCAACTTTCTCTGGTAGACAGAAGCTTGCTACGGCTGGCTGTTTATGAATTGACCGTCAGCAAAAACGTATCCCCTAAAGTAGTGATCAACGAAGCGGTGGAGCTGGCAAAACTGTTTGGTGGAGAGAGCTCCCCCCGGTTCATCAATGGAGTATTAGGATCCCTGCAAGACACGATTCAAGGTTGATAAACAGGATAAGGAACGAGGAGGACAACGCACATGGCTACCGTAGAAGAACGAGTTAAGGGACTGGTTGCGGAACGGTTGGGAGTGAACGACGAACAGGTGACACCTGCGGCATCATTCACTGAAGATCTTAACGCCGATTCCCTTGACCTAGTTGAGTTGATCATGGCCTTTGAAGAGGAATTTTCAAAAGCTGATAGCGCCCTGGAGATCTCTGATGAAGACGCAGAGAATATCCGCACAGTCCAGAACGCTGTGGACTTCCTGAAATCCAAGGGCGCACAAGACAGCTAAACTTCCGCCCCTTGCGTTAACTCGCTTCTCGTTGATTTAGTAAACCAGCATCTCTCACACCACTGAGGGATGTTGGTTTTTATGTGAACTGCTCCATCGCTTAGTCACATTGTTCCGCTTGTAGCTGCGTGATATGATACCCACCGTCCTCAGAATCTGCATTTACCCCCATGAGGTTCACGCTCAGTGGATAGCAACATGGCACCGCCCTGGCGACTTGGCGACACCATAAAAGGTATGGTTGTCGTGGTGCTTGGAGGCGCCGGACTGCTTACCCTTGCGGTGATTCTTGAGCGGGTAGGGTTAACCAGCGGTACCGGAGCATCTCTGCTCGCTGGAGGCATGCTTGAGGTCTTGTTGATCCTGGCGGCCTGGACCTTCAGCGTCAGGCGGTACCGATGCTCTTTTGAGACCCTGGGATTTCGGAGCGTCAGGGGATACCACTTCTGGCTTATCCCACTCATCGCCCTAGTTGCCAGCCTCCTGGTGGGCGGGGTCTATACAGTGATCGTGAATGGACTCGGGATTGACGTGCTGGTGCCACCGGACCTCTCTGACAGCTTTGAGAAGCCTAACGGGCTCAGTCGATTGGGGCTGGCATTCGTCGTTGTCGTCATGGCTCCGGTCGCAGAGGAAACCTTTTTCAGAGGGTTCTTGCTCCAGGGCCTCATCCCGTGGGCTGGCCCGGTAGGTGCGGCGATAGGGTCTTCATTGCTTTTCTCGTTGAGTCATGGCTCCATTGGGGCGCTGATACCGGTGTTCTTCTCAGGGTTGATTCTGGCCTGGGTGTTCATGAAGACAAAATCACTTACGCCTGGCATCTTCGCCCACAGCATACAGAACTCACTGGCGTTCTCGCTAACATTTTAAGGCGGTAAGGCATGGGCTGGAAACAGCTTGAAACGCAGCTCAAAAAGGGGTCGTCGAGCGATCCTGTTCGGATGGTGCCGTTTTTGACGGTGGGCTTCCCGGACGTGGAGGCCACCCTGGAACTGGTACCGGTCTTAGAACAGGCTGGGGCGGCCGTCATAGAGTTGGGCGTACCTTTCAGCGACCCACTTGGCGAGGGACCTACTATCCAAAAATCGAGCTTCCACGCATTGAATCAAGGGGTGACTTTGGCCCAATGCCTTGAGGTTGCTGCCGAGTTGCGAAAACGAGGTGTCCGCGTTCCTCTTGTGCTGATGGGTTACTACAATCCCTTCCTGGCTTACGGGCTTGTTGCGGTAGCGGCAGCAGCTAAGAAATCCGGTGTGGACGGGTTCATCATCCCTGACCTGCCGGTGGATGAGATAGGCCCGATGTTGGAAGCGTGTCAGCGACACGAGATCGCCCTGATACCGTTGCTTGCTCCGACCAGCACGGACGAACGCATCAAAGAAACCTGCGCCTCCGCACGGGGGTTCATCTATTGCGTGGGTCTGTTGGGTGTTACAGGAGCAAGGTCTGAGCCATCGCCAGAGGCTGCGACGTTGGTGCAGAGAGTCCGAAAGAGCACGGAACTGCCATTAACGGTGGGCTTCGGAATATCCCGTAAAGAGCACATTGACGCGCTGGCTGACATCGTTGATGCGGTGGCGGTGGGCAGTGCTCTGGTGGACGTCATCGCAGATGCCTCGCCAGGAGATCGGATCACGAAAGTGAAAGCCTTCATGGAAGGCCTTGGAGTCATACCCGAGACGACAGGGGGAACACGATAATGGCCATGATGTGCCGGGGATTTCGCGGCGCTACAACGGCTTCTGCCAACACCAAGGCGGCTATCAATGACGCCACTGAGGAGATGCTGAGGGCGCTGATAGAAGCCAATGGCCTTGACCCGGAGTTTATCGCTGCAGCCAGTTTCTTCGTCACACCAGACCTGAATGCAGAGTATCCGGCATCGGTAGCACGTCGACGTCTGGGATGGACGTACGTGGCGCTGACAGATGCCGTTGCGATGGACGTGCCCTATGGCCTCCCCATGTGTATACGCGTGTTAGTTTTGGCGAACACAGAGAAGGCACCTGAGGAGATCAAGAACGTGTATCTCCGGGGCGCCGAAAACCTCCGGCAGCGGAGCGTGCCAGGCTCGTAGCATTCGCCTTGCCCCTTGTGTCCTCGCCCTCGCGCTACGAGCGCATTGCAACCTCCCACGCATTCACGGATACTGGTTGAGGTAGAACCAAGCGCGATTCCCCTTTTTGTAATCATTGACGGAGCAGAATCATGATTGTTGTGATGAGACAGGGCTGCACGGACGCCGAAATAGATGGAGTCCAGAACGCTATCGAGAGCAAACCGGGCATCAAAGCCCCGATCTGGCGCGGCGAAGAACGCTCCGTGATCGGCGTCCTCGGCAGCATCTACCCTGAACTTCAGATGGAGTTGGAGCAGCTTCCAGGCGTGGTCGAGGTGCTTCGAGTCTCCAAGCCGTACAAGCTCGCTGGAAGGGATTTCCGACCGGAGGACACGCATATCACCATTGGGGATGTCACCATCGGCGGAGACGAGATGGTGGTCATGTCAGGCCCCTGCTCCGTTGAGGGCGAAGAGATGCTCCTGGATACCGCACACATGGCGAGGAAGGCAGGAGCCAGGATACTCCGAGGGGGAGCATTCAAGCCGCGTTCATCGCCGTACAGTTTCCGTGGCATGGGCGTGGAAGGCCTGAAGCTCCTGGCAAAGGCTCGCGAAGAAACAGGCCTCCCAGTAGTCACAGAAGTGATGACAGCGGAGGACGTGGGTGTCATCGCCGAGTACGCTGACATCCTTCAGGTGGGCGCACGCAACATGCAGAACTTCATCCTGCTGGACGAAGTAGGGAAGATCAACAAGCCTATTCTTCTGAAGAGAGGGTTCTCCAACACCTATGAAGAACTACTCCTTTCCGCCGAGTACATCATGGCCGGCGGCAACCAAGAGGTGATCCTGTGCGAGCGAGGCATCCGCACCTTTGAGGACTACACGCGTAACACGCTGGACCTGGCGGCCATACCGGTTCTCAAGCGGTTGAGCCACCTGCCCGTCATCGCAGACCCAAGCCACGGCACAGGCCGCTGGCACCTGGTAGCTCCCATGGCGCTGGCCGCCGTGGCCGCCGGGGCTCACGGGCTGATGATTGAAGTCCATCCCAACCCTGACAAAGCCCTCTCAGATGGACCCCAGTCCCTGACGTTTGAGAACTTCCAGAAGTTGATGGAAGGTGTCCGGTCTATCGCTGAAGTAGTGGGCAAGCAGGTGGCCCCAACGCTGGCCTAGAATGCGGCGGGTTTAGCCCCTCGCCAGAAATTCGTGACGAGGTTCCGTGGAAGTAGACTCCGCTGAACGCTCGTGCTAGGATTCGCCCGCCATGCAGTTGAGGATTTTTACTTCCGTTGGCTTAACTAGCCTATGAGCGTACTGGAAGAGTTAGCCCGCCTACATACCACAAACCCTACCGTCATCACGGTAGGCATGTTTGACGGCGTGCACAAAGGGCACCAGTACCTCATCGGGTGCCTCAAGGAATCGGCTGCGCGCCAGGGTTGCGCCAGCGGCGTCATCACCTTCACCAACCACCCTCGCTCTGTCATGCGACCCGATGTGCGCGTTCCCCTGCTCACCACTCCGGAGGATCGACTTCGGCTTATATCTGAGCAGGGTGTGGATTTGGTGGTTCCATTGAGCTTCACCCCTGACCTCTCTTATCTCCGGGCACGAGAGTTCGTGGAGCTGCTCAAAGAAACGTTGAACATGCGCGGCCTGGTAGTCGGGCCGGACTTCGCCTTCGGGTATCAGCGCGAGGGCACTGCTGCAGTCCTCACCGAGCTTGGCAAAGAGTTGGGCTTCACGGTGGAGGTTGTCGAACCGGTGGAGTTCGAGGGCCGCATCGTCAGCAGTACGGCTGTCAGGTCTAGCGTGCAGGCGGGCGAGATGAAAGACGCAGCGTGGATGTTGAGCAGACCCTTCATCCTGACTGGATTTGTCGTCGAGGGGGATCAGCGCGGACGGCAGATCGGTTTCCCCACAGCCAACGTTGAGTCGGAAACCGGTATCATTCTGCCGGCTGACGGAATCTACGCTACATGGACCCAGGCCGATGGTAAGACCTACCCATCTGCGACGAACATCGGCTTTAGACCCACCTTTGGGGCCGGTGGTCGCAAGATGGAAACGCACATCTTTGATTACGACGGCGATCTGTACAACGCGAAGATCCGGGTGGCCTTTGATCGCAAGCTTCGAGGTGAGATAAAGTTCGACGGGGTGGATGCCCTGGTCAATCAGCTACACGTGGATGTGGCCCAGGCCAGAGTGGCCCTTGCTGAGGACGCGGATATGCTCCCACCAAGTTGGTAAGGCCCGCCTCTGCATTGAGGCCCGTTTCTGCCGTACAATGTGCTGGCTGGTTTTACAACATGAACGAGGATCTTGATGCCCTTATCTGAAGAGACACTGAACATGGTCACCCAGCGAGGTGTGGCGGAGATCATCGATGAAAATGAGTTCCGTCGCCTGCTGCAAAAGGGTGACCCCCTCCGGTTGAAGATGGGGTTTGATCCGTCAAGCCGCGACATCCACCTGGGTCACGTCGTCGGACTGCGGAAGCTCCGACAGCTCCAGAACCTTGGACACCAGGTCGTTCTCATCGTCGGGGACTGGACGGCGCAGATCGGCGACCCAAGCGGTCAATCGGTCACACGCCCGGTGCTGACCCACGAAGACGTGATCGCGAACGCCGAGACCTACCTGCGGCAGTTCTTCAAGGTGGTGGACGAGTCCCGGACGGAGGTTATCTGGCAGAGCGAGTGGTACGGCAAGTTCACCCTGACCGATGTGGTGAAGCTCACCGGCAGTTTTACCGTGGCGCAGATGCTGGCCAGGGATGACTTTCGCAAGCGGTTCGAGCAGAACCGGCCCATCGCGATAACGGAGCTGCTGTATCCCCTACTTCAGGCGTACGACTCCGTGATGGTCAAGGCCGATGTGGAGTTTGGCGGCACAGACCAGAAGTTCAACCTGCTGATGGGCCGTGAGCTCCAGGAACTCCGAGGCCAGCGACCGCAGCAGTGCTTCATGGTGCCCATCCTTGAGGGCACAGACGGCGTCCAGAAGATGAGCAAGAGTCTAGGCAACTACATCGGCGTGGACGAGGCGCCTCAGGAGCAGTACGGCAAGGTGCTGTCGCTGCCGGACAATCTCATCGACTCATACTTCACGCTACTCACGGATACACCGTTGGCGGACATCCAGGCGATGGGTGAAGCAATGGCCAGTGGGGCTGTGAACCCCATGGAGTACAAAAAGCGGCTGGCCCGCGAGATCGTGGAGCAGTTCTGGTCGGCGGACGGGGCGCAGGCGGCCCAGGAGCACTTCGAGCGTACGGTGCAGCGTCGTGAGGCCCCGGAGGACATCCCCACGCTTCGTTACGCTTCGACCGGCAAAGGAGCACTGACCGTCTTCGGTGATGGTGGTGAGAGCCAGGTTGCGTCAGCGGCTCCAGCAGCGGATGTCATACACGCTCTTGGCCTAGCGTCCAGCAAGGCTGAGGCAAAGCGTCTGGTCTCCCAGGGCGCGGTTGAAGTCGACGGCGTGCGTGTCACCGATACACTACCCATCCACGATGGGGCTGTGGTGAAGGTGGGGAAGCGCAAGTTCGTACGGCTCGTTGAGGACAAGGGCTAAGAATCCGGATTCTTCAGTCGCTGTGCTCCCTCAGAATGACAGGACGCCTGGGGTTGGTTGAGGGAAAAAGCTAACCTACTGGTTACCCTACCCCTCTATTCTTTTCTCCTATAATTAGGCGACGATTTTCGCCATAGTAAGTCACCTGGCCTTTTTTCTCCCCTGACTATGTGCTAACATTCACAACCGAACACCCATGTTTATTCAGCGAGGAGGCTTTCTGTGAATTTGCGCATTCCCGGCCCTACGCCATGCCCTGAAGACGTGCTTCAGGCGGGGGCCCAGCAGATGATCGACCACCGTGGTCCAGAGTTCAAGGACATGATTGGCAGGATTCACTCCGGCCTCCAGACTGCATTCCAGACAAAGAACCAGATTGCCATCCTCACCGCCTCAGGCACAGGCGCCATGGAGGGAGCCATAATCAACACGCTGTCACCGGGAGACCGGGTGCTGAGTATCAGCATCGGCGTGTTCGGCGACCGCTTCAGCCAGATCGCAGAGGCGTATGGCGTGGACGTGGTCAAGCTCCCTACTGAATACGGCGATGCAGCTGACCCGGAGGAAATCGGCAAGGCCCTGAAGGCTGATGCCACCATCAAAGCCGTCCTCATCACACACAACGAGACTTCCACCGGCATCACCAACGACCTGGCTGCCATAGCCAAAGTCGTCCGGGAATATGACCGACTCACATTGGTTGACGCCATTAGCAGCGTGGGCTGCATCCCGGTAGAGATGGATGCATGGGATCTGGACGTTGTAGTCACCGGTTCCCAGAAGGGCTTCATGGTACCGCCGGGACTGGCATTCGCAGCGGTGGGCCCCCGAGCGATCGAGGCTGCCAAGACGGCCACGATACCCCGGTTCTACTTCGAGTTCAGCCGAGCATTCAGCTACTACGATCAAGGTCAGACGCCTTGGACGCCCGCAGTGTCCGTGATGTTCTCCCTAGACCTGGCACTGAAGAAGATGATGGCTGATGGCATGGGTGCCGTATACGAGAAGCATGCCAGGATCGCCAACGACGTCCGTAACGGGGTCAAGAAATTGGGCCTGGAGCTCTTCCCCAATAACGAGAAGTACGCTTCAGACACCGTCACTGCGGTCAAGGTCCCTGAGGGCGTAGAGCTATCGGCGTTACGCGGTAAGCTGCGCTCTGATCGGGAAGTCATCGTTGCTGGGGGCCAGGGGTCTCTGAGCGGCAAGATCTTCCGGGTAGGACACATGGGCCACATCACGGATGATGACGTTGATGACGTCATGGCTTCGCTGAGATCAGTGCTCCCGGAGTTGGGTTATACGGTTCCGGCTTAGGTAGGCCGATAAGTAAACGTACGAAACTAAATCCCTGCATTTTCGGCCCGCAACCCCATCAGGGAAGCGGGCCTTTTGCGTTAAAATCAGGGAATAAGGAGTTCATGTGAAGGTTCTAATTGCAGACCCCCTCCATCAGGAAGGACTGGACCTGCTTGAAGCAGAACCCGATATAACCGTAGAGATACGGCTGAAGATGAAGCCGGAAGAGCTTGTTGCAGCCGTTGCGGACTATGATGCGCTCATCGTTCGGAGTGAGAGCCAGGTCACTGCAGCCGTCATCGACGCTGGCGTGAATCTGCGAGTCGTCGGCAGGGCTGGCGTGGGCGTAGACAACATCGATCTGGACGCTGCCACTCGAAAGGGTATCGCCGTGGTCTACGCGCCAACAGGAAACACCATCGCGGCGGCAGAGCACACCATCGCTATCATGATGGCGCTTGCGCGGCACATCGCCGAAGCGAACTCCTCCATGCGACAGGAACAGTGGAACCGCTCCCAGTTCATGGGTGTGGAGGTGAAAGGGAAGACGCTGGGTATCGTTGGGCTCGGTCGCGTGGGCTCAGAAGTCGCAAAGCGTGCCCAGGGGTTGGAGATGCATGTTGTGGGTTTCGACCCGTACCTGGTGCCGGAGCGTGCTGCTCGATTGGGCGTGGAAATAGCCGAGTTTGATGCGATGCTGGCACAGTGCGACTTCCTGACGCTCCATACCCCGCTTACCGACACGACAAAGAGCCTCATCGGCGCTCGAGAGATCGCCCTGATGAAGCCAACAGCGCGGATCATCAACGTCGCTCGCGGTGGGTTGGTCGATGAGGACGCCCTGATCAAGGCTCTGGACGAAGATAAGCTGGCCGGCGCTGCGATCGATGTGTTCACCAAGGAGCCGTTAGAAGACTATCGACTCGCCCTCCACCCGAAGATCGTTGCCACCCCCCATCTTGGCGCATCTACCGTCGAGGCGCAGGCCGCGGTCACTCGAGAAGTCGTGGAGCAGGTATTGACTGTGTTAAAAGGCCAGCCAGCCCGATTCACCGTGAACGTACCCTTTGTGGCACCTGAGGTCCAGGATGTCATTGAACCCTTCCTTGATGCGGCAGTGATGATCGGAAAGATCGCCATCCAGATGGCCAACGGGCAACCCAACTCCGTAACCGTCCAGTATCAGGGCGAGCTGGCCACCGGTGAGACCGGAACGCTGAAAGCCGCTGTGCTGATGGGGTTGCTTCAGCCGGGAACAGAGGACCGCGTCAACCTGGTGAACGCGGCGCTTCTTGCAGAGGAACGAGGGCTCCAGATCAAGGAAGAGAAGGACCCGGTGCCCCAACAGTTTGCCAACGAGATCACTGTGCGCTTGGCGACAACCGGCGGGGAGGTCATCGTCGGTGGGACACACCTCAGGGGCCGAACACATGTAACGCGTGTGGGCGAGCACCTGGTGGATGCAGCGGTGGACAGCCCGTACCTGTTGATCATCGACAACCTTGACCGCCCCGGCATGATCGGCACTGTGGGCGAAATAGCCGGCAAGCATGATATCAACATTAGCTTCATGGAAGTGGGCAGGGCAGAGGCCAGAGGCCATGCGACCATGATGGTTGGCCTTGACGACCCGATGCCGGATAGCGTTCTGGAAGAGCTGAGACAGAATCCTAATATCACTTCCGCTCGCCTGATACATATGTAGGCTGCAAGGCTCAGGAAATATGGTTTCCTAGCCCATAGTCCCCTGGTACACTTACCAGGACTCAGCGTATTGATATTGGAGGGAAGCCGGGGGACATGGCAGACACTATCGCGTACATCTGCCCGGAATGCGGAACAGGCCATACCCAATGGATGGGCTTTTGCTACGTCTGCGGCTCCGGCTCACCGCTTGAAGAGGCTCCGCCACCTCAGGCCTCATCCCCTTTTGTACCACCTCCCTCTAATACCACGACGTGGACGCCTCGTGAGGCCAACGGGCCTACAGAGCTTTCAGCGATATCGCTAGAGGACACCCCGCGCATCATCCTGCCCTACCCGGAGATGAACCGCGTGCTCGGCGGCGGCCTGGTTCCCGGCTCAGTAGTGCTGCTTGCAGGCGACCCCGGCATCGGTAAGTCGACCCTCATGTTGCAGATCGCTGGCGCCCTCGCTCCCGAAACGCTCGTGGACGACGCACGAGGCTCGGTACTGTATATCTCCGGCGAGGAATCGGCGACGCAGGTGCGACTCCGCGCTGAGCGGTTGGGCATCTCAGGACGCAATTTTTTGCTGCTGAACGAAACATCGGCCAGGGAGGTTCTCGGTTGGATGGACAAGACTGAGCCCGTGGCGGTGTTGGTGGACTCCATCCAGACGCTGTACACAGATGCATCGTCCTCTGCCCCGGGTAGTGTGACGCAGATACGAGAAGGTGCGCGCTTGCTGATGGGCTGGGCCAAGGCCAACCGTACGCCTGTCATTATCGCTGGGCATGTGACCAAAGAGGGTGATGTGGCCGGGCCCCGGGTGTTGGAGCACATGGTGGACGTTGTCCTCTACCTTGAGGGCGAGCGCGCGAGTGAACTGCGTGTGCTACGTAGCGAGAAGAACCGGTTCGGTTCAACCGATGAAGTAGCGCTCTTCCAGATGGACGCCAACGGCCTAGTCGAGGTGTCTGATCCCTCCAGCATGATGCTCTCTCAGCGCAAGGGGCCTATTGTCGGTTCCGTGGTCACGCCGGTGCTGCAAGGGACACGCCCGATGCTTGTGGAAGTGCAGGCGTTGACCGCTCCGGTGGTGGGGCCGACGCCCAGACGTGTGGCCAACGGAATGGAAGGCAACCGTCTTGTGCTACTCGCGACTGTATTGAGTCGACGCGCCGGGATTCCCCTGGGCGGTCAGGACATCGTCGTGAACGTGACCGGCGGTCTGCGAGTCACAGAGACCAGCGCAGACCTTGCTACGGCCCTCGCTATCGCATCCAGTTTCAGGGATCAGCCCTTGGAGACGGACGTCGTTGCCCTTGGCGAAGTCGGCCTTGGCGGAGAGGTTCGCCCGGTAGCGCAGATGGGGCGCCGATTGCAAGAGGCCGCCCGATTAGGCCTCCGTCGAGCTGTGATTCCAGAAGCGGCCGAGATCGATCCCGCAGACCTGAAGGGGCTGGACATCGTCCCCGTTGCGACATTGAACCAGGCAATCCATGCCCTTTTCCCGCGGGCTCGCTCGGCAGGTCGTGGCGAGAGGGCGTCCGTTACCGCAGAAGGGGAGAGCGAAACATGACCGATATCGCAGAGAAAAAACAGCGACTCGATGCCATCCTGAAAGAGATGGGGTCGGTGCTTGTTGCCTTCTCCGGTGGGGTGGATAGCACACTGCTGGCGGTTGCCGCCCACGATGTGCTTGGTGACCATTCACTGGCAGTCACAGCGTCATCGCTATCGCTGGCCCCGGAGGAGAGGGAAGACGCCGTTGCTATGGCGGCCCAGTTCGGCTTCCGTCATCGGGTGATTGAGACGCAGGAGATGGACGACCCTCGCTACGCCGCCAACGATTCCCAGCGCTGCTTCTTCTGCAAGGTGAACCTGTATACAGAACTGAAGCCCATTGCGAAGGCTGATGGCTACGCATGGATAGCCAATGGCACCAACATGGACGACCTTGGCGATTATCGACCGGGCATCGCTGCTGGAAAAGAGCACGGAGCACGGAGCCCGTTGGTTGAGGCGGAGCTGACCAAGGACGATGTCCGTGAGCTGTCGCGACTCCGAGGCCTTCCCACCTGGGACAAGCCTGCTCAGGCATGTTTATCGTCGCGAATCCCCTACGGCACAATGGTCACGGTGGAAGCGTTGACGCGCATCGCCCGGGCTGAATCGTACCTGAGAGGGTTGGGGTTCAGGCAGTTGCGTGTGCGGCACCATGAGACCATCGCTCGAATCGAAGTAGGCCCTGAGGAGTTCCCCCGTCTGGCCAGTGACGAAGTCCGCCCGGGCGTGGTTGAGCACTTCAAGTCGCTTGGATATCTCTATATTACGCTTGACCTGGCCGGGTATCAGATGGGCAGCTTGAACGCAGTCCTTGGGAAGCAGAGCGAAGCATGAAGAATGTCATCCTCACGGGGTTCGCTGGCACAGGAAAATCAGTAGTCGGACAAGCGGTCGCAACACTGCTGGGCTGGACGTTTATTGACACTGACGACGTGCTGGAGCGCCTTGCTGGGAAGTCGGTTGAGGCTGTCTTTGCTGAGGATGGTGAGGGTGCCTTTCGTGCGCTGGAATCGAAGGCGTTGGTCGAAGTGTGCAACGGGGACGATCAAGTCATCTCCACCGGAGGCGGCATGGTGATCGACCCCGCAAACCAGAGCCTGATGAGAGAATCAGGCTTTGTGGTTTGCCTGGAAGCCAGCCCTGAGACGATAATCCAGCGGCTTTTCTCCGAGGCTTCTGGAAGTGAGACTGTGCGACCCCTCCTGCAGGGTGACAACCCGTTGGGACGTGCCATGGAGTTGAAGGCGGAGCGAGCGGCGGCATACGCCCAGGCCCATTGGACAGTCCACACCGATAACCTTGGCGTGCAGGACATCGCCCGGGAGGTCGTTCGAGCAGCCAGGATGCTTGATGGCAGAGTCGATGCGACTCAGGACAGCCACGGCGCCGACCTGGCAGCGACCATCCGTTCAGCTACGGGACCATGCCCAGTATATGCAGGAACAGGCTTGATAGAGGACATCGGTGCTATGTGCCGCAGCGCGGGGCTTACGAGCACCGCGTACGTCATATCGGACAGCAACGTCTTCTACACCCATGGGCGCAAGGTGCAGATGTCCCTGGAGGCCGCCGACATCCCGGTGCACACCTTCGTTGTGCCTGCTGGCGAGACATCCAAGTCTGTGGAGACCCTAGAGGCATGTTACCAGTGGTTGGCAGAGCGAAGGGCTGAGCGTGGCCACTTCATCGTCGCTGTGGGCGGCGGCGTCATAGGCGACCTAGCGGGGTTCACTGCGGCTACGTTCAATCGGGGCCTCCCTGTCGTGCAGGTGCCCACTTCCCTGGCCGCGATGGTGGATGCGTCCATCGGCGGCAAGACTGCCATCAACCTCTCTGCCGGAAAGAACCTGGTGGGAGCGTTCCACCAACCGCGCATGGTGCTGGCGGACGTTGAGTCGTTGGCATCGCTTCCGGAGCGAGAGCGGGCATCAGGCTGGTCCGAAGCCGTGAAGCATGGACTGATACTGGACGCTGACCTGTTCCAGACGTTCGAGGAGCACTCCGAAGCAATAATGAACCTGGAGCAACCTCTGACATCAGAAGTGGTCCGGCGGAGTATGGCGGTCAAGGCTGATGTGGTGACCAGGGACGAACGTGAGACGCTGGGGCTGCGCATCCTGCTGAACTACGGCCACACCATAGGCCACGGACTAGAGACGGCCACAGAGTACGGCACGCTGCTCCACGGTGAGGCGGTAGCCATAGGCATGACGGCAGCAGTGCGGATAAGTCGCGGAATGGGGCTCGTCGGCGTCGATGTGGTCGCTCGTCAGGACAAGGTGCTGAAGCAGTACGGCCTACCGACCAGGATGCCTGGCGCTGACCGGGACGCCATACGTCGAGCCATGAGCGTCGACAAGAAGACGACGGCAGGGAATATCCGGTGGGTGTTGCTAGAGGGCATCGGCAAGGCGGTCACCCGCAACGATGTGCCGGAAGACCTGGTGCAGGCTGCTATAGCCGACGTGACTTAACGGAACATGTCCAGGGATGCGCCCCTGATGAGCGTCTTTGAGCCCTCGGCGGACTCCTCGTACTGGAACCCTCTGACCAGCGTCACCGGAATCTCCTGGTTCTTCCCCGTGACCAACTCCGCAGCGCCCGTCACCTCATCGGCTACTGCCGCCACAGATACTCTGAGTGTGCGTCCGAACTGGTCGGCCTCACCCCTGTAGTCTTTCAGTGGGTCCATCCCGGCTGTGCCGATGGCTATGTCCGTGGTTCCGTCCCGCCAGGGCCTGCCAAAGGTGTCAGAGATGATGACCGCCACACTGTGCCCAGTTCGCTGTCGGATGGCTTCACGGATCCTCTCGGCAGATGCGTCAGGGTCTTTGGGGAGCAGGCACAGCATATCCTCGCCCGGGACGTTTGAAGCGTCCACGCCGGAGTTGGCGCAGATGAAGCCGTGCTTGGTCTCCGTGATGAGCACGCCGTGATCCATCCGCACGATGCGTCGACTCTCCTTCAGCACAACCTCAACGTGGCGAGGGTCCTTGTCCCAATCCGCAGCCATGGTCTTTGCCAACTCTGAGGGTTCTACCGTTTTCAGGTCTACCAGAGCGCCTTCGGTCTTGGACACGATCTTCTGCGTGACGACGACGATGTCCCTATCCTCTATGGGTGTTCCTTGGGCCTCAGACGCCTTCAGGATAAGGTCTGCCAGGTCGTCGCCCTCTTTGATCTCGGGCATACCGATGACACCAATGACGCGGAACTCAGGGTGGCTGGGCAAAACGGCCTCCTGGGGTTTGGTGGATGTGACCCTTGAGACTCTACTGGTAGCTGGCGCTTACCGCAAGGGCCCACGTAGGCACACAAGACAAGGGAAGAACGAGTAGGCTGGAGCTAATTAGTGCTTCTCGGCTCGTTTCGCTTCTTCCCACAGGGCTTCCTTCTCGTCCATGGACATATCGCGCACGGAGCGGCCTTGGGCACGCGCTCCAGCCTCGATGTGGGTGAACCGACCGTAGAAGCGGTTGTTGGCCCCTCGTAGAGCGCTCTCAGCGTCTATGTCCAGCCAGCGAGCCACGTTCACCAACGATAGTAGCACATCGCCGAACTCACGCTCCTTCTCGGACTTGGTCGGCGCGGCTTCCAGCTCACCTATCTCCTCCCGCACCTTGTCCAGCACGCCGGAGATATCGTGCCACTCAAAGCCTGCCTGCGATGCCCTGAAGGTAATGGACTGCCCATAACCCAGAGCTGGCATCGCCTTGGCCACGCCGTCCAGCACTGAGACCTTCTCTCCGCGCTCCTTTTTCTTGGTCTCCTCCCAGTTGGCCTCAACCTCCCGGGCGTCCTTGACCACCACATCGCCAAAGACGTGGGAATGCCTCCGTACCAGCTTCTCATTGATGTGACGGAACATGTCAGCGTCCGTGAAGTCGCCATTCTCCTCAGCGATCTGGCAGTGGAACACGATCTGCAACAGCACATCACCAAGCTCCTCGGACAGGGATTGGGGGTCGCCTGCATCCAGCGCTTCCAGAGCCTCGTAGCACTCTTCAAGCAGGTTCTGGCGCAGCGTGGTGTGGGTCTGCTCCTGATCCCACGGACAACCGTCCGGCGCACGGAGTCGGGCGATGATGTCCCGCAAACCTTGATAGGTATCCTGGTGCTCTGGTGTTGTAGTCATAGCAATTTCCTTTTTGAGAGATAGGCCAATTATACTGGGAGAGAAGTAAGGCGAATAGGGAAGCAATGGCAGAGGCGATCGGGACGTTTCAAAGCAGGTGGGCGCAGGCATCGCCGACATTGTTCCGATGGGCTGGCATCGCATTCCTCATCGCCATGCCGATCTTCATTTTGACGTTGAACGTCCGGGTCGCCTTCAACTCATCGTGGGTGTACTCGACAGGTTTCGATAGGAACAACATCGAGCAGCGGACGGGCGTGCCGGACGCTGAGCTCAATCGTATTGCCGACGAGTTCATCGACTACTTCAACAACGATGATGAGTACTTGAACATTCAGCTCTATAACCAGGACCTCTTCAACTCGCGAGAGCTCATCCACATGAAGGACGTGAAGGCTCGTGTCAAGTGGATGTACGTTCTGACCTACATAGCAGGAGCGGTACTTGTGGGCTATCTGGCCTGGGGTTTCGTCCGGCATCGCAGGCAGTTTCTTGAACCGGCATTCCACCGTATTCGCCGGGGAGGCCTCTACACCATAGGGTCGTTGGCTACCGCTGGCATCGTTATAGGTGCGGCCTTTCCGTTCTTCTTCACACTGTTCCACGAAATACTGTTCCGGAACGACTTCTGGATGCTGAACCCCCGGCGAGACTTCCTGGTGGTCATGTTTCCGGAGCAGTTCTGGTTTGAAGCTACGTTGCTAGTAGCGTTCGCCACCGTGTCGCAGGCGTTGCTGCTGGCCGGAGTGAGTTGGTGGTGGTTGCGCAGGCTGAGGGCCCGCCAAGTGAGTTTGAGAGAATAACTAAAAACCCCCGGAATTCCGAGGGCTTCTCTGTACTACCAAGTATTAGTTGGAGAGGTTAGCTGCAGCCGCAAGCGCCGCCACAGCAGGCTCCGCCGCCACCCATGCCGCCCATCGCAGCAGGTACAGGCTCGCCGTTGGCTCCTACGCTGACAGCAGCAAAGACGGAGAGCACGCGGTGCCCGTTGTCGCCGCAGGTGGGGCATGTCGCCGGATCAGCGCCCTTCGATATTGTCCGAAGCACTTCAAACTTATCATTGCAAGGTTCGCACAGATACTCGTACAACGGCATGGTGTCCTCCTCAAATTACTGACCACGCTGATTCTATACGCGGTGTTTTCTCCGGTCAACCTAAATACTCGTCATAGCGCGGCCGGCAGTCCTTGATGCACTTCCTATGGAACGGTACAATTGCACGAACGCTACCAGCACATCGAATGCGAGGAATTTCCAGAATGCCAACATCCCCAACACATATCCAGGAGATGCTCACCGGGTTCTGGGTATCAAAAGCACTGTTCACCGGCGTAGAGCTTGGCGTTTTCGACGAACTGGCGAAAGGCCCAGCCAGCGCAGAGATCCTTGCGTATCGATTGCGGCTGCACCCGATCGCGTTGGAACGACTCATGAACACGCTTGTTGCGTTGGAACTCATCACCAAGGAAGACGGTCGATTCAGTAATACTGAAGAGACTGGGCAGTACCTGGTGAAGGGCCAGGATTCCTATCTGGGCGGCCAGGTTGAACACCTCAGCCAACTGCATTGGAGACTCTGGCAGTTGCTTCCCGGCGCCATCAGAGAGAACACGCCCAGGGTCAGGGAGGTCTTCGGCCCTGGCTTTGACATGCTGGAGTCCGTCTATGCGGAGCCACAGCGACTTCGAGGGTTCGTGCAGGGCATGCACAACCTTACGGTGGCGGACGCCCAAGAGATCGTTGATGCCTTCGACTTCGGCCCGTTCGATACGCTGTTGGACGTTGGCGGGACGTCAGGAGCGCTGGTCATTGCAGCCCTTAAGAAGCACGAGAACTTGAAGGGCATCGTCTTTGAACAGCCTGCAGTATGCGCGATCGCCGATGACTACCTCAAGCAGTACGGGGTGGACGATAGGGCGAAGACCCACCCGGGGGACTTTTTCCAGCGGGGTAGCCTCCCCCTGGAAGCGGATGTCATCACGTTGGGTTGGATCCTGCACGATTGGCCTGAGGAGCAGTGCAAGATCATTCTGCAACACTGCTTCGAGGCGCTTCAACCGGGCGGCACGATCCTGGTATGCGAGAAGTTGCTGAACGATGAAGGTACCGGCCCACTCCTTACCACGTTGATGGACCTGCATGCTTTGGTGTCCACCGGTGGGCAGGAGCGCTCTGGCACTGTCTATCAGCAGTGGTTGGAGCAGGCCGGGTTCACAGATATGAATGTGAAGCTGCTGGAAGGCAACAGGGACCTGGTGATAGCTCGCAAGCCGTAACCAAGACTCCTGTGCTATTCAGCCCCCATTTCTGACGTTATAGGAGAGGTCATGACCAATTCATCCACCGACGACGGCCTACGCATAGTGGTGCCTGACGATGCTCCTGCAGCGGTCGCCGGGTCAGCGCAGGAGGCGAAGCTACAGGTCCTCGGCGGCCTGCAGACTTACGACTCGCTTGCTTCCACACCGGACTTGCTGCTGGAACGTATCCGTGACGCCGATGTGGCGATCTGCATACGCAACTCGAGCCAGTTCACCGACGATGTTCTGAGCCAGTGCTCAAGACTCAAGCACATCGCGGTCTTTGGGATCGGCGTGGACATGGTGGACCTAGAGGCCTGCAAACGCCTCGGCATCACGGTCACCAACATCCCAGGGTATTCTGCGCCAGCGGTTGCAGAGTGTGCCCTGACCCTGGCGTTGTCCGTATCCAGGAAGGTACGTCAGAACGATCTGCTTATTCGCGAGGGCGATTGGGCGCGGGCACCCGTTGGGCAGCTCTATGGCAAGACCCTTGGGATCATCGGCGCAGGGCCCATAGGCAAACGCATGGCGGAGCTGGGGCTGGCTGTGGGCATGAACGTCATGGGTTGGACGTTCCACCCTGACCTGGAGTGGGGCAAGCGGACGGGAGTGACCTGGGCATCCATTGAGGACGTGATGAGCGCCGCCGATGTGGTCTCAATCCATGTGCGATTGTCGGACCAGAGTCGAGGGTTGGTGGATGCTGCGAAGCTGGCGCTCATGAAACCGAGCGCTATTTTGGTGAACACCGCCAGAGGCGCCATCGTGGACGAAGATGCTCTGGTAAGCGCGCTGGACGCAGGGCGTATCGCCGGTGCAGGGTTGGACGTCTTTGTAACTGAGCCGCTGCCTGCAGGGCATGCATTCACAAAGCTGGACAATGTTGTTCTCTCGCCACATGTGGCAGCATCGACGCCGGAGACGGACTACGCTGGGTTGGAAATGGTGGTGGACAACATCCGCAACGTAGCGAGCGGTTCTCCTACCAACGTCGTCGCTTAATCCATTGCCGGCTGGCTGCCTTCTCCGAACGGGTTGCGCCAGTATATTCGATGGATGAGCAGCTTGCGGATGTTCCGCCAAGCTCGACCCACCTGCTCAGATTCCGATACCGTAATCCCCCGCAGGCTATAGCGTGTCACGGCGTGGGTGTTACCCAGGATACGGAGGTCGCCTGCAGCGTTGGGGAACACCTCTGCCAGTCGGCGAGTGTACTCCGTAGGTGTCTGGCTCCTCAGATAGGGCAACCCCGCGAACGTACCCAGCAGGCACATCCGTTCAAATATTGCAGCGGGCGTTTTGATCGTCACGAAGAGTCGTCGATACACATACCAGACCAGCCATACGCTGAAGACACTCCCCAGAATCCCAGCAATGAACCGGCCGTCCACACCAAAGGAATCCTCTATCTCCGGGGGGAGGTCAAAGGGCTCAAACCCCTCGTCGTCTTCGAACTCGTCCTCGTCAAACGGGTCTTCCACATCCTCTTCGGTTGTCGGGGAGGTATCAAGCAAAGATTCCCGAACGTACGTTGGCAAACTACGGCCTGGTGTCGGCTCAAACTCGACCCAACCGAAGTCGGGGAAATAGGCCTCCGCCCACCCGTGGCTATCCGCCTCTCGGACGACGAAGTTCTCCGCTTCTTCATCGAACTCCCTTGGCGCGTATCCGGCCACCATCCGGGCGGGGATGTCAGCCTCGCGCAGCAGTACAGCCATCGCGGAGCCGAAGTAGTCGCTGTATCCACGTCCCACCACAAAGAGGAAGTGATCCACACCATCAGCGTCAAAGCCGGGAGCGGGGATATCCTGGTCGTATGGCAGGGTACGCAAGTAGGACTCAATCGCTTTAGCTTTATCGTACGGATTGGATATGTCTCTGGTCAGATCCAGCGCCAGGTCGGTGACCCTGGTGGGAAGCTCGTCAGGTATTTGCAGGTACCGGTCTGTGACCCATCCAGGATAGTCCGTGCCAGCGGTGCGCAACTCCCTGGCAGACGCCGTGGAGATCGACGATGTGACGGTATACTGATCTCCCACGAAAAGGGAGTCGGAGCTACTCACGGATACAATGTCAGGCGGATTCGGGGCTAGGCGTACGACTCTCACCCATGAGACTACGCCATCGTCCTGCTCAAGGGTCTCGATGAGATTGCTGTTCACTTCACCAACGGCAGCATCCGGAACGATGTAGGCGCGCTCTGACCCTCCGTCCAACGTATCCTGGAAGAGGATCTCTGTAATGACGGCGTCCGCAGGTATGGCGCGGAACAGCGTCCCTGCCTGACTCTCTTTCGATCTCTCGTATATCTCTGCGCTCTGGAGCGAGACTACCGCTGTAGCCAGATCGTCCGGGAGGTCGAGCGAATCGGTGTCACCGGGTATCAATGGCAGCCAGTAGTCACCGGGAGAGAGCACCTGTACGTTCAACTCAGTCTCACTCCCCAATGGGAGGTTGGACACCGGGAGGCTCCGCGTGGTGAACAGAGGGGCAACAGTATATTCCAGCTCCAACCGGGACTGATTTCTCCTGGGCTGACTGCGTGGTAGGGTCTCTGTGAGGATCAACTCCTCCGTGTCATCGACGGTCCAACCCTGAGGCGCGTACGTGGGGTACGCTCTGGCCCGTAGGTAGATCGGATGGGGAGCGTCCAGGAGGAAAATGGGCTCGTCACTAAGAGAGATAGGCCCCTCGAAGGGTAAGAAATCGCCGAAGACCCTGTAGCCGGAGCCTTTGCGATCAGGCAACGCAGCAAAGAGTCGATCAAGGTCGTCTTCCAGCGAGCCTATCGGAGTACGCATCCACTCCCATGCGGCATCCATCCACGGCACCTGGACGGGGCGGGCAGGGATCACTACTGCGATCACCAGCGCGAACAGGATGTACCAGGCACCCCGATAGACGGCGTAGAACCCGTGGTTCCTGGGGAACACAAAGCCAATTCGCTGCCACTCCGTAGCCTGGTTCAACGCGTGGATGCGTATCGTCAGCAACATGGCGAACAACAGGTAGAGGAACACCTGTGGGCCAAACTCGTCCGGGAGGTAGCTCAAGTTCGAGAACATCGCGATGCCACCGGGGAGCACGGCAAGCCACAGGTTGTGCTTCCTGAACGTTGCCCACGCTGAGACATACCCTATCACCCATGCAAATGAAGCCAGCATGAGCGCGAAGGGGATGGTGTCTGTACTGATGCCGCCCTCGCCAGCTGTCTCTCTCCATTGGTTCAAGCGGGTATTCAGCTCCTGGAAATGCTCAATGAAGCCTGTGGCTTCTGTCAGGGTAGACATCTGCCAGTAGACGAACCCCGCGCCCAACACCACCGCAGCCACATGCCAACCTATGGGATTGCCGGGCACTTTAGCGACGACGAGGCCCGCGATGGCGGAGACAAAGACTATTCCGGCGAGAGATGGAGTGTCTGCCCACGCGGCGTCTGTTACGGTTCCAGTGATTACCAGCAGTGTGCCCATGAGGATGACGAAGGTCAGCCAGCCCTCGGCGGGGGTGAACCTCCGGAATGCCCTGAGCACCGGGTGGTCAGGGTTGAAGGTGGGCGCTGGTGCCATTACCGCAGTCTGCGTCGTCATGCAGGCACCTCCGGCTTGTAGCGAGAGGTTAGCGTGAACGTTGGGGCGAACATGGGTCGTGCCATTGCATCGCCCAACGGTTGGCCCTGCCTGACTGTATACGTACGGACCCCACCCGCTGCCAGCCTGCTTCCCACATCCTCAACATCACCAGGTCCGCCGAATGAACTCGGATCGATAAGCACCGTGGTGACCTGCGCGCCGTGGTGGAACAACCAGCTTGCTGATGCAGGCCAGCCCGGGTCTACAGACGGGGTGATGATGACGACAGAACTCTGATCCAGGCCATGCCTCCGCCCGTCTTCAAGCACCTCTTCCAGGGACGATGTGCCCTCTGCTTTGACCAGCGCCAGGGCCTGCATGATGCGGTCTTGATGCCCGTAGCCTCTGTTGGGGGGCACGTACAGCGGCTCTTTGCCGTAGGCGAACAGTCCAACGAACAGGCCTGAGTCAAGAAAGTGACGAGCGATGGAAGCCGCTACGGTGACGGCGTACTCCTCCGTGGATTCGGCGTCGCTTCCGGCCTGCACTGCGTTGTGAAGGTCAAGGACTATCCAGACATCGCTCCCCGTATCCTGATCGAACTGCTTGACCATGAGTTTCCCTGTTCGGACGGTGGTGGGCCAGTGGATACGGCCAAGGGTGTCGGAGGGTACGTACTCTCGGACACTGGACACTGCTGGACTCGTACTGGCTGTCGGTCGACGAAACGTGCCCTCGCCCGGCGACCCTCTCCTGGGCAGTGAGAAGAGCGGCAGCGGGACCGTAGCCGGGTAGACGACGACCTGCTGGACAGTCTCAAACAGCTTGGAGTGGCGAAACATGCCGAACGGGTCTGCAGAAGTGATCTGAATCGGGCCGATGGTGAACACGCCTCTGCGGTGAGCCGTGATGCGGTTGGTCCACGTGTGGGTCGCATGGGTGCCCATGCCTATTGCTCGCCCTCCTGGCAAGCCGGTGAACGAAGTCAGCTCTGAGATTTCCAGAACCGGTTTGGGTGCAGCGGTGTTGGTGACGCTGATCTGCGTGACGAATGTGCCGCCTACTTCACGATTGCCAAGCTGCCGTTGGATACGGACTTCCAGGCCTCGAAGGCTGATGACCCCCCAAACGTAGGTGGCTACGAGGGCGAAGCCAAGCGCATAGCCAAGGCGATAGTAGATGGCAAAGCCGGTGGCCATGGCATAAAGAAACGCCAGGGCTACCAGCAAGAGGACGATGTGGAATCGTGTAGGGCGATAGCGCATAAGCCTGGCTTATCCTGTTGGGGCTTGCTGCCCTGCTCGTACACCAGGTACTGGGACCTCTTCCAACGCGGCCTCAACGATCATTCGTCCGGTCACACCACGCATCCGGGACGAGGGTGGGACGATGACACGGTGACCCAACACCGGTATCGCCATTTCCTTCACGTCGTCGGGCAGGACATAGTCGCGACCACGTATGAGCGCCAGCGCCTGGCTGGTACGGAAAAGGGCAAGGGAGCCACGTGGGGAAGCGCCAAGGTCGGCATCCGGATGCTTTCGCGTGGCATTGACCAGTGCAACCGCATATTCCGTGATGGCCGTGTCTGCGTGGATCCTTTTCACGGTCTCCTGAAGCTCCAGTATCTCCTCGGCTGTGACTACCGGCTCAAGGGAATCTATAGGGTGCTGGAGCGCCTGCTGGCTCACCACGGAGACCTCATCCTCCTGGGAAGGGTACCCAAGGGAGATCCGCAGCATGAACCGGTCAAGCTGGCCTTCCGGTAGGGGGAACGTGCCTTCGTACTCGATGGGGTTCAGCGTTGCCAGCACCATAGCGGGGCGAGGGAGGGGGTGGGTGATGCCGTCAACCGTCACCTGGTGCTCCTCCATCGCTTCCAGCAAGGCCGATTGGGTCTTGGGAGTCGTCCGGTTGAGCTCATCTGCCAGCACCATCTGGGCCATGATCGGCCCTGGCCGGTACTCGAATTCGCCGGACTGCTGGTTGTAGATGGTCACGCCGGTGATGTCGCTTGGGAGGAGGTCAGGGGTAAACTGGATTCGACCGAACGAACAGCCGGTGGACTTTGCGACGCTTCTAGCCAACATCGTCTTACCGACGCCGGGCACATCTTCGATAAGTAGATGCCCCCCGCATATCAGGGCGATGACAGCCTGCTCAACAGCCCGTTGTTTGCCGATGATCACACGGGATATGTTGTCAACGATCTGCTTGATCTTGGCCTGGGCGGCGCTACCATCCTGCACCATGTCCTCCTTGGATCCGCTTAGAGAATGACGATTTGCAATCATTAGTCCTTAGTGGGGAGTGAATTGGGAGTAGGTGGGTGATTAAACGCTCCTCACAGGTCAATACTCATAGGTTGGACGTGTGATATTCACTCGCTTAGGGACAGAATAGCGTAAAACGTAATGCGCATACAACTACACGAGAGTTTAGGCTGTCCCAGGCCGCTATAAAAGGGGTTGAAAAGCGTCTCCGACGAGTTGTTGTCTGGCCGCCTGTGCCACCAGGGCCAGAACGTCCTGAAGAGGAATCCCTTTTTGCATGGCGATGCCTCGACACACATCGTACTCGGGCGCCGCAGCTACTACACGGCCTTCCAGCAGCTTCACCTTGACCGGCACGCGACCGTACTCCGTATCAACATCACGCATCTCCCTATCGGCCACATGGCGTTGTACGTCACGCCTGCGGACGCCAAGAGTGGTGGTCTCCTGGAAGAGCATCGCCACAGCCTGCCCCTCCAATGATTCCGGTACCAGCACGCTCAGCAGCACACCGGGTCGGTTCTTCTTCATCTGGATGGATGTGTGCCAAACGTCCAGCGCACCCAGGGCGAACAACCGCTCCTGCACGTACCCAAGTATCTGGGGGCTGATATCGTCCATGTTGGTTTCCAGCAATGTCACACCGCTGGAAACGTCCACCGAGTCCAGTTCACCCACCCATAGAGCTACGGCGTTGGGATAGCTCTCTGGATTTCTGGTGCCCAGTCCGTAGCCAACCCGCTCCAAGCGCATGGCCGGTCGAGTGAACTCACAAAGTTCCGTAACGATCGCCGCTCCGGTCGGTGTGACCAACTCACCTGTATAGCCGTACGGTGGCGTGGTCACAGGTGCCTTCGCCATCGCAGCCAGTTCCACAGTGGCTGGGGCGGCGGCAGGAAGCGGGCCGTGGGCAGCGTTGAAGACCCCTGACCCCATTGGGATGGCGCTGGCGTAGAGTCGCTCAATGCCCAGCAGTTCAAACCCCGCCACTGTGCCGACCACATCGATGAGGGTGTCCAGCGTGCCCAATTCATGGGGGTGTGGTGATGGGTCTTCAGCTCCGCTGCGATGCACCTTGCGCTCTGCTTCTTCCAGCCTGCGGATGACGGCCAGGCTGCGCTGTGCCACGGTGGTCGACAACGAACCGGCGTTGATGGTGGACGCGAAGTCGTCCCAACCCATCCGCACGGACTCCGCTTCTCCCGTACTCGTCTGCAGCGTGACGTGGAGTCCTTGCAGCCCACCTCGTCGGTCCTGCTTGGTCTCGATGGCGCAGCTTGGAATCGGCAGCTTTGCCAATTCGGCCTGGAGCGCTTCCACGGTCAGGCCTGCGTCAAGCAATGCTCCTAGCAGCATATCGCCGCTTGCTCCGCCGATCATGTGGATGTACCCAACGTGCATAGCTTCTCCGTACTGCTCCAGATGGACTGTAATTATCACTCAAGGGGCTGGATTCCACCATCAGCTGCTCTACCTCCCGTATACGTTGATGCCCGGAGCCCCTGCACATTGCGCAAGTACCCCGGGCATCGATTTACCAGTCCTTGGGATGAGTTACTTCTTCACAGCCTTGAGCAGTTCGTAGTGGGTCCATATTGCGGAGAGAGAACCCGGGAAGTTGTATGACGCTACGAACTCAGGGTTGATGACCAGCTGAGCCGGAATCCAGTACAGGTAGATACCCATGTACTCGCCGAATGCCAGGTCACCTATCTCGCGGAGCAGGACATTCTGCTTCGCAGCATCCATCTCAGCCTGAAGCTGGTCGATCAGTGCGCCTGTGTTGATCAACTCCAGCGAGCCACCGCGTGGTACTACGTGGGAGTTGTAGACGCGCCACCCCTGGATGTCAAAGGACGCAGTAGCGGCGAAGCCGATGTGGTCCTTGTAGTTGAATGCGCGGGTGTTGGACCTGTTTGCCGCTGTATCGATTGTCAGGAGGTTGGCTTTGACGTCGATATCGCTCCAGTAGCCAGCGATGATCTCCAGCACATCTGCTGATTGACCGTACTGGGCGTGGGTGGTGATCTCAACTCCCACTTCCAGAGGGTTGTCACTGTTGTAACCGGATTCTGCCAGCAGAGTCCGGGCAGCAGCGGGGTCGAATCCCCAGTTCGCATCAAAGTCTCGGTCCCAGTCCGTGTTCCAGTAACTGGCTGTGGGGGGGATGTGGTTCATAACCATCTTTTGGCCTTTACCACCAAAGAAGGCTTGGTTCAATTCATCGCGATCGATTGCACGGTTCAGCGCCTGACGGACGTTCCTGTCCAAGAAAGGGCTGTCACAGTGCACGTATCCGCATGAACTTTTGCTATCCAAGTAGGCGCCTTTAAAGCTCAGGAACACGCGTTGGCCTGACAAGGTGCCGCTGATGAGTTTCATCCCTTCAGACTCAGCCTGGGGGATGCTGTCCTCAGGCAGCTGGGTGAGATGAATCTCGTCTGTCAGGAGTGCGGCCAGCCGTGTGGAGGCCTCTCCCATCCATCGATATTCAAGCTCCGGGAAGTCAGGCGTGTAGCGCCAGTGGTCATAAGGTACAGCTTCAAAGACGACATTCTGACCCTGGACCCGTTCCTTGAACTGATAAGCGCCGGTGCCTGCAAGTGGACTCCCGGTCAGGGTGGGGCGCCCGTTTGCAGCAAAGCCAGCGGAGCTTTCAATCTCTAGGCCGCCGACCTGCTCAGAAATCTGCTTCAATGCCTCTGCGTTTGCCCGCGAAAGCTTAAAGACGATCTCAAAGTCGTTGATGACCTCGATGGTTGCCAGTTTGTATCTACGGGAGATGGCGTGGAGGGAGTCGTCGCTGACAATTTGAGCATGAGTAAAGACTACGTCCGCTGCAGAGAACTCGCTCCCATCATGGAACTGGACGCCTTCACGCAGCTTAAAGCGAGTGGAAATACCATCCGGCTCTACGCTCCACTCAGTGGCCAGTTGGGGTACCAGGTCTCCCGTCGCCGGGTCATATCCGATCAGGTACTCAAAGGTAGGCCCGATCTGGAAGGTGGTCAGCGGACCCAACTCGATGTTCGGGTTGTTTCCTTCAGTGCTGGGAGCGGGGTTCCCGATCACCACGCGGTTGACCACAGGCTCAGTTGCTACAGGTGCCTGGATTGGTGCCGCCGTAGGTGCTGGGGCTGCTGCAGGTGCTGGGGCTGCTGCAGCCGATGTGGGTGCGGGAGCGGCGGGCACCGATGTAGGCGCAGGTGCAGCAGTGCTGCCACCGTCATCTTCATCACCGTCGCTAGAGCAGGCAGCTGCCAGCACTAATACCATTACCAGTGCGGCCATGAGCAACCACGCTCGTTTTGAGGTCAGGATACTATTTCGCATAATGTTTCCTTTCAAGATGCTTACATAAAGGCACAATCGCGTCGAGGGGATAGTAGCAGCGGCTATAGTTGGCGTCAATCATTTCCGTAGGGAAACTGAACATCTATTAACATTACTGGCAGTATGGGACTGGCAGCTAGGAGGGGCTATTGGCCTCGTTCGTAGCCTCACGGCCGCTCACACGGGCTTTGCGAATCGCCTCGTTCAGGGCCCCGCGAAACGAGTCGGGGTTGGCTGCCAGGCCGGTGCCCATACTGCCCTCGCCGGTAGCGGTGAGCATGGCGAAGGGGTGTTGGTTGAAGAGGATGGAGAAGCAACAGCCGGGCACATCGTCGATGGTCTCGTTGTGGCCATTGGCGATGACCGTGAAAGCTCCGGCGTGCTCCACCAGCAGCCCCGGATGGTTCACGATACTCGTGTGACCCCGACAGACCAAAAACTCCGCGATGACGTCAATGATGTGGCTCATATGCACTTTCTGACGCTGTGAATCTAGCCCTATGCGACGCCGGACAGCCTCCGTTTGGCCTCATCGTATACGTCTGCCGGGAGTGGTCCGGCTTCCATGGTCTTCAGGTTGTCGGCAAGGTGGTCAAGGCTGGCCGTGCCGACAATCGTCGTGTCCAGATCCGGGTTGGTGATGGTGAACCGGAGCATGAACTGCGTTTTGGTCATGCCTTCCAACAGGTCGTCCAGGTTCGCTTTGCCCCACCTTGACCAGCTGTCGCCGCCGTGGCCCTCACCACCAGGGTCGCCCTTGGCTACGCCTCCACGGATGATGATGCCAGCGCCCGCCTTCGATGCGTCTGACATCGCGCCTTCGTGTTCCAGTTCCACAGCGGAGTATGGTATCTGGAAGGCATCGAACACGCCCATGGTGATGTGGTCAGGCAAGTTAGGGTGGGTGCCGGACATGCCTAAAAAGCGGACCTTCCCCTGTTTTTGCAGGTCAAGCATCGTATTGACCGCGCCATGTTGCTCCAGCACCGCCTGAGTGGGGCTGCCGTGGAGCTGCACCAGGTCAAGGTGGTCAGTGTTCATGCGACGCAGACTCTGCTCCACCCCGGCGATGATGTTCTCTTTGGTGTAGATATGGGGGAAGCGACCACCCTCCGACGGCGGAGGCTCGCCCTCGCTGGCCCAGCAGCCGCACTTGGATGCGAGGAAGTACTCGTTGCGACGGCCCGAGATGTACTTGCCGATGAGCTCTTCACTGACGCCGTAGTCGATGGAGGTGTCGATGAAGTTGATACCGCCGTCCAGCACAGCGTTCAGGAGCTTGCCAGCGTCGTCGGGGGCGATTTCCCGCCCGCGTGGCGCACCGCGGAGCTCCATGGCTCCGTATGCCAGCGCCGTGACCTCTTCGCCTGTGCGACCCAGTGTCCGTTTCATGATGTTTGCCATGCTCTACCTCGATAATTCATATTTAATTGGGTACAGGGCCCGCCTTGGCTAGTGGCCGGGTGCCGCGATGATGGATGCTTCCTGGCTATCTCGTCGACGCTGCACGATGCTATCAGCGATCTCCGTGATGACGTACTCAAGCAATCGCCACAGGTGTGTGCCCTTCTGGTAGTTGGCCTCAGCAATCTCCTCGACGCGCTTGGCCTTCCGGAGTTGCATGCACTTGGCAAAGGAGTTGTTGTCAGCGGGGTCGTAGACCGCCAGGGTGTGCCCCTCCTGCTGACTCATCACCGCGAAGCAGGGCACGTCTGTGGGGCCATCGCCAATGTAGAGCATATTCTGGAACGGGATGCGGTGGTCCTCACGCGGTACGTGGTCGTTGACGTCCGTCTGGAGGTCCAGATAGCCCTTGTTAATGCGAAAGAGGTACTGGGTCTTCTGCGTGTGGCTGATGGCGCGTTTGGGGAAGCCTAGCTTGCCTTGTGAGTCCTCGGCGATCTCCGAGCCGAAGATGGACTTCACGTAAGGGCGAAGGTTGCTGCCCTCCAGGATCTCCCTGAGGCCGGATGTGATGATGTAGTGCTCAATGGTGACGCCATACTCTCTGTAAGCAGGCCTGTCCAACACCTCTTCCAACTGCTTAAAGATCTCTGGCACACCCGCATAGTATTTGAGCTTCAGCCCCATGTGTTGCAGGTCCTGGTTGGAGAGATTCCTGAACTCCTCTTTTTCCAATAACAGCTGCATCCATGCGAGCTCCGCTTCGTAGGAATCCTCAGCCACTAAGCGATCCGTCTCCGCCCAGAACTTGGCAGAATCAAGGCCCAAATAGGGAAGCACCGTGTCTTCCTGCATGGAGTTCGGGCTCAGGGTCTTATCGAAGTCATAGACCAGCCCGATGATGTTCTGAGTCTGCGGCATTTTTCATCCTTGTGTCACGCAGTCCTGCGGATATTTCAATGTACTTGGACCGCATTCGAGGTCGCTAAACGGCAGCAGAAGATAGGAACTATCCGTCTGTTGCGACCCAACTCCTGGGGCCTATGGTCTTCTGGTAGCTGTTGAAGTTGCGGCTGGTCTCATCGATGTTGTCTCCGCCGAACTTCTCCAAGAAGGCATCTGCCAGCACGAAAGCTACCGCGGCCTCGCCGATGACCCCTGCAGGTGGCACGTTACACACGTCAGAGCGTTCAAAGTGGGCCTGCACGGTCTTCCCCGTTACCAGGTCTACTGAGGGCAATGGCTTCGCCAGCGTGGCGATGGGTTTGATCGTGAATCGCGCAATCAGCGGCATCCCAGTGCTCATACCGCCCTCAATGCCGCCTGTGCGGTTGGTCGCCCGGTGCCAGGGGCCGCTTGCTGTGGGATACGGTCCGGCGGGGGCTTTGCCGTCCTCGGCTATCGGTTCAAGGGTGTCATGGTACTGAGAGCCCGGGAGGTCGGCAGCTTCCCAACCCTCGCCAATGGCAACCGACTTGCATGCTTGTATGGACATCAGCGCCAGCGCTAATCGGGCGTCCAGCTTGCGTTCGTAGTGGACGTGGGAGCCCAAGCCGATGGGAACGTTGGTGGCCACGACTTCTACAGCGCCGCCGATCGTATCGCCGTCTTCCTTGGCTTTGTCGATGATCTTTATCATCTCCGCTTCGGCCAAAGGGTCGATGCAGTGGACTTCGGAGGCGTTGGCCTTCTCCCAGTCAACAGGGTGCTCATACTTGGACCGGACACCACCGATGTTGATGACGTGGGAGTGAACTTCAATGCCGAACTCCTGCAGGAATCGTTTGGCCACGGCTCCAGCAGCCACACGGGCAGCGGTCTCGCGGGCTGATGAACGCTCCAGGATGTTTCGGACATCGCTGATGCCGTATTTGATGGTGCCGGGCATATCGGCGTGGCCCGCGCGCAGTCGAGTGACGGTGTTGCCCGGGTCTTCAACGGGCTCCGTGGCCATCACCTTGCCCCAGTTCACGTAGTCCTTGTTGGGGATGAACATGGATATAGGTGAGCCCATGGTGAGGCCATGTCGAACGCCCGACAGCAACTCCGCGCGGTCCTTCTCGATGAGCTGTCGACCGCCGCGACCGTATCCTCGTTGTCGACGGGCCAGGTCTTCCTGAATGTAGTCCTCGCTCAATGGGAACCCGGTGGGGAACCCCTCCACGATGATGGTGAGGCCCTTGCCGTGCGATTCCCCTGCGGTGATGTATTTTATCAATGGATTCTCCTGCAAATGCTGCGCCCATTATAACCCTCGAATCGCAAAAGGGGAGCGACTCATCTTATATGTGTGACGAAAGGTGAGGAATGATTACAACGAACGTGGGTACGGCTCAAGAAGTTACCAGGACTCGGCTGAGTAACAAGCGGATAGCGGCTGTCATGATCGCGTCGTTTGGGTTCTACGGCATCTACTGGTTTTATCTGACCTGGTAGCAGCTATCCAGCGAGAGGGATGAGCAGCACTTCCCTGTGTGGCATTCACTGGGCTTTCTGGCGCCTGAGTACAGCCTGCTCATCACCTACCAACATGCCCGTGCGATTCAAGGTGTGGCACGCCGAAGAGGCCTTGTCCCAAGAGTGAACCCATGGGTTGCAGCCGGGTTGGTTGTTATCGTTGGGGTTTCGCTGGGAGTCCAGATCCTTCTGCTTGCATTTGGCGTGTTAAGCGGCCTGAGCGAGTTGGCAATAGTCCTTACGTTGGACGCCATAGATATGGCACTGATGTTGGCCCTGGTGTTGTGGATGCAGCGTGACCTCAACGCCTATTGGGACGTTGGCGAAGACAACGCCGTTCGGAATGCACCCATAGGCATTGGCGAGGTGGTCACCGTTCTGCTGGGCCTATTTATCTGGGTGAACTCGACGATAGAGCTAGTTGGGCTGATTGCCTAAGGTGGCTGTCCTGGCCAACTGACTTCATACGAAGTTCCTTGCGGCCTCGATGCCCTCTGCTCCAAGAGCGGCCAGTACCACAACGATCCACGGCGGCAGTTTCCAGAACGCCAGCAGCCCAAACGCTCCGAGACCTAGCGCGAAGTCGGACGGCTGATGAATAGCGCTGGTCCATACAGGGTCGTACAACGCTGCCAGGAGCAGACCCACTACGGCGGCATTCACTCCGATCAACACGCTCCTGAACCCGGTCATGGAGCGTAGCGCATCCCAGAACGGCAATACTCCGACTACCAGCAGGAACGACGGCAGGTAAATGGCGCCAAGGGCGAAAAGCCCACCAAACCAGGGTGAATTGAAGGTCTCGGCGGTCCCCCCAAGGTACGCTGCAAAGGTGAAGAGAGGGCCGGGCACCGCCTGAGCGGCTCCGTAACCGGCTATGAACTCGTCTTGGGAGACCATGCCGGTAGGGACGGTCTCTGCCTGGAGGAGGGGTAACACTACATGCCCACCTCCGAAGACCAACGACCCGGAACGATAGAAACTGTCGAAGACCTGCAGCGGCCCGGAGTCGAATAAGCGCTCCATGATCGGCAACCCGACCAGCAACACTGCAAACACCACCAGCGATGCTATGGCGAGTCGTCGCCCAATGGAGGATTCGGTGCGTTCTATGTCCTGGTTGTCCAGGCCTCGTCGGAAGAAGATCCAGCCAAGGAGCCCGCCTCCGAGGATAACGATGACCTGGCCCCCAACACCACCAACAGTCGTCACGAAGATAGCCGCCACGATCGCCAGGGTGATCCGATTCCTATCGGGCGTCAGCGTTCGGGCCATCCCCCAAACCGCCAGCGCGACCACCGAGACCGCCACGACTTTCAGGCCACCCAGCCATGCGGCGTCGGACACATCGCCAGCTTGAGCCACACCATAGGTGAAGAGGATGAGGACAACGGCGGAAGGAAGGGTGAACCCCAGCCAGGCCAATATCCCGCCCAGAAGGCCTGCCCTCTTGATGCCGACGCCGATGCCCACCTGGCTGCTTGCCGGCCCCGGTAGGAGCTGACACAGAGCTACCAGGTCAGCATAGGTCTGCTCTGTCAGCCATTTGCGCCGTTCAACGTACTCTGCACGGAAATACCCGAGATGGGCTACGGGGCCACCAAAGGAGGTCAACCCCAGCCTGGTGGCTACAAAGAGTACCTCCCAGAGTCGGCCTAACACTTCATTTGGTCCATACAGCTTTCTTGGCGGCGGCCATCATGATTTCCAAAGGAGCTGCCTCGCCCGTCCATAGTTGGAACCCCTTGGTGCCTTGATACACCAGCATGGACAGGCCTCCAAGGGTCTTCGCACCAGCGGCCTCAGCTAGCTTCATCAGAGGCGTCTCAGCCGGGTTGTACACCAGATCGAATACCAGGGAGCCCGACGGAATGAGTTCGCCTGGTATTGGCGACGCCTCCTCATCCGAGCCGTGCAGCATCCCTAGTAATGTGCAGTTCACGATGAGCGCCATCGGATTCTTTGTTGCGAGAGCTTGTTTGAGAGAATCCGGCTCTAATGAGATTGCCTCCACCTGAACACCGCCGGTGGCTAAGTCGCCAAGCAGCGCCTCAGCTCTTGCGACTGTGCGGTTCGCCAGCGTCAGTGACGCGACACCCTCTCGCAGCAGCACCGTGCAGACGGCGCGCGACACGCCACCCGCGCCCAGCACCAGGACGTGCTGCCCAGCCGGCGTGAATTCACCGTCCTCCTGAAGCGCATGGAGGAAGCCGTAGGCGTCTGTGTTGTAGCCGAGCAGTCGCTTGTCCTTGCCAACCACCACGGTGTTCACTGCACCGATGGCCTTCGCATCGTTGTCCACGTAGTCCAGCACCTTCATGATCTCCTGCTTGTGTGGCACGGTGACGCCGAAGCCGAGGAGGTCAGTACGGTCCTGCTCGGCCATCCACTCGACGACCGTACCCGGCTCCACAGCCCACGCCTCGAACTTGGCATCGATGCCTTTGAAATCGAGGGCAGCCTGCTGAAACGCTGGTGATGCGGAGTGGCGGATGGGGTAGCCGATGATGCCGACGCGCTTGGTGGCCAAAAAACCCTCCGTGTCCTTCTGGATGTGAATAAAGGTGTACCAAATCGATTCGTGGTTCGACAAGCTCACCATGAACGGAACGGAACCCCCGTTCGCCCTGTCCGATTCAAAAGGAACGATCGGACCCCGACGCCTCTGCTTGTGCCGGTGAGCTTGTCGAAGGGTCAGTTCAAGTTAGTTAGTATATCAGCGGCTCGTGGTGGTAGCATTGCGCTCTACTTGATAACGGGAAGTGTGTATGGAAATCGAAGCTAAGATCGAAGCGATGGGACTGACCCTGCCAAAACCACCGTCGCCAGTGGCGAATTACGTTCCTGGTGTACGGACCGGCAACCTGGTCTTCCTCAGCGGCGTTGGGCCGTTGACCCAGGACCGCGATAGACTTAAGGGCAAGCTGGGCAGGGATTTGACGGTGGAACAGGGCTACGAAGCAGCGCGGGGATGCGCCCTGAACCTGCTGGCGAACCTTAAGGGCATCATTGGCGATTTGGACAAGGTGACACAGATCGTCAAGGTGCTGGGCATGATTAATAGCGACCCGGATTGGGTGGAAACGCCGCTGGTAATCAACGGTTGCTCAGACCTGCTGGTGGAGCTCTATGGTGACCGAGGTAGGCATGGCAGAGCCGCAGTTGGCATGGCAACGCTGCCCTTCGCCATCCCGGTGGAGATCGAGATGATTGTAGAAGTTGAGCCTTAGGCCCATGACTGGCGAGGCCAAGAGTTTAGGGAGGGGAATATGGATTTCAAAGACCGTATCGGTCACGATGCTGGAGCCAACAAGCTTGAGGACGCTCTGACGTGGGCTGCTGCCAACGGCATCCACTACATCGATATCAACACAGACAGAGGTCCGAACCACCTGGACACGTGGACGGACGAACGCATCAGCGCTGTGAAGGCGACGTGCCAGCAGCATGAAATCCACCTGGGCAACCACACGCTGTCCGGTGTGAACGTGGCGGAGTTCTCGCCATTCCTGTCGGACGCCGTGGACGAGTACCTGAAAGCCAACATTGACCTGTCGCAGAAGCTGGGGTGTGAGTGGACCATCGTCCATGCCGGGTTCCACTTTACGTCCAACCTGCAGGAACGCAAAGACGCCTCGTTGGCACGGCTGAAGCGCACCGTTGCGTATGCCGAGTCGGTAGGCGCGCTGCTGCTGCTGGAGAACCTGAACTTTGAGCCGGACGATGCGGAAGTGCACTACCTGGCCCATACAGTCGAGGAATGCAGGGTCTACTTCGATGCCATCACGTCGAAGAACTTCGGCATGGCCTTCACCATCAACCACGCCAACCTGGTGCCGGACGGCATTGGCGGCTTCCTGGACGCATTTGGCGTGGACCGGATAGGCGAGGTGCGGCTGGCCGACAACAACGGTGACAAGGAAGTGCATCTGAACCCCGGCGAGGGCAACATCGATTTCCCTGCGGTGTTTAGTCGGTTGGAGGACTCCGGGTACCAGGGGCATTACGCCATGGCATTCGGTTCCCTGGACGATAGGATTAAAGCCCGCGATGCTTTTGCTAATTACGCCGGGTAGGCTTGCCGGATAGGTCTAAAAGAAGCGCTGGAAAAACATCAATCCCGGTAGATAAAAAGAAGAACCCCTCCCCGAATGTTCGGGGAGGGGTTCTTTGGTTTCACTGGATTGTGGCTTAGTCGCCGATCAGCTCAGCAACCTTGCTGAACACCTTCAGCGGGTTGTCATGGAAGATGGCCTGCTTGTCGGCCTCGCTCAGGCTTTCCAGCCCATCGATGGTGCGGACCAGGTCGTCGCCAGGACGGCCTGTCTCTGGGCGCACTGCCCTACCGGAGCCAGGGACCTCTGTGCCGAAGCACATCTGGCTGACGCCGCGCTGCTGGATGGCCAGGTCAAGGAACCTCGGATCAAGGGCGTTGCTATCGTAGAACAGGTTCTTGGTGAAGTCCTTGTCCGGGCCTGAGTGCTGGTAGTCGGTTGGAATGAAGCGCTGCAGGGCTCCGCCGCAGTGGCAGATGCAGACCTTCAGGTCAGGATAGCGATCAAACACATCGCCGTACATGTACAGCATGCTGGCAATGTACTCTTCAACAACGTTGTTGATCTGGTAGTTGGCCGGGACTACCTGAAGCCTGGGGTCTTCTGTGGGGCACGGGTGAACCAGGATCTGGACACCCAGCTCAATACACTTCTCATAGAAGGGGTACCAGTATGCCTCATGCACGCCGGGGGCAGACCGCTTGCCATCGGGGTCAGGGTTCAGGTACGCGCCAACAAACCCAAGCTCGTTCACGCAGTACTCGAGTTCTGCCAGCATGTGGGTGGTGTCAGATGCCAGAGCATCCTGAGGCAGTTGGGCCATCCCTGCAAACCGATCAGGGTGCAACCGGACTGACTGGGCGATGTGGTCATTGGTGGCCCGTGACCAGGAATCTTGCAGGAACATGGGCATCCAGGACCACTGGTCTACAGGGCGAGGCCCCACCAGCTGGAAATCGATAAGCCTGTCATCCATGTCAGCGATGTGCCTCTGGAAGGCGGGCTCTGCTACTTCGTCTGAGATGTTCATCTTTTGGGGAGTCCTGTTGGACATCAGGCCTGCGGCGAACGCACGAACCTGCGGTGGTCGGGAAATGTGGGCATGGACATCAACGACTTTGGTGTTGTTCCACATAGGTCATCCTCCTTCTTACGGCGCATAGCGCATTGCTCTTGAAAACGCGATTTTCGTCTGTAGGGAAATCCTATGTCTTAGTGCCGACCAGTTCACCGCAGGTGATATAGGCCTCACCCATGGACTTGAAGCTCTGGGTGGTTCCACCACAGACAACTTCATATACGGGCTGAGGGCCGCCATCAGCCACTTCAAAGAGTTCAGCCTTTCCCTTTGGGCCTTCCACAGTGTTGAGCAGCGTACGAGAATTTCCGGTAGTCATAGTCGCCTCCCCTATGGTTTGGGTCTGAGTATGGCCAGTCAGGTAGATGCACATGCGCCTAGAAGAACGGCCTCGGCGAGGCATGATATGCGGGAGCTCAATTCTCTGTCAAGCCGATTCAGATAGGTACAGGGTCACCGGGCTCAGGATCGACGCGGTTGTGTCCGTTTTGGAATGCAGATATTCCTGGCTGCGATAGTTGCTTCTGTGCATTGACACCCCTCCGCCCGCCTCCTACACTCGCGCTAATAACTCAATACAGATTTAATTAGCCCAATCCATCATCCGGCTTAAGTCTCTGGCGGCTTTAGTCCTCGCAAATATTAAGGAGCGTGAACGGTGTTAAGTGCCGAAGAAAACGCATTGCTGTGTCAGACCGGCCCTGGAACTCCCATGGGAGAGCTTTTCCGGCGGTTCTGGCTACCAGCGGCGTTATCAGAAGAGCTTCCAGCACCCGATTGCCCGCCTATCCGATTACGCATGTTGAGCGAGGACCTGGTGGCGTTTCGCGACACCAATGGCAACGTCGGCATCATTGATTCTTTCTGCCCACATCGCCGGGCGGGCTTGTTCTTCGGCAGAAACGAGGAATGCGGCCTGCGCTGTGTCTACCACGGCTGGAAGTTCGACGTGAACGGTGATTGCGTGGACATGCCTTCTGAGCCTGCTGAGAGTAACTTCAAAGACAAGGTGAAGATCAAAGCGTATCCGGCACAGGACTTCGGTGATGTCATCTGGGTGTACATGGGGCCTCAGGAACTGAAGCCGGAGATACCGCAGTTTGAGTGGGCCAGGGTGCCGGAGAGTCATCGGTTGGTCAATCGCTGGATTCAGAAGAACAACTACATGCAGGCGGTTGAAGGCGAGATAGACACCTCCCACGGCTCATACCTGCACAGTCGCATTGACCCTTCGCAACGGGAGAAGGGTTTCACATTCAACGGTAGCCAGGACGGAGCACCGTTGCTGACCGTCAGGGATACCGACTACGGGTTCGTGTACGGCTCCAGAAGGAATGCAAAGAACGGTGAGTACTACTGGCGCGTGACCCAATGGCTGCTGCCCTCCTATTCACTTATTCCCGGAGGAGACAGCTGGCCCAAGCTGGGGCACATGTATTTCCCTATCGATGATGAGCACCTGGCAGGCTGGGAGTTCCTCTACAACCCGGAAGCGCCGCTGACAGAGAAGCAACGGGAGGAAGGGCTGGCGAAGTTCGAGTTGTTCCCTTCGACGTTCAAGCTTTCTGACGGCGCTTTGATCGATATTTCAAACATGGAGCGCTCCTCAGATAACGACTACAACATCGATCGTGAGATGCAGCGAAACGAGATTTTCACCGGCATCGCGGGCACCCGCAACCAGGACAGAGCGATGACCGAGAGCATGGGGCCGATTTCGGACAGGGCAGGGGAGCATCTTGGCACATCGGACGCGGCAATCATCGCGGCGCGGCGTCGTTTGCTGAAGATGGCCCGGGACCTCCAAGAGGGCATCGAACCCGTTGCTCCGTACGATGGCAGCCTTTATCACGTTCGCCAGATCGCCATGACCGTGCCGGAGGGTGATTTCGACGAATTCCTCACAGCCTATAGCGACGAAGGAGTGGGTAAGGTCTAACGGGAAGCTACATATTTACCAGGGGAGAGCTAAAAGGAAGAGAGAAGGGGAGGACGATATGTTATCACCAGAAGAGACCACATTTCTGACAGAGACAGGCCCTGGAACACCTATGGGAGACCTATTCCGCCGTTACTGGCAGCCGTTCCTACTATCGGAGGAGCTGCCGGAAAACGACGGCGCGCCGGTGCGCGTCCGATTCATGGGAGAGGACCTAATAGCTTTCCGTGATACCGACGGAAAGATCGGTTTGATCGACGAGCGTTGCCCCCATCGCGGCGCTTCGCTGTACTTCGGCATTAACCAGGAACATGGGTTGATGTGCATCTACCACGGATGGAAGTTTGACACCGAAGGCAACTGCGTCGATATGCCTTCGGACCTTCCGGGCAGTAAATTCTTAGATAAAGTCCACGTCATGTCTTACCCGGTCATTGAGTCCGCACGGACGCTGTGGACCTATATGGGCCCCAAAGATAAGCAGCCACCGCCGCCTAGCTACCTCATGAACACCTTGCCGGATGACCAGGTTATGGCCATGCGGACGCCTATCTACTGCAACTACCTCCAGAGCATTGAGGGCAACCTTGACTCCACTCATATCGGCACGCTCCACATGAACTACGCTGACGAGATTCCTGTGGAAGACGGGACTGATAAGCCTGGATACCCCTCACAACGCATGTCCACATTCATTCGAGCGAAGTACAAGTACGCCCGAGTAGACGTGCAGGACACGGACTACGGCTATCGGCTCATCGCAGTCCGGCCAACACCCAACGGGAACCAGCACGTCAGGGTCAACAATCTTGCCATACCCATCATGACCTGGATTGCAGGTCAGAGGGGGCTGGGGAGCATCTTCACCCACCTGCCCATAGACGATCATAACTGTGAGCGCATCGGCTGGCAGGTAAAGCTTGACGGCCCGTGGTCAGCCGCTGACAGGCAGGCATACCGTTCTCGGTCCATGATGATGGACCCGGCAAATCCCAGCCTTCGTCTGAAGCGGATCGACAACGACTACATGGTGGACCGCAAAGCACAGAAAGAGGTCAACCCACCTGGAATCTGGCCAGGAGCCGAACAGGACTACTGTGTGACCGAGACCATGGGACAGGTTATGGATCGCACAAAGGAGCATCTGTACGGTGGTGACGCGGCAATCATTCGCCTCCGCCAGATGTTGGGTAAGACAGCCCGAAATCTCCAAGAGGGAATTGACCCTCCTGGGCTGGACGGCAGCATCGCCTACCACAAGATCCGATCGGAAGAGATCATTATCGGTCCGAACGATGATCCGTGGTTGGTTGGTGCCGATGCCGGCGAAACATCAAGGCCGGGAGAACGGCTGCGGTAACGCAGGTCAATTTTACAGGCCTGATCTCTAAATCGGGGAGGGAGACATGCTTTCAGCGCATGACAATGAGATTTTGACTCGGACTGGACCAGGCACTCCCATGGGAGACCTGTTTCGGCGGTTCTGGATTCCTGTGGCATTGGCCGAGGAGCTTCCGCACCCGGACAGCGATCCAATCCGGCTGAAGGTTCTGGGTGAGAACCTGGTCGCCTTCCGCGATACCAACGGCAACGTTGGCCTTTTAGATAATTTCTGCCCGCATCGCAGAGCCAGCCTATTCTTCGGCCGTAATGAGGAATGCGGCTTGCGGTGTGTCTACCACGGTTGGAAGTTTGACATCAATGGTGATTGTGTAGACATGCCGTCAGAGCCTGCGGAGAGCAACTTTAAGGACAAGGTCAAGATCACCGCCTACCCCACGCAGGAGTTCGGCAGCGTCATCTGGGCCTATATGGGACCGCCCGACCTCAAGCCTGAGCTTCCCCAGTTTGAGTGGGCCCTTGTGCCGGAGAGCCATCGTCTGGTGACCCGGTGGACCCAGGACAGCAACTTCATGCAAGCGGTGGAAGGCGAGATTGATTCAGCCCACATCAGCTACCTGCACAGCACCTTTAAACGCGAAGACGGTGCAGGGGGAGCAACATCAACGTTTGCTGGAAGCAAGAAAGGTGCCCCGGAACTGACCATTAAAGAGACTGACTATGGATTCATCTACGGCGCCAGACGCGATGCCGGAGAGAATGGCGAATCCAATTGGTGGAGAGCTACTCAATGGCTGCTTCCTGCGTTTTCGTTGATCGCTGGAAAGGGGTGGCCAAGGGGCGGGCACATGTACTTCCCCCAGGACGACGAGCACATCTCAGCCTGGGAGTACGCCTACAACCCCAATGAACCGCTCACGGAAGAGCAGCGAATAGAGGGGCGGACGAAGTTCAAGATATTCCCTACGACACATACGTTGCCGGACGGCTCCATAACAGACACCTTCCGCATGGAAGCTAATGAGAGCAACGATTTCCTGATGGATCGTCAAGCACAGCGGGAGTGGAGTTACACCGGAATCACGGGTGGCCGGCATCAGGACATGGCAATGACCCTCAGCATGGGCCTGATCTCCAACCGAGAGGGCGAGCATCTGGGTACGTCTGACAAGGCCATCATCACCGCCCGCAGACGCCTGATCCAAATGGCTAGAGACCTGCAGGAGGGGATAGAGCCCTACGCTGCGACCCACGGCGACCTCTACAAGGTCCGGGGAATAGATTTTATAGCGCCAGAGCATGATTTCTTTGATTTCCTTGAGTCACACGGCGAACTTGGAGTAGCCCAAACATAGGCAGATTTAGGCGGTTTACTACTACAACACTGGGAGGGAACAATGCTGACGCAAAAAGAGACTGATTTCCTTACGCAGACTGATAAGGGAACACCCATGGGGGATCTGTTCCGCAGGTACTGGCACCCGTTTTTGCTGACCACGGAGCTACCAGAGAACGATGGCGCTCCTGTGCGCGTTCGGCTCTTGGGCGAGGATTTGATCGTATTCCGGGATACAAACGGCAAGGTAGGCCTGATCGACGAGCGATGCCCCCATCGTGGCGCATCACTGTTCTTTGCCATCAACCAGGAGTGCGGCCTGATGTGCATCTACCACGGCTGGAAGTTTGACGTGAATGGCGATTGTGTGGACATGCCGTCGGACTTGCCGGGCAGTAATTTTAAGGATAAAGTCCACGTCGCTTCATATCCGTGCATCGAGTCGGCCGGGGCTATCTGGACTTACATGGGGCCCGCAGAGAACAAGCCGCAGGTTCCTAGTTACGTCATGAATGTCCTTCCCGAAGAAAATGTCATGGCGACAAGAACCATGATCTATTGCAACTACCTTCAGAGCATTGAAGGAAACCTGGACTCCACTCACCTTGGAACCTTGCATCTGTATTACGACAATATGATTCCGGCAGATTTAGAGTATGACAAGCCGGGTCATCCCTCTCCTCGCTTCTCAAACTACATCACAGGAACGCAGAAGTACGCCAGGATTGACGTGCAAGATACAGATTATGGGTATCGCCTTATCGCGGTGCGCAAAACCCCAAAGGGGAACCAGCATATACGTATCAACAACCTGGCGCTGCCAGTCATGACATGGATTGCATCTTCTGGTGGTAACGGCGCGGTGTTTACTCAGCTTCCCGTTGATGACCACAACTGCATGCGTGTCGGCTTTATTGTAAGGCCGGATAAGCCATTCACCGCTGGTGAACGGCAGGCGGCGGAATCTCAGGCTGCATTGCTACAGGACCCGGACAACCCTAAGCTCCGGCTGAAGCGGATGGACAATGACTATCATCAGGACCGGGTTGCACAAAAGACCACGAATCCGCCTGGTATATGGCCCATCCCTGAGCAGGACTACGCCGTCACTGAGACCATGGGGGTCATCATGGATCGGACCAAGGAGCACCTGTACCATGGTGACGCAGCGGTTATCCGGTTGCGCCAAATGTTGGGTAAAGCGGCTAGAGACCTGCAAGAAGGGGTAGAACCACCAGGGTTGAACGGCGGTATCGCCTATCATAAGATTCGCTCTGAGGACATCGTCATAGGCCCGAACGACGATCCGTGGTTGGTGGCGACTGACGCCGGCGAGTCGACTGGCAGGGGCGAGCGACTCCGTTAGTAAGAACGTTTTGTAGCTACCCATGAAAGAGGGCTCTCCGCGGCAACGGAGAGCCCTCTTTTTACTCGCTTTAAGGGTTGACATGGGTGCCCTATCGCTCCATGTTGAGCGTACACAGATTCAAGTACGGGTGAGGCGATGCTCCAAGTCCTGACAATCACGGATTTTGCGCTCATTGACCACCTGGAGCTCACTCTGGAGCCCGGGCTGAACGTGTTGACGGGAGAGACCGGAGCGGGTAAGTCCATCATCGTCGATGCCATAGGGCTGCTGCTTGGCGAGCGCGCCGAGGAGGAGGCCATCAGGTCTGAGGCCCAGCAGGCGAAGGTGGAGGGGTTCTTTTCGCTGAGCAAAACGACAGCCGCAAACGTTGCGCCCATCCTGGAAGAGGCTGGCCTCACCATCGACAATGGCGAGATAGTCGTCGTCCGTGAGATCAACCACCAAGGACGCAACATCTGCCGGGTCAACGGGAGCATTGTGCCGCTGAAGATTCTTTCTACCATCGGCGAGTACCTGGTGGACATTCACGGACAGAGCCAGCACCTCTCCCTGCTGAACGTCAAAGAGCACCTTGAAACCCTGGATAGGTATGCGGGTCTGGGCGATTTGCGAGGCAAGATCGCCGATGGCGTCCTACGAATCAACGCGGCTCGAAATGAGTTAGCGGCGATGCAGGGTGATGCCCAGGAGATGGCCCGTCGTGTCGACCTACTGCAGTACCAGTACCAGGAGATCATGGGCGTTAAGCTCCAGGCTGGCGAAGACGATACGCTCGAAGCCGAGCAACACGTGGTGGGGAACGCTGAACGGCTACAACAACAATCGGACGATGCGTATCGTGCGTTGTACGACGCCGATGGCTCCGGCGTCAGCGCCATCGATCAACTCGGTGTGGTTGCCCAGGACACGGCCAACCTGGCTGGGCTCGACCCATCGCTTACGGACATGAAAGACGCTGCCGAGAGCCTGGTCATCCAGGCCCAGGAGCTTGCCCACGCCCTACAGACTTACAGGGACGATGTTGAGCATAGCCCGCAACGACAGGAGGAGATCGAGGAGCGACTGGAGGTCATCCGACAACTCAAACGCAAGTACGGCGACTCCATTGAGGACGTGTTGGCTTTCGCCGAGGATGCCGCGGCTCAACTCGAAGGCATATCCAACAGCGATGAACGCTCTGAGGCCTTAGAAGCTGAGATACTCTCGCTTCTTTCAGAGGTGGGTGCACTGTCCAGGGAGCTTTCTGCAAGCCGGAGCGAGGCTGCGACACGTCTGGCTGAAGCAGTGGAGGGCGAGCTGGCTGAGCTGGCAATGGAGGCGACGACGTTCAGGGTCGGTGTGACCCAGGAGGCGTCGGACGATGGCCTGCTGGTCATTGGAGATGGCGGATTGGAATCCCGGTATGCGTTCGACGCAACGGGCATCGACCACGTTGAGTTCCTGCTATCGCCCGGGCCCGGGGAGCCGCTGCGTTCTCTGGCGGCTACGGCCTCCGGCGGCGAGGCATCGCGACTGATGCTGGCGATCAAGGGCGTGCTTACCGCCGCGGACCAGACACCGACATTGGTGTTCGATGAAGTGGATGCGGGCATCGGCGGCCGTGTGGGCACTGTTGTTGGCGACAAGACATGGCGGCTTTCGGCCAACCATCAGGTGGTGTGCGTCACGCATCTGCCGCAGATAGCAGCGTTTGCGGACCACCATGTCCACATCGAGAAATCCGTGGTCAAGGGCCGGACAGTGACATCCACGCAGACACTTTCATCTGAAGGCATGGTGGAAGAGATCAGCAACATGCTCGGTTCTACAAGCGCCATTACACGGAGCCACGCCAAAGAGATGCTTGAGCAGACATCGCAATGGAAAAAGGGCCCGGGGAAGAACAACGGGGCTTCCGGACTGGAAACCCTGCAACTCCACCTTCTGGACACACCTGGGGAGAGCAACTAACATACGGTGCGCCTTTGGGCGTTTCCATACCAGATACAACTAGGGGGGACACAATGGCCATAGAAGCAGGACAGCCTGCACCGGATTTCACCTTGCCATCGACCAAGGGAGATCCTTTGACACTGAGCAGTCTCAAAGGGAAAAAAGTGGTTCTGGCGTTTTTCCCCGCCGCGTTTACCGGAGGGTGATCCACTGAACTTACTTCCTTCCGTGCGGAGGGGAAAAAGTACGAAGAGCAGGACGCGGAGATCCTTGGGATCTCGGTGGACAGTCGACCGTCTCTGAACCAGTTCTCAGGCGGCCTTGGCAACCTGACGTTCCCCTTGCTTGCCGACTTCTGGCCTCATGGCGGGGTTGGGCAGGCCTACGGTGTGTTCAACGACGAGCGTGGCAATGACGCTCGCAGCGTCTTTATCATCGACCGTGACGGCGTGATCCAGTGGACCAAGGTCTATGAGCCAGGGAACTTACCTGAGCACGCGGAGTTGCTGGCGGAGCTCGCCAAAATCTCCTAACACACGTTACGTAGATATGATCAGCTAGAACGCGAGGTCGTGCCGCCATGTGATACCGTTGGGCACGGCCTCGTAGTGTTTTAGATCCCTACACCACAGAAGGAGCAGACGTGGTGGACAGCCCTATTTCCCAAAGTGTGGCCCAGGACATGGAAGGCACAATAAACAGCTCGGAGACCTACTTCCGAGTAGGTGACTTTGTGCTGCTTCTGGACCGCAAGTACCGCCGCTACCTTCAGAAACTGGAGCCGACAGGGGCGTTCCACACGCATCTAGGCTCTGTCCTCCACACCGGGATCATCGGGCAGGAAGTGGGCTCTAGGATTCAAGTAGGTGAGCACAAGTTCCTCGCCCTGCGCCCTACACTGGCTGAGTTTATCGTTGAGTCGCGACGGGTCACCCAGATCATCTACCCCAAGGACATAGGAGCGATCCTGGTTGCTGCTGATTTATTCCCGGGCGCAAGGGTGCTTGAATCCGGCCTGGGCTCCGGGGCGATGACTATGGCGATCCTCAGGGCTGTTGGGCCTGCCGGGCAGGTCTTCTCGTATGAAGTGCAAGAGAATTCCATCAAAAAAGCCATCAAGAACATCCATGCAGCGGTACCGAACACAGAGAATCTGACCGTGCGTGTTGCCAACCTCTATGACGGCATCCAGGACAAAGAGCTGGACCGCATGGTGCTTGACGTACCGGAGCCCTGGGAGGTGGTGGGTCACGCAGTGGAGGCCTTGATACCCGGCGGCATCTTCCTGGCATACTTGCCCACGATTCTGCAGGTGCATCGACTCGTTGAGGCATTGAACCAGGAGCCGCAGTTCGACCTGGTTGAGAGCTTCGAAGTGCTCCAACGACCCTGGCACGTCACCCGTCGTAGCGTGCGTCCGGTCCACCGGATGGTCGCCCACACAGCGTTCCTCACCACTGCTCGCAAGTGCGCCCCGGGCAAGCTGCTGGGTGTTGATGACAAGGCTGAGCCATGGTACGTGTACAACGACCATGCTGCCACCTCAGAGCCTCTGGAATAGGGTTAGCGGAGGTTGGCCATGTTACCCCGTGAGATCACCACTGAACGCCTTCTGCTCAGAGTCCCCGTGCCTGAGGACGCCCAACGGATATTTGCCAGCTACGCTCAGGACATGGAAGTCACCCGGTATCTGACGTGGCGACCATCAAAGAAGCTAGCCGATGCGGAGCACCATATCCACGACCGGATACTCGCCTGGCGAAGGGGAAACATCTGTGCGTGGTCGATGATAGAGACGAAGCGTGACCTACTCATCGGGATGATAGAGCTGCGAGTCAAAGATGGTGTAGCGGATGCGGGCTATGTGGTGGCTAGGTCGGAATGGGGAAAGGGCTACGCAACTGAGGCGCTGATGGCCGTGATTGATGCCGGATTGGCGCTGCCGGAGGTCGAGAGGGTTGCTGCTATATGCGATGTGGAGAACCTTGCGTCCGCCCGTGTAATGGAGAAGGCGGGCATGGTGCGGGACGGCGTTCTTCAGCGGCACATGGTCCACCCCAACATTGCTGAAGAACCCCGCGACCTCTACTCGTACGCCATTTCGAAATGACCCTTAGCAGTAGTATCGAACTTCGTTAGATATCCGTGAGGGAATTAAGGTCCAGGATAATATCCTGGTGGTGAGGGTATTTGCCTTCCATCAACGGCGTGTGCGTCGACGTCAGCAGAGGTACATGTAGCGTAGCGAGGTCACGCTGAAGACGTGATTGGTGCAGGTTGTCCGGCGTGAAGCCCCAGAGGTCATCGCTTGATACGCCCTTTCCCTGGATCATGACCTTGAAGTTCCCTAACCCCTCCGGTTGCAACAACTCCTGCATCCCCATCCTATTGGCCAGATACGCCTGTCTGGGAAGGGCACCCGAACCGTAGTCTGTACCTGCACGTGATTGACTCGCGAGCGCCTCCAGATAGCTGCCAATGCCCAGGTTGGTGAGGAACTCTCGCTGCGTCGTGTACCCAAGGACTTCCAGACCGCAATGCTCGCCAGATTCCTTTAGCGCAGTGAAGTCGACGTGGGCCGTGATGTCCTGTCGACCCACCCTGACGTAGGGGTTGCCGCTGACGACGTGCTTGTAATGGCATCGCAGGGTGCCGCCCTCGCGCTGGGGAGAGTACAGTTCCTTTGTCGTACCACCATAGTCCACAGTGAGCACAAACCCTCGCTCCAGGGCTGCTGACGCCTCCGTCAGCCATGCGTCTGCCTGGAAACAGACCTCGCCCTTGTAACCCTCGGGGAGAGCCTCTTGTGTAGATTCAGTGACGCGATGAGTAATGAGCGGGTTGGTTGGTTCTTGTAGCATCTCCACGAACTTGTCGTCGGAGGCGTCCACAAACACCTCGTGTATCGACCCGTCATGGACGCGGAATCGATGGACGGGAAGAGCGTCGATGAGTTCGTTAGTGAGGATGCACCCTACCAGCCCTCGTAACGGCACACCGGCGGCAGCGATGGGGTTCAAACTTGAAGTCAGGTTGTCAGGAGCGGCATAGTCGAGGGCAACGTAGCGCAATGATCGCGAGAATTCTGGGAAAGTTGTCTGAACTTCCTGTGCTATATCTCGGGCCAAGACACCGTTTCCTGCCCCGGCTTCAAGCACAGTAAAGGGAGAGGGTTTGCCAAGTATCTCCCACATCTGCTCTAGCTGGGCAGCAATGAGCGTGCCAAAGGTTGGGTGGGCAGTGGGGCTGGTGAAATAATCGCCTGCTGACCCTATGGGGGTGTGCGACCGATAATACCCACCATCTGGCGAGTACAGAGCAAACTTCATGAATCGGTCAAAGGGGATAGGGCCGTCATGCTGAATAGCATCCCGAATCTGCTGCTCGACAGGACGTGTCGATTGCGTACTCAGGGAATGCCTACCATGCCACTTGGGCCATATGAAGCGTGTTCGCTTGGAACAGGCTAGCTCTTGGTAAGGGTTTTGGCGGCGGTTGCGCTTGCTGCAGGAGTCTGGTTGACCGTACGTCCGTAAGACGTGACTTTCTCCCAGCCTACAGACCCTAAGGAATTGACGAACTCCTGCCGCTCACCACACATTTTGCAAGTGCCAACACTGGTGGGGCCGTTTGGGGTGTCAATTACCCAATGATGGTGACACATCTCGAACTGACTCTCGATTGCCATAAACGGGCTCCTCCCTCATTGCCGACGATCGACGTAGCCACTGCAGACAGCACACGAGATAAACACTGGGGTCAAAGGACGCGGGTAGTATAGAAGAATCTGAACCCACCTGTCAACGCGCCGGGCCAGCTAGAAATAGTGGGTTCTCCATAGATAGACTGCACGATGGCGCCCACCAACATTGGGAGGCCAAGCCCTGGAAGTAGTGGGTTGACCCGTACGCCCGTTTCTGCTACACCTACGCAGAGAATCGCATACAGTCTTAATCGTACTTGGAAAGGGGACACATTATGGCGCTAACACTGCTAACAGCAACAGGAAAATACGGTCATACCCAGTCCATCATCGATGGCAGCCTGAACAACGACAAACTGGCTTTGGATTGGGTAGAGGTCACCCCGATAATCAGTGCATTCCGTCGGATGATCAGGGGCATGGAGTTCGATGTCTCAGAGATGGCTATCTCCACGTACCTGTGCGCCAGATCATTCAACAAGCCCATCACCGCCATTCCGGTATTCCCTGTGCGAGGGTTCCATCATGGGGCCATCAACTACAACGTCAAATCTGGAGTCACCAACCCCAAAGACCTGGAGGGGAAGAAGGTGGGCGTGCGTGGCTGGACAGTGACCACCGGAGTGTGGGTGCGGGGCATCCTCAGAGACGGATACGGCGTGGACATAGACAAGATCACCTGGGTGCTGGCGGGAGACGAGCACGTGGCAGAGTATCAGTATCCGCCTAACGTTGTGTCGGCCCCGGAGGGTTCTGACCTGGCGAAGATGCTTGTCGATGGAGACATTGCTGCTGGCATTGGCGTTGGGCAGACTGATTCAGAAGATGTGAAACCACTTATTCCCGGCGCCAGGGACGCAGCGGTCCAATATTTCAAGGACAAGGGCGTGTATCCGATCAACCACACCGTGGTCGTGAAGGACGAACTCCTCGCAGCGAACCCGTGGCTGGCCGAGGAGCTGTTCAACACCTTCAAGGCTGCGAAAGCGTCCTACATCACCAAGCTTGACGCCGGAGCAGACCTCTCGGACGAAGACCAAGCCATCGCGAAGAACGGCAAGGATGTTGGTGGCGACCCGCTTCCGTACGGACTGGCAGCCAACAACACGACAATGGAAGCCATCATCCAAGCCTGCGTCGACCAAAAGGTCATTCCGTCCAAGGTCTCCGTGGAGGAGATGTTTGCTCCCAGCACCGTTTCACTTTCCTAATGAGATAGGGCAGGAGGCGTCCCAATGAGGATGCTAAGGACAAACGAGGATATCTAAAATGTGGAGTCAGATCGTGTTATCGGTCTGGCTCCACGGTAATTTAAGGGGGATTATGGACGCAAAAGTAGGAGCGCAGGAAAAGGTATCAGGGGTTAAAGATCACTTATTGGACCTTAGCCACAGGATCCACGCCAACCCCGAGTTGAGATATGAAGAAGTCGAGGCATCGGCGCTGCTGGCGGAGTCGCTTGCCAAGGCCGGGTTCGCTGTCGAGACCGGCGTGTGTGACCTACCGACGGCCTTCATCGCTCGATCTGGCAGCGGGCCGCTCCACATTGCTATATGCGCAGAGTACGATGCTCTCCCAGGTGTTGGCCATGCTT
>CAJWXP010000004.1 GCA_913049785.1 uncultured Dehalococcoidia bacterium | reverse complement strand
GGTAGCTTTTATCCGTTAAGCCACGGCCCTTCCACACGGTACCGTGGGATCACTTGGCCCGACTTTCGTCCCTGCTCGAGGTGTATCTCTCGCAGTCAAGCCCCCTTCTGCCCATACACGCAACGGACGATGGCCATCCGTCCTGAGGGGACCTTGGGGCGCCTCCGTTACCTTTTAGGAGGCGACCGCCCCAGTCAAACTACCCGCCTGGCAGCGTCCTTGGGTGGGTACCCAAGTGAGGGCCAAAATCAGGGAAGGGTGGTATTTCACCGATGACTCCACTCCGGCTGACGCCGAAGTTTCCCAGTCTCCCACCTATCCTACACATCCCGGACCCCAGTCCGGTGCCAGGGTGCAGTAAAGCTCCACGGGGTCTTTTTGTCCCGCCGCGGGTCGCCCGCATCTTCACAGGCCTTGCAATTTCACCGAGCCCTCCGCTGAGACAGCTCTCCAATCATTCCGCCATTCATGCGGGTCGGAACTTACCCGACAAGGGATTTCGCTACCTTAGGACCGTTAGAGTTACGGCCGCCGTTCACCGGGGCTTCAGTTCGAAGCTCTCACCTCTCCCTTTAACCTTCCGGCACTGGGCAGGCGTCAGTGTCTATATTTCGGGTTTCCCCTTAGCAGACACCTGTGTTTTTGGTAAACAGTTGTCAGAGATGCTACGCTGCGGCCCACCAATGCTTCGGGAGTAAATCCCTACACACTGGCGGGCGCCCCTTATCCCTAAGTTACGGGGCTCTTTTGCCGAGTTCCTTAGCGGAGGTTCGCTCGGACGCCTTGGGGTGCTTACCCCAGCCCACCTGTGGCGGTTTGCGGTACGGGCACCCAAACATCTACTTACGAGGCTTTTCTTGGAGGCCTGGAATCAGAAGAATCTCCCTGACCGTAGCCAGGGATTTCGTATCCGCCTCAGTCTCGCACCGGGGATTTTCCTCCGGCGGTCATAGACCTACACGGGACAACACTCCATGTCCGATGGGAATGCTCTCCTTATCCTACCCCGTCCCCCCGTAGATCAACGAAATCTGGGTGGTGCTGGAATGTTGACCAGCTGTCCATCGCCTGCGCCTTGCGGCTTTGGCTTAGGTCCCGACTTACCCTACGCCGTCTGACGTTCCGTAGGAATCCTTGGGCTTTCGGCGCCCTGGGTTTTCACCAGGGTTGGCGCTACTCATTCCGGGATTCTCACTCCCCGCCGCTCCACACAGACTTGCCGTCTGAGCTTCAACGCTGACGGGGACGCTCCCCTACCACTGCAGTTTTAACAAACTACAGTCCGCAGCTTCGGTGACGAACTTAGCCCCGTGACATTGTCGGCGCAGAACCCCTCGACCGGTGAGCTATTACGCACTCTTTGAAGGATGGCTGCTTCTAAGCCAACCTCCCGGCTGTCTGGGGAACTCCACATCCTTGCACACTTAGTTCGCACTTAGGGACCTTAGCTGGCGGTCTGGGCTGTTGCCCTCTCGACGATGGAGCTTATCCTTCACCGTCTCACTCCTGAGCATGGTCTACCGGCATTGGGGGTTTGGTTGGGGTCGGTAAGCTCGCGCCCCCTTACCCATCCAGAGCCCTACCTCCGGCAGCCTAATCTCAGGGCTGCCCCTAAAGGCATTTCGGGGAGAACCAGCTATCTCCGAGCTCGATTGGCATTTCACCGCTACCCTCAGCTCATCCCAAGTCTTTGCTCCGACTACGAGTTCGGGCTTCCAGTTCAGGTTAGTGAACCTTCACCCTGGCCAAGGGTAGGTCGCTCGGTTTCGGGTCTTTTAAAAGCGACTTGGCGCGCTATTCACACTCGGTTTCCCTACGGCTCCGAGATTGCATTCTCTTAACCTCGCCACTCCTAAAAACTCCCCGGATCATTCTTCAATAAGCACGCCATCACCCCTCCGAAGAGAGGCTCTGACTGTCTGTAGGTTCACGGTTTCAGGTCTTTACACTCCCCTTCCGGGGTGCTTTTCACCTTTCCCTCACGGTACTGGTTCACTATCGGTCGCTTAGAGTATTTCGCCTTGGAGGGTGGTCCCCCCAGCTTCCCACGGGATTCCTCGTGCCCCGTGGTACTCGGGAACACTCTGGGCCGGGGTCCAGTCTTCATCTACAGGGCTTTCACCTTCTATGGCAGCCCGTTCCAGGGTCTTTCGACTGGCCGAACCCCTGCGCCCTGGGACAACTGAGATTGTCCCTAGAGTGCCCCACAACCCCGCATAGACATAAGCTCTCAGGCCGTTAGGTCTACATGGTTTGGGCAGAACCCCGTTCGCTCGCCGCTACTTAGGGTATCGTTGTTACTTCCTTTTCCTCAGGGTACTGAGATGTTTCAGTTCCCCCGGTTCCCCTCTCTGAGCCCATTAATCCTCAGAGATGACGGAGCTTAAACACTCCGCCGGGTTTCCCCATTCGGGCATCCCGGGCTTAGCGTACTTGACCGCTCACCCGGGCGTATCGTCGTCTGGTCACGCCCTTCATCGGCTCTAAGCGCCTAGGCATCCTCCGTGAACCCTTATTACCTTCTCCACTACAAGGCTCGAAGATGCTCTTACAATAAAAACAACTTTACTACTTACTCTTCTGTTGGTAACGTGCGTTTGATCCAGAGGGATGCTCCGCGCTAAAGACACAAAAACGGCGATCGGGGGAACCCCCCGGCCACCGCCTGAGGATCGCTCCATTGATGTGCTTTAGCTGTTGACCTGCATTCTCTGCCCTCTGAAAGAGTCCATCGAGTAGTATAGGCCTCCGCCTATTGTGGCGTCAAGGGGAATTGCCCTTGGATCTGTGATCCATTACCGCCTCCGGATGATCTCCACGGAGGCCCCATTCATGACTGCGCTCGGGATGGGTGGCGATGGCTTGGTCAACCGAACTTTGACGCTTGTGACGGCAAACCCGGAGAGCACCCGTTGAGCCACCTCTTCCACTACTGCTTCCAACAGGTTCTTGGGCGTTCCCTCTACTATCTCTTTCACAAGCTGGTTCGCTTCAGCGTAGTTGATGGCATCGGCAAGGTCGTCGCTTAACCCGGCGGGGCGTAAATCGACCTCCATCTCTAGGTCGACGATAAACCGCTGTCCCAGCGTCCGCTCTTCTGACGAGACGCCGTGATACCCGTAGAAGACCATGCCGGAGAGGATGATTTTGTCAGACTCCATTCATTGCTCCATATGTTGTCGATCTGCTGGCGACTCATCGAGGGGGTTACGGATTCTTCGCCTCGCTCAGAATGACGGACTCGATAGGTTTAAGGATTTTAGTCTATTCCAAACGGCTACGGCTAGAGAACACCCCGTCAGCATGGGTCCAGGCTCAGCCTGGTTGGAGGAGGACGAAGAACTCCTTGTTCCCCGCATCGCCAAACAACGGCGAGGTCGTCAGGCCTCTGAGTCGATAGCCCTTGTCGATGGCCCAAGATGTGAAACGCCCCAGCACCCGTGCGTGCACAAACCCATCGCGCACTATCCCGCCTTTGCCCACCTCGCCTCGCTCGGCTTCAAACTGAGGCTTCACCAGCAGCACCAAGTACGCGCTTGGCTTCAAGTGCTTCACCATCTCCGGGACTACCAATCGCAAAGAGATGAACGAGACGTCTGCTACGCCAATGTCCACTAGCTCAGGCAGGTCAAAGGGATTACGAGCGTTGACACCTTCAATGACCACCACCCGGGGGTCCTGTATCAGCTTGTTGTGGATCTGCCCCTTGCCCACGTCCAGCGCGTAGGACCTTGTTGCCCCCCGCTGTATCAGGCAGTCCGTGAAGCCGCCGGTGGAAGCGCCCACGTCCAGCACCACCATGCCAGTGGGATCGATACCGAAGTCGCTCAGCGCACCGGCCATCTTCTCGCCACCACGACCGACGTACCGAAGCTGCTCCTTCACGGCCATGTCCGACTCTACGTCGACCAGGGTCCCAGCTTTGGTGACAGGCTGTTGTTTAACGGTAACGTGCCCGGCCATGAGGAGCGCCTGCGCCTTCTTCCGCGTGAGAGCGAGCCCGCGTTCTACCAACAGGACGTCTATGCGCTTTCTCTGCTTCGCCATGATTATTCCCTGATATCCAATGATTTGAGGAGACCACTCTCCGTAAGCTTGGTGCAGACTAAGTCTGCCGTTTACGCTGCTTCGCCATTCTTCTTTCCCTGGACTGACTATTTGTCCCTATGGTAGCGTTTTTTGCATAAGGGCGAGCTTAGAAACATTGGCTGGAAGCACTGCCTCCTCTATGATTGCTCATGTGATGATAAGCGCGAAAGAGAATACTGTGTTTCTCAGAAGCCTCCTGCGGGCCATGCGACCCAGGCAGTGGGCTAAAAACGGCATCATCTACCTTGCCTTCATCTTCACCATCAACGAGCGTTGGGACCTCGGCGAGTGGGGAGAGAGCCTGGAGGTCTTCGGCATAGCCACTGCGGCCTTCCTCCTCTTCTGTCTTCTTTCCAGCGCCACCTACCTGATAAACGACCTCATCGATGCCCCCCAGGACAAGCTCCACCCCTTGAAGCGTTACAGACCCATCGCAGCAGGCCTCGTCTCGCCTCGCCAAGCGGTATTGATCGCCCTTGGGATGTTCATCGTCGGTATCGGGCTGTCGTTTCTCCTTGAACCCTGGTTTGGCGTCGTGGTGTTGGTCTATCTGACGCTGACCCTGTCCTATTCCATCAAGCTGAAGCAGGTGGCAGTGATCGACGTGCTGGTGCTGAGCACCGGCTACGTGCTCCGGGCCGTTGGTGGTGCTGTGGTCATCCAGGTGCCCATCTCCCTGTGGCTCTACGCCGTCACCAGCCTGGGAGCGATGCTCATCGGATTTGGGAAGCGACGTGGTGAGATGGCGGGCGCGGAAGAGGCTGCGTCCCAGCAGCGACATGTGCTTAAAGACTATTCCAGGACTCTGTTGAACAGGCTCATAACACTGGTGGCTGGTGGTGTTTTCATCACCTACGTTGCGTACACCATCACCGCATCTAACCTGCCAGACAATCGCACTATGGCCGTCACGATACCCATAATGGCCTACGGCCTGTACCGCTATCTGCACCTGCTTTACCACCACAACGCCGGTGAGACCCCGGAGGAGATGTTCCTCAGCGATAGGCCGCTCATGGCTACGGTGTTCTTGTGGCTGGCCACAGTGGTGGTAGTGTTGGTGTTGGCCAGATAGCTGTTGCTAGATAGCTGTTGATAGTCACGCAGGATGACGCATCGTGAAGCCGGTGCTATAATCTCTCCGTATTAAGAAACAACAGGACATCCTTGGTGCGTCCAGCATTAGATGCCGAAGGGGTGGGCACTCATAGGGAGATATCCAAGTGGGACAGAACACAAAGAGGACATTTCAACCGAAATCCCGATATCGAAAGAACACCCACGGCTTTCGAGTGCGTATGCGTACTCGTGAGGGCCGACTTGTGTTGAAGCGTCGCCGCCTAAAGGGTCGCGAGCACGTCAGCAGCTAGGCGAAGGCGCATTCCTCACCTCTCGTTATCGAGTAATAAAAACGGGCGCTGAGGTGCACATAACGACGATGCTGCCACGGGAACTGAGACTCACCAGGAAAGCGGACTTTGATGCAGCGATTGCAGCGGGCCGCAGGTGGGGATCCCAACACCTGTCCTTGAGAACCACACCTAACGGCAGGGACGTGTACCGCATAGGCTTCGCAGTGAGTAAAGCTGTTGGGAACGCCGTAGTGCGAAACCGGGTGAAACGACGACTTCGAGAGATCGTACGGCAGGCCGGGGTGGCTCCAGGTTACGACGTTGTCGTATCTGCCAGACCCAGCGCGGCAGAGGTGCCGTTCCAGGGGTTGAAAGCTGATTTCCTCGCTCTTCTAGAGCGGGCCAAGATGAGAGTGTAGGTCGGGTCCTGAGTAGGGGGCGGTTACGGTGAAACGACTGGGTTTAGTACTGATTAGAGGGTACCAACGATTGCTTTCCCCGATCCTGGGAAGCAGGTGCCGATACTACCCTACCTGCTCCGACTATGCGTATGAGGCGGTCGATCGCCACGGTTTGTTCAAGGGTACCTTACTGGCGGCCCGTCGGTTGGGTCGATGCAACCCCGTAGGTGGGGAAGGGTATGACCCGGTCCCGGAGACCAACTCCATCGCTGAGTAGCGTTAATGTGCCGTACTTGTTGGGCAGCCTTAGTGCGCCCGGAAAAGGATATTCGTAGGTGAAGCGTCGCATTCAGTGGATTCCCATCCTTGTGTTATTGCTTCTACCCCTTGTTGCCGCCTGTGGCCTCAACCGATTTGGCGCAGACGCCTGGTCTGGGGTGACCATTGAAGGCGATGTCCTCTATGTAGCATCCGGTGAAGGCCGTGTGATTGCGCTGGACATCTCTGACGATGCTGAGGGTGGTCGAGGCAACCCTGCCAAGATTTGGGGCCCACATCCCCCCGAGAATGAAGATGAGTTAGGCCCGGTGTATGGCGCTCCCGTGCTGGGAGCATTCGCCGGGGACGGCTTTACGGGCACTACCAGCATCTTCGTGGCCACGTATGGAGACCCCGAAGACGATGATGATATTGACGCCAACCTCTTTGCAATAGATTCCACTACGGGTACTAGGAACTGGGCAGCGCCTGTACCAGGCCCGGTAGTCGGCTCACCAACCCTCATCGGGAACACCCTGGTGGTCAGCACCACTGATGGATTCCTTTATGCGCTGACACTGGAGGCGGACGAGCGTGCGCTCCCCAGAACTGCATGGAGGGAGTTTGAGGCAGACGGGAAGATATGGTCGGCAGCAACCGCGTCAAACGGCACCCTCTACTTTGGTACTTTGGAACACACCGTGTATGCAGTAAACGCAGAAGACGGCGAAGAGCGATGGAGTTTTAAGGTCGGTGGAGCTGTTGTCGGAAGCCCTCTGGTACTCAATGGCACCGTCTATGTGGGTGCTCTGGACAGGAAGATCTACGCACTGGATGCTGCAACTGGAGAGCAGAAGGCGGAGTTTTCCGGGGACAACTGGTTCTGGGCAGGAATGGTCTCAGACGGTAGCACCATTTACGCAGCAACCCTCGGCAGCAACGTTTATGCCCTTGACCTCAACCTTGGAATGCGCTGGTCAAGTCCGGCAGAGGTCAGTGGCCCGGTCATGGCTGCCCCGGTTATTCTTTCAGATACATTAATAGTGGCCACTGACGCTAAGCAAGTCCACCAACTCAGCCTCGTGGACGGTCGTGAGGAATGGTCGTTCGGTGTAGGCGAGAAAGTTCGGGCGGACATCGCCAGCCAGGGCGAGCGTGTCTACATCATCGACGTCGATGGCATCGTTCACGCCCTGGACGCTGAGCGACGCATTGAACTCTGGACCTATGACACCGACCAGTAGCTAGCAAGGAACGATATTGGAAATCATTGGGGACATATTCAGAGAAGTACTGATGCGGCCACTGGCCAACAGTCTGGTGCTTCTGTATCTGTTGTTATTCAAGAATTTTGGGCTCAGCATCATTGGGCTAACCGTGCTCATTCGTCTCATCACCATGAGGCTCACGTTGAAGCAGATCAAGTCCACAAGAGCAATGTCCACCGTACAGCCGCAGTTGAAAGCGCTTCAAGCTCGCTTTAAAAACGATAGACAGAAGATATCGTCAGAGACCTTCCGGATCTACAAAGAGAACGGCATAAACCCCATTGGCTGTCTGGGGCCCATGGTCATCCAAATGCCTATTTGGATCGGGTTGTATTGGGCGTTGATCAGGGTGTTGCCATCAAGCCCGGAGAACCTGTCGGATCTGTCCAAGCTGCTGTATAGCTGGCTTCCCATGGTCCATACCGCCGTACCTGTAGACAGCAGCTTTTTGTGGTTGGACCTATCGGTACCGGACTCGTCCTTCATATTGCCTTTGATGGTAGGCGCGTCCATGTGGCTGCAGCAGAAGATGATGACCTATCCCAGCCAGGATCCTAAGCAGCAGCAGACCCAGCAGATGATGCTGTGGATGATGCCGCTGATGTTTATTTTCTTCTCATTCTCGTTCCCAAGTGGGTTGGCGTTGTATTGGGTTGTCTCAAACCTGATGGGTGTTGCCATTCAGTATTTTACTACCGGTTTAGGGGGACTATCGCGGGCGCCACAAGCCGCTCCCGCGGCAGCTGTTTCAGATCAAGGTGAAGCAGAAGTGATTGCCGAACCGGCGGAGGAGCAGAACGATGACGGACAGCGTGGAAGCGAACGGCAAGACGGTGGAAGAAGCAATCGAGCTGGTTCTAAAGCAGCTCGACGCAAGACGCGAAGAGGTAGAAATAGAGGTTCTCAGTCAAGGTAAGTCTGGCATCTTCGGGATTGGTGGTGAACCCGCTCGGGTTCGAGGGACCGCGCTAGCAGAGGGTGGCGGGCTTGTCCAGGCAGCCAAGGTCATTGTGGACAATTTCCTGACGACCATGGGTGTTGATGCTGTCTCCACCATCTCTAAGCCACCTGACGACTCTCCAGACACGCAACTGATTGAGATCACTGGCGATGATTCTGGACTCCTCATCGGCAGGCGAGGCGAGACCCTACGTAGCATGCAGTTCATGATGAACCTGTTGCTGAGCCGCACTCCAGATCAGGCTGAAGGCCGGATCATGTTGGACGTAGAGCAGTATCGCCATCGTAGGACCCAGGTTCTCCGCGGTCTTGCGTTGCGGATAGCGGATAGGGTCGCTGGGTCTGGACGCTCCTTCACGTTGGAGCCCATGAACCCGGCTGAACGACGAGCCATCCACGTCGCACTGGCGGACCACCCCAAAGTGACCACCCAGAGCCTTGGCGAGGGTGAAGACCGCAAGGTAACCATCATGCCTCGCAACGGGGAAAGCTCTGGAAGAGAAGGGTCTCCGCGACCCAACCCAAGACCATCCAACGCACAACCGGCTGACCAGCCCCAAGAGAGTTCCAACGAAGAGGAAGACGAGGACTAGGCTGGCTTCAAGCTGACCGCCACCCTATAATGGGAATACCCTCTAGAAGGGTTTAAGAACATCGGGGAGTAGCGCAGCATGGTAGCGCGCTACGTTCGGGACACCGACGTTGATATAACGACAACAAAAAAGGGCCGGTTTTGGCCGATAATCGGGGAGTAGCGCAGCATGGTAGCGCGCTACGTTCGGGACGTAGAGGTCCCGGGTTCGAATCCCGGCTCCCCGACCAGTACATAAAAGAAGGGCACCCTAAGGTGCCCTTCTTTTATTACGTTGACCGCGTCTGGTTCGGGCTGTATGGTCGGCTCTGGTTGTCTGACCCGGTGTGGGAGAGCCGGAGCTAAGCTAAGGCCTCTCCCACACCGATTGATTGCTTCAAGGAGAAAACGACTATGGAATCGGTCGATGTCGCTTACCTGTCCATCGCCGAGGCAGGGGCGCTGTTCCGGAGCAAGCGACTCTCCCCTGTAGAGCTGACCCAAACCTACCTAGCTCGTATCGAGCGACTCGACCCTCTTATCCAAAGCTTTCTCTTGGTGACGGGCGATGAGGCAATAGCCCAGGCTAAAGTGGCAGAGGCTGAGCTCAGCAAAGGCATTGACAGAGGGCCACTGCACGGAATTCCGATAGGGCTCAAAGACCTCTTTGCCACCAAAGGCATCCGGACCACGGCCCAATCACGTGCATTGATCGAATGGGTGCCGGACGAGGACGCAGCCGTGGTGTCTCGATTGAAAGAGGCGGGAACCGTGCTCTTGGGCAAGCTGGCATTGCAGGAGTTCGCTATGCCCAACATCAGCTCTGACTCACCGTTCCCCCCTGCCCGCAACCCCTGGAACCCGGACTACCGCCCTGGAGGGTCCAGCAGTGGTTCAGGAGCTGCCGTAGCTGGTGGTCTATGCATGGCCGCATTGGGGTCTGACACCGGCGCATCCATCCGATCGCCGGCCAGTCAATGTGGCATCGTTGGATTGAAGCCTACGTACGGGCGAGTCAGTTGCGACGGCGTGATCCCACTAAGTTGGTCTCTGGACCACGTTGGACCATTGGGGCGCAATGTGAGGGATTGCGCTCTCATGCTTCAGGCGATGGCTGGGTTCGATCCGCACGACTACGGCAGCGCGAATCAGCCTGTAGACGATTACCTGGGTATGCTGGACTCTGGTGTACGCGGGCTTCGTGTCGGGGTGACGCGCCACTGGTTCAACGAGGGTGAGGGTGTCGACGGCGAGGTCATGAAAGCCTTCGAGGCCGCTATCCAAACGCTGAAGGATAGCGGGATTGAGATCGCCGATGTTCAGGCTCCATTCGACGACGCACGGCGAGCGAGCGGCGTGATTTTCGGGGCGGATGCACTGGCCTATCACAAAAAGACCTTGGAAACGGCCCCTGAACTACTCGGCGATAATGTGCTGCCCCGCTTACGTGATGCTGAGGGGTTCAACGCCACAGACTACATTGAAGCCCAGCGTTTGAAGGGTTCAGTGGTGTCGCAGATGCGGGAACTCCTGACCACAGTAGACGGCCTTGTCATGCCGACGGTCGCAACACCCCCGGCCCTCTTTGAGGGCTATGATCCGCAATCGCGAGCCAGCAGACCTCAGTTCACCAGCTTGTTCAATGTCTCTGGGCTTCCAGCGATATCCGTGCCCTGCGGGTTCACTCAGGATGGCTTGCCCATAGGGCTCCAAATCGCCGGGCAGCTTTTCAATGAGGCGATGGTGCTGAGAATCGCTCAAGCCTATGAACAGGCAACTCCATGGCACACACAGAGACCGCCCCTGTTCGATCGTGATTAGAGACGCAGGTGTATGGCTTCTATCCCAGCGTTGCAACCCCGGCTACTGCACAGTCCTCATCCTCCTGACTTGTGCCGCCACCCACTCCGCAAGCGCCTACGACCTGCCCGTCTCGAACGATGGGCACTCCGCCCTGACTGACAATCATGTGCCCACCCTCGCCGGCGACGATACCACTGATGATGGGCGAGCCGGCACGCTCCTGCAGCAACCCGCTTGCTCGTCCGAAACCAGCCGATGCCACTGCTTTGCCCCGTGAACCGTAGACGCCCACCCAAATGGCATCGTCCATCCTGGAGAAGGCGATGAGCCTTCCACCGGCATCGCAGACGGCAACATTGATTTTGATGTTCATTTCCTCAGCTTTGGCAATGGTCCCTTGAATCACCTGGTTCGCTTCGTTCAAGGTCAACGAAATGAGAGCCTCCCTCGCAAGATTGATGGGCGGATTCTATCACGGTCCAACCGGCGGCCCTGAACTGCCCTCGCCGTTGACACGTGTATGCCGGGGTCTACAATATCGACAATCCAGGAGAACGGGGAGGGGACCAATGGGTGCGTCAGATTCTGAAGACAAACAAATTACTGAAGCGCTGACTCCAAGTAGTGTAAAAGAGTATCGAGATAAGTTCGCCTCTGACCCCACTAAGCAGCTCATGCAGAACGCCGTTTCCAGGCATGACGTGAATCAGATTGCTATGCAGCAGTCCATTGTGGCTGAAGCCTCCCACAGCTTCTCGACAGTGCTGGATAGTTGGAAGGTCACCAACCAGTCGAGGACCGGGCGATGTTGGATGTTCGCCGGGCTCAACCTGGTGCGTTCAGACACCCGGAACGAACTTAACCTCAAAGAGTTCGAGTTCAGTCAGAGCTACCTCATGTTCTGGGACAAGTTGGAACGGGCCAACTTCGTTCTGGAAGCCATCATTGAGACTGCTGATCTCCCTGTGGATGATCGCACCGTTGCATGGTTGTTGCAGCGCCCAATAGAGGATGGGGGACAGTGGGACATGTTCGTCTCGTTGGTCAAGAAGTACGGAGTGGTACCCAAGACAGTCATGGTAGAGACCGATAGTTCCAGCAACTCCTCTCGATTGAACACCATGCTGAACTACCAGGTGCGACAGGGCTCCAAGCGTATTCGGGACATGTACGCCGCTGAGGCGGGCCCGGACGAACTGCGGAGGATTAAGGATGAGGTGGTTGGCACGGTCTACCAGATGCTCTGCATCCATCTGGGTACTCCACCAGAATCGTTTTTCTGGCAATGGAAGGACAAGGACGATGAGTTCCGCAGGGACGGGGACATTTCCCCAATAGAGTTCGCTGACAAGTACGTAACGACTCCGCTGGACGAGTATGTGTGCCTGGTGCATGACCCAAGGCCTACGAGCGAGATAGGGAAGACCTACACAGTCAGATATTTGGGCAACATCCTGGACGGCCCACCCATCAAGTATCTGAATGTGGACATCCAGCTGATGAAGGACCTGACAGCCAAACAACTGGAGGACGGTCTACCGGTTTGGATGGGCTGCGATACGGGTAAGCAGATGGACCGTGACCTTGGAATCTGGGATGCCGAGTTGTTCGACTACGAGAGTGTGTACGGAGCAGAGTTCTCCATGGATAAAGCGTCACGATTGGAGTATCACCAGACCAGCATGACGCACGCAATGTTGTTCACAGGCGTGGACATGGTTGATGGCAAGCCCAAGCGGTGGAGGGTGGAGAACAGTTGGGACGACAAAGTGGGCGATAAGGGATTCTTCATGATGAACGACTCCTGGTTCGCTGAACATATGTTTGAGATTGCGGTTCCAAAGAAGTATTTACCTGAAGAGCTGAAGAAGGCCTTTGACCTTGAGCCGATCATTCTTCCCCCATGGGATCCCATGGGGGCGCTTGCATAGGTGACTCTTGGACGTATTGGTATATAATCCCAATCAACTTAATTTAGCTACTGTGAGGCAGAAATGGCGAAGTTCAATGTTGGCGACCATGTCTTGGTTTCAGAAGGAACAGAGGCCCTAAAGAAGTATCAGGGGAAGAAGGGCGTCATCGAGTCCTCTAGTGAACAGTACTTCGGCGCGGTGTATGAGATCCGCATGGATGATGGTGGCGAGTTGGCCAACTCGTTGAATGAAGAGTGGCTACAAGCCGCAAGCTAACGGCATCAGTCAGAGGAGGAAAAGATGGGGGAGATTCTAGGACTCGGCATTACCCACTATCCGGGCTTGACCGTTCAGAACCCTTTGGTGGGCCGTTTTAATGCGACGTTGAAAGACCCCGGACTACCGGAGTACTTGCGTGACCCGAAGAATTGGAACCCTACTATGCGAGAGCAGTGGGGCGACGATGAAGGGCTGACCCACTCTGAGGAGCATCGTCAAGCAATGATCGAGCGATTTAGGATCGCCCGAAAGGAGTTGGACGACTTTCAGCCCGACTTCGTGCTCATCTTCGGCGATGACCAATATGAGAACTTCAAAGAGGACATCGTTCCTCCTTTTGCTATCCTGGCCTATGACCAGGTAGAGGTGCAGCCGTGGCTCCACAACACCAGAGGCAAGAACTGGTGGAACGAGCCCGACGACAAGAAGTTCGTGATCAACGGCCACCGTAAGGCGGGTAAATACCTGGCGACGTCGCTGCTCACCGACGGCTTCGAGGTCGCTTATGCGTACAAACCGCTCCACGCCCACGGATTGGGGCATGCGTTCCTGAATTCCATCCTGTATCTGGACTTCGACCGCAAAGGGTTTCCCTATTCCGTCGTACCGTTTTCTGTGAACTCGTACGGCCGATGGCTGGTGGGGGCCCAGGGACGACCGTTGATGCCCTCTGAGGCAGCCGAGCTCTTCGCCGACGAAGATGAGCTTGCACCGCCACCGCCTCAACCGTGGCGGTGCTTCGCCCTTGGTGCTTCCATCGCACGGGCGGCCGCGGCCAGCCCCTGGAGAGTGGCGATCATCGCATCAAGCAGCTGGTCCCACTCCTTCCTCACTGCCAAGAACTCGCTGCTGTTTCCCGATGTCGAGTCGGACAAGCGCTATTTCGAGGCGCTGTGCGCGGGCGATTGGGACACGTGGCGCAATACGACCATTGAGGAAGCGGAAGGCCGAGGCCACCATGAGCTGCTAAACTGGTTCTGTCTTGTCGGTGCAATGGCGGAACTGGACAGGAAGCCCACAGACGCGGTGTTCATGGAATCCTGGATTTCCAACTCTAACAAGACGTTTGCGACGTTCCGACCCTAGGTGTCAGTAGCGGAAAATACCCAGCTTATAACCCTCAGCGATAAGGAGAAAAGCATGCTTTCAGCGTACGATAACGATATCCTTACCCAGACAGGCCCGGGAACCCCAATGGGAGACCTGTTTCGACGGTTCTGGATTCCTGTGGCGTTGGCAGAAGAGCTCCCTGAGCCGGACTGCCCTCCTATCCGATTGAAGGTCCTAAGCGAAAACCTGGTAGCGTTCCGTGACACCAACGGAAACGTTGGCCTGGTAGATAATTTCTGCCCCCATCGCAGAGCTAGCCTATTCTTCGGACGGAACGAGGAATGCGGACTTCGGTGCGTCTACCACGGATGGAAGTTCGACATCGACGGTAACTGCGTGGACATGCCGTCAGAGCCCGCAGAGAGCAACTTTAAAGACAAGGTCAAGATCACGGCCTACCCCACTCAGGAGTTTGGCAGCGTCATCTGGGCCTATATGGGGCCGGCAGACCTCAAACCTGAGCTTCCCCAGTTTGAGTGGGCTCGGGTTCCTGACAGCCACCGCATGGTGACTCGCTGGACCCAGGACAGCAACTTCATGCAGGCCGTGGAAGGCGAGATCGACTCGGCCCACATCAACTACCTCCACAGCACCTTTGAGAAGGGCCAGCGTGCAACTGAAGCACAGTTTGCTGGAAGCAAGAAGGGTGCCCCTGACCTGACCATCAAAGAGACAGACTATGGATTCATCTACGGCGCCAGGCGCGACGCCGGTGAGACCGGTGATGCTAGCTGGTGGAGGGTAACCCAGTGGCTGCTCCCTGCGTATTCTTTGATTGCAAACAACTCCTGGCCTAGGGGTGGGCACATGTACTTCCCCCAGGACGATGAGCACATCTCAGCCTTTGAGTACTCCTACAATCCGGAAGCACCACTTACTCAGGAGCAGCGGAGCCTCGGACGCTCCAAGTTCAAGATCTTTCCGACGACACACACGTTGCCGGACGGTTCAATAACAGATACCTTCCGGATGGAAGCGAACCCGGAGAACGATTTCCTGATGGATAGAACCGTTCAGCGTGAGCGGAGCTTCACAGGCATCGAAGGTATCCGACATCAGGACATGGCAATGACCCAGAGCATGGGGTTGATCTCCAACCGAGAGGGTGAGCACCTGGGCACGACCGATAAGGCCATCATCACGGCACGTCGGCGTCTCATCCAGATGGCCAAGGACCTGCAGGAGGGGATTGAGCCGGTCGCAGCGACCCACGGTGACCTCTACAAGGTTCGGAGCATCGACTTCACCGCGCCACAGAGCGACTTTACGGATTTCCTTGAGGCGAATGGTGAGCTTGCGGTAGCGACGGAATAATAGATAGAGTCCAACGGCTGGTCACATGTGCATAGGCGAATTACGAACGCACTTGGGGGCGAGAGCCTTTAGGTGCGTTCGTTCCATTCATGGGTTCGGATCATGTCAGCGGAGAACCCGTACTCGTTGGAGAGAGCGTCAAACCGGCCCCGGTTCACACCCTGCCACATTAGCTGCTCAAGAGTCTCCGCCAGCATCACATCGGTGCGGAGCGTCGCCAATTCGCGATAGAACAACGCCTTTTCATAGTTCTCTTTTAGGCTGGCTGCCACCGCTTCCGCACCGCGGACCTTCACCGTCCACTCGGAACTGTCCAACGGGATATTCTCAATGTGGTTGTACTGCGCGAGTAGCTGTGAGGCGGTCTTTGCGCCCCACCTGGGTATGCCGGGAAAACCGTCTGAACTGTCACCCATCAGCCCCAGGTAGTCAGGTATGGAAGCAGGCTCCACGCCGAACTTCTCCACCACGCCTGCATCGTCGTACACGATCGATTGTCGCCTGTCCAGACACACCACCTGCTGGCCTTTGACCATCTGGGTCAGGTCTTTGTCAGGGGAGCAGATGACCACCTGGTCTACCTGAGGGTGGACGCCCCATCGTGCAGCAGCGGTGGCTAAGGCGTCGTCTGCCTCATACTCGTTCATCGGCCAAATCACGATGCCCAGTGCGGCAACAGCCTGCTCTGCAAGCCCGAACTGGCCTTGGAGGTCTTCAGGCACCTCACGGCCGTCTTTGTACCCATCGAACATATCGTTGCGGAACGACTCCACGACGTGGTCGAACGCGCAGGCCACGTGGGTCACATCGTCCTGACGCAGCAGGTTCAACATGGAGCGCATGAGGCCCTTCACCGCCGCTACCGGTCGACCGTCTGGCGACTGGCTTGGCGGTGTGGAGAAGTGCGCTCGATACAATTCGTATGTGCCATCAATGACATGGATCTTCATTGGCTAGGTGTTACCTCTCGTTGCGTGGGGGTATCGATGAGCATGGTATGGCACCGGGAGGTCTGGTTGCCAGGGTAAAATCGAGCTTGTTCACGGGGTTTGGGCGGACACATCGGGTTGACAGCCTCGTGGTCGACCGTACACTCAACGCTATTACCGTGAGGAGTGGCCCGGGAACACCCATGAACGAACCGCACCCCAACGTCGCTGAAGCTCTCGCTTCGCTGGCTATCACCCATGAGATCATCCCGTGCGACCCTGCGTTCGCAGACACCGCGGAGTTCTGCCGGGAGTACGGGTACCCGCTGGAGACCAGTGCCAACACCATCATCGTCACGTCCACTCGAGGCGAGAAGGTTTATAGCGCCTGTCTTGTGCAGGCATCGACGAAGTTGGATGTCAACCACGTGGTGAAGCGTTTGATGGGGGCTTCACGCCTGTCTTTCGCCTCTGCGGATGAGACCCGGGAGCTCACCGGGATGGAGATCGGTGGCGTGACCGTCTTCGGCCTCCCTGCTGACCTGCCTTTGTATGTCGATGAAGCGCTAAAGGCTCAGCCGTACATCATTGTGGGCTCTGGCAATAGGATGTCCAAGGTCAAGATGGCCCCGACCGAGCTGGCCAAGATCCCCAATTGCTCGTTCATTAACGATCTTTCGATTTCATAGGGCAGTGGATATCTGCTGCCGATAATGAGGCAATGGAAACTAGGACAGAGAGCCACAAGATTTTCTATGGCTGGTATCTGGTAGGCGTCTCCCTGATAAGCGGCGCATTCCAGACGGGCATTGGCATTTGGGGTGTGAGCGTCTTCGTCAGCCCCATGGGGGACGAGCTTGGCTGGTCCCGAACGTCGTTCATGGCGGCACTGACCATCCGCACGGCACTGACCGGCCTGCTATCGCCCGTTGTCGGCCCATGGCGTGACACCAAGAATGGCCCAAGGGTATTGATGCTTGCCGGGTCCATCATCCTGGGAATATCTCTTATAGCGCTGAAGTACGTGGACAGCCTCTGGGAGTTCTACCTCTTTTTCGGGGTATTTGGCTCCATTGGGGCTTTAGGCGCTGGCGGCATCCTGACCCAGACCATCCTTCCCAAATGGTTCGTCCGCAAGCGGGGATTTGCGCTAGGAATCGCGTCGATGGGCGGAGGCACAGGCCCGCTCGTCTTTCCTATCGCCATTCTGGGGTTGATCACCTGGCTGGGGTGGCGCGATGCGTGGTTCTTCCTGGGTGTTCTGGCCCTGGTGCTGTTGGTTCCCCTCTCCTTCCTTGTGAAAACAAGGCCAGAGGACATGGGGCTACATCCAGACGGCATAGCAGAGGTGCCAGAGCAGGCAGCACCTACTACATCGAATCAATCTGCCAGGAGATCGGGCAGGGAGTTCAGCTTCACCGGGAGGCAGGCCCTTCATACACCGGCGTTCTGGCTCATCATATTTGCCGTTGCCCTGGGCGGCCTGGGACAACAGGGCTTCCAGGCAAATTGGATTCCGTACCTGGAGGGCGAGGGTTTCTCAACGAAGACAGCCACCCTGGCAATTTCTGTGTACGGAGTCTGTTCTGTCACCGCTCGAATCATCTGGGGCACCCTGGCCGACCAGCATTCCATACGACATCTCATAGTCATCCAGTCATTGTTGACGGCTATCAGTGTGATGGCCCTTATCTACGTGCTGGGGCCCTTCATGCTCTTCTTCTTCGTGATCTTCTTTGGCCTGACCATGGGGGGATCGTTCATCCTCAGACCGTTGATCGTGGCGAACTACTTCGGTAGGGAGCATATCGGCGCGATTACCGGGTACATGCGTCCGTTCCAGGGGCTGACCTCAGCAGTGGGCCCTTTGGCGGTGGGAATAGCCTATGACGCGATGGGCTCTTATTTCTTGATCTTTGTGGCAGTGATGATCGGCTATGCCTTCACCGGTGCAGTCTTTATGCTTGCCGCCCCTCCCAAAATACCGGTGGAAACCCTGGAGGCAGCGCCAGAGTCGAGGGAACCTAGCGGTTGAGGCATTACCAGATGCGCAAAGAATCAAGGAATAACTGACGGATGTCGCTGTCCGTGACAGGCCGAGGGGAGATGCGCAACACCCGCTGCTGGGGCATCGTTCCGGTGGTTAGATCGGTCACATCGTCAGGTTCGTAGCCCACAGCGCCCAGGCCGTTAGGCAGCCCAAGGGTCTGTATCAACTTGCTGAGTAGCCCGGACAAGACCTCACCCGCATCCTCGTCTGTGGCATCGGCGATGTCCGCCCCCATGACTCCCGCTATCTGGAGATGTCGTTGCGGGTTTGTGGGGGCGGTGAACCGGAACACTGCCGGCGCATTCAAGATGACCGACATACCGTGGGGAACGAGCGGGTGGTTCACGGGGTACCCTTCAGCCACGAACTCTTTCACCATGCCGGAGACCGCGTACGACATGCCGTGAGGGACGTGGCATCCGGCGTTTCCGAACCCGATGCCCGCATACGTTGCAGCCAGAAGCATCTGACCCCTCGCCTCATGGTCCGTGGGGTCCTGAGCGGCCCTGACGATGTACTTGGCCCCCATCTCGGCGGCTTTTAACGCCCAGATATCGCTGATGGGGTTGGAGCCCTGGTACGATGGCCTGGCGCCCGGGTGTTCCGGCGCAGATCGCTGGTCGAACGGCAACGCGGTGAACGACTCCAGCGCGTGGGACAGCACATCAAAGCCGCTGCAAGCCACCACCATCCCGGGCAGGTTGCGTGTATTTTCAGGGTCGATGAGCCCCATGTCAGGTCGAAGGACCCGATCCGCGATACCCGTTTTCGCCTTCATCTCCAGGAAATCGAAAATGGCTACGCCTGTCGTTTCGCTGCCTGTTCCCGTGGTGGTTGGGATGGCGATCAACGGCTTCAGCGGCCCGGGCACCAGCCTCCCCTCGCCGATGGGCGCATTGACGTACACAAGGAAGTTCGCAGGGTAGGTCGCGTACAGGTTCGCCGTCTTTGCCGTGTCGATGCTCGAGCCGCCACCGACGGCCACGTAGCCATCGAAGTTGCCCGCGGTAGCAAAGGCGATGGCCTGCTTCATGGAGATGTCCGTGGGCTCCACGCTCACCTGATCGAACAACACAGGGTCCACGCCAGCCGCGCGAATCGATTCCATGACGGTTGCCACAGGAGCACTGTCCGTGAGCTTGGGGTCAGTGATAACCATGACCCGTTTTACGCCCATGCGGTTGATCTCATAGCCGACCTCCCGCGTTACCCCCACGCCGTACTTGATACTGGAGGTGTCTATGGTGAAGGCGGTCTCTGATGGCGTTGTCATGATTACCTCACGTAGCCGTAATTTTGCTAAACCTGATCCAACGGGTCTCTAAGCGCTATCGTCGATCATTTGGGGTCGTGCTGCTTGGCTCCAGCTCTTCGAAACGCGCCCTGGGGGGCCTGGCCAGCAACATCAGCCCGGCCGAGACGAACGCCCCAGCGCCCATCGTGAACAGGATGGTGTCGTAGCTCCCTGTCCTATCGAACATCCACCCTGCAATGAAGGGACTGATACCACCTCCCATAGCGGTGATGGGAGCGATCATTCCGCGTATCGCTCCCAGGTGCCTGCGACCGTAATAATCGGCCCAGATGACGTTCTGGAATACCGCGGCGGCGCCAGCACCAAACCCGTAGAGCACCGCAAACAGGAAGAGCAAGTATAACGTGTCTGCCAGTCCCAGCACTACGAGGCTGGAGGCTCCAAGGGAAAAGCAGACCGATGCTAGAAACCTGGGCGGCATCCTCTCCGATAAAAAGCCGACTATGGGTTTCACCATCAGTGAGCACGAAGAGAGCGTGATGCTCACCGCGGTGGCAATACCAAGGCTGTAACCCTTGTCCGTGATCGCCGGGATCTGGTGGATGGTGAAGATGCCCATCGCCATCCCCATGAACAAAAAGGCTACCAGCAGGACATAGAGGGTAGGGGTCCGTAGCGCTTGAGAAAGCGTCCAGTCAACGCGATGAAGGGCAGCGGTCAAACCAGCATGCTGAGCCAACGCTCGTTCGTGTTCATCGTCGGAGTCCCCGTCGGTGTGCAAGCCCATGTCTTCTGGTTGTCGACGCATGGTGAACGCTGCCAGCGGGATCGTCAGGACCCACGTGGTCAAACCCAGGATGATCCAAGATGTCTCCCAGCCGAAGGTGGTCACCAGGACAGCATTGATCGGCACGAACACGATGGAGCCAACGGGGATGCCCATGGTGTACATGCCCATTGCACGGCCACGTTTGCGGATGAACCACTTGGCTACGATGGGCCCGGTGAGCAGGTTGCCGCCAAAGGCTAGCTGACCCACGCTCCAACCGATGCCGAAAAGAATATAGAACTGCCAGATGGTGTCGACTCGAGCAAGCATCATGATGCTTGCTCCGGCTATGAAACCGCCCGAGACGTAGAGCGTCTGCGCTCCCATTCGCCTGTCTACCAGCGGCCCCAATAGAGGGCCAAGCACCCCCATCACAATGGCTCTGATGATGAACACCCCGGCCATTGCCGCCCGGGACCAGCCAAGGTCTTCTGTCATCGGTTCGACGAATACCCCAAGGCCCACTCCGCCGATGCCCATGCCCACACCTGCGCCTACGAACGACGTGGCGACGATCCACCATCCGTGGAACATTTTTGTGGGGGACGATGTTGCGCGTTCTTCCATATCAATCGAGGCAGTGTAGCAGGGATCAGGCGCGTTGAGGCTTCTTGCTGGCAGACCCCTCAGCCCATGCGGCGACAATCAACGTCAGGATACCTGCGGCGCAGACAAATAGCAGCGTCGTCAACCATGCCGAGTAGTCGCCAGTGCGGTCGAATGAAAGCCCCGCGAAGAACGGTCCCGTGGACATACCAAGGATGAGGATGGAGTAGATGGACAGGCGGATCACGTTGTAGTGGGCTCTCCCGTACACGTAACCTAACCCCGCCCACAGGACAGGCCAGACTGCCCCTCCGGAAGCAAGCAGCACCGTGGCGATGACGTATGACCAGATGTCTGTGGCCCATAACAGGACGGCCACTCCGGCAGTCACTCCCACCATGACCCCTACCAGCACCTTCGCACCGCCGAACCGGTCCGTTGCCCAACCGCCTATGATCACGAATGGGACGGCCATTACGAACTGCACGCTCAAGAGAGCAGCCCCCGTGGACTCGGTGGAGCCTTTGGAGACCAGGATCGCGACGAAGTGGGCGATGACGCTCAAGTTCGCAAAGAGCATGCACGCCGTGCCGATGCCCAAAACCCAAAAGAAGGGCTTCCCCATGGCTTCTCGCAAGTCCGTACCCTCTGCGCCTGCACCGGATTGGCCGGGAGAATGCGGAGTGGCTTGCTCTATCCCGTCAGGCGTCAGGCCCATCTCTTCAGGGGTGCTTCGAGTGAAGATCATGGACGGTAGCGCAGCCGTGATGAAGGCGATCCCGCCAATGGCAGTAGCCCACCGCCAGCCAAAGGTGGAGATACCCAGCGCCATCAATGGTAGCAACGCAGCCCCCGCACCGTGGAACACGCTGAGCAACGCAATCGCTTTCGCTTTCTTCAGGTTGAACCAGTTGTTGAGGATGGGCGCGCCTGCATTCAGGATGGACCAGTTGTAGGCCAGCCCCAGGGGCAGCGCAATGATGACGATGACCTGCCAGAGCGACTGCGCGATGGAAAGAAGGAAGAAACCGCCAGTGGAGATGAGGAGCCCTACTACCATGATTCGCCTGGCGCCATAGCGGTCCATCAGCCAGCCGCCCAGAGGTGCCGTAGCGGCGATGACCAGTGCCTCTACCGTGAACATGAGGGATATCTCTGCCCTGGTAACCCCCAGGTCCTTTTCTAGAGGAAGCACCAGAAGGCTGCGAGCGTTCATGCCGACGCCCGACGCCACAAACCGCGTGAGCGATAACAACAACACGATGCGCCAGCCGTAGAACATGCCACGGCCTAAGTTTGTTTGGAAGGATGTTGGTAGCCCGCTGAGCACTCCACTCCCCTTGGGTCACACTGAAGACTGCTCAGCAGTGTAGGGGGAGGGGCGTAGCCTGTCCATTAGCTACGGGCGCGTGGGCTCTGGCATAAACAAAATCTCAGTGAGGCATAAATGTGGTGTTTGTGGTTTGTGGAGTGGGTGTATACTCCCCCCACTATGCCAGATGTATTGATGCTCTCTGATAATGACTTCCGACCTCTGCGAGAAGACCCCACCTACGCCGGCGGCCCCATTGACTGTGTAGAACGCGCAATCCGGGCCCACGATCAGGGAAAGACCCGTTTCCAGGGAATGGTGGATAGGAACCCTGGCGAGTTTGAGGGACTGCGCGTTGCGATGGCAGCGGGGACAGAGACGCTGACGGGCCTTCGACTCTTCGGCAACCCGCCGCACACCCGGGCGTTCATGCTCTTCGATGGCACCACTCGATCGATGATGGCGCTGATGGACTACGGCGTCCTGAATTCGCTGCGCGTGGGTGCCATTGCAGGTGTCGCTGCAAAATACCTGGCCCCCAAGGGAGCCAAGGTAATGGGACTCCTGGGTTCCGGATGGCAGGCGCCGCCTCAGGTGCAGTCCATCAAGAACACTGTCCCTGGCCTGGAGTTGATTCGCGTGTACAGCCCAACGGTGGCCAACCGTGAGTCCTTTGCTGCCAGAATGTCTGAGATCCATGGCATAGACGTGGAAGCCGTGGGTTCAATTGAAGAGGCAGTGACGGACGCGGACATCGTGGATCTGTGTGCCCCCGGCCACTTCGATGTGAAAGAGCCACTGCTGGAGATACCCTGGGTGAAGCCCGGCGCGCTGGTCATCTCTATGGCTGCCAGCCAGCTCACTGAGGAGTTCGTGCTGCAATCACGCGTGGCAACGGTCAGCTGGCACGCACTGGCGGAGGAGCCGGCACCAAGACCACCGTACAGCGGCCTCATTGAGAAGGGCCTCTTTTCCAAGGACGATGTCACGGAGCTTGGCCCCATCATGGACGGCACTGCTGATGTCCGTCGTAAGCCCGACGACACGGTGATCTACGACCTCACAGGCGGCAACGTCCATGACCTCTTCCTGGCGACGTGGGCGTACGAGTGGGCGAAAGAGCGTGGTTTGGGTTCAACCTTCGCATTCACTGGAGAGGACCTCCCCAGAGACCGCTAGACCGTCTGATAATTCGATACGACAAAGGGGTGGGCTCATTGAGTCCACCCCTTTTATTTCATGGTTGGGGTTTATCAGGGCGGCATACCCTCGGCGGGAGTGTGTTAGCCTTGCCGGAACATTTGGATATGGAGAGGGGCAGAGCATGGCATCGCAGGCGGAGATAAACAGGCTCAAGAAACAGGTGGCAGAGAGTTCTCATATCCTTGATCATGAAGGTCTGGTGGACTTCCACGGCCACGTCAGCGCTCGCATCCCGGGCACCAACCAGATGCTCATCAAGCCTGTGCTGAAGGCCCATAACCAGGTCACTGCCAAGGACATCGTCGTGGTGGACCTTGAGGCATACGCATCAGGGACCGGTAGCCAGTGGAACCCCAGCCTGCAGAAGGGCCGGACGATCGTCGCGCCGCTGCCTCCGCGTGAGGCGATGATCCACGTTGCCATCATGCTCGCCCGACCCGACGTCAACTCCGTGGTCCACACCCACCAGATCATCGCGACGTCTATAGGAGCTGGGAATACTCCCATCATCCCGCTGTATAACCAGTCGATCCCCTTTGCGCCGGAGACGCCCATCTTCCCGCACCCGCGACTCATCACGACGCGAGAGGATGGCGAGGCTGTGGCCGACTGCCTGGGCGACCGCACCGGCGTGCTGCTGCGAGGGCACGGCGTTGTGGTGGTAGGGGAGTCCATCGACCACGCGGTCACCAACACGATCTACCTTGAACGCGCCGCCATCATGCAGTTGATTGCGACCATCGTGGGCACGCCGACGCCCCTGCCAGACGGTTACGCTGAGGAATGGCTCCCTGATTGGACGCGTCGCGCCTCCCATGCGTACGAGTACTTCAAGTCGCTGGTGCCGAGTCTGAACGGCTCCAAGGGCAAGGGTTAGGCGAGCACTACCGACGGACCTCCTTCGATTTGGAGGATCAGGGCAAGGCAAACTCCTCATGAACTACCTTTGGTAACCGCCAGGCATAGAGGTGCAGGATGTACCCTGCCCTACCCCCCTTGAGTAGTCGCGCCACAAATCCCTCCTGATCATCACTACCCCTCAGCTATCCATTTATAGGTTATGTGATTTTAATCACGTCGATAAGTTATGAGTGAAGAAATTGAGGAAGGGACGGCCGGGTGGCCAGGAAGGAGACCGAAATGACCACGATGAGAGAGAGGGAACAGGCAGGGACGCTGGGTAGTGACGACCTTAAGGGTTTAGTGTCGCTCAAGGAGAAGTTTGCACGGAAGCCTCGCCATCTGGACAAGTATGTCTGGGGCGCGCTGCGCATCGGTATCGGTTGGATCTTCTTCTGGGGTTTCCTGGACAAGCTCTTCGGGTTCGGGTTCGCAACAGCTAGAGAGAGCGCCTGGATCAACGGCGGAAGCCCCACATTCGGGTTCCTTAAGTTCGGTGCCACCGGTCCTTTCGCCGGGTTCTACCAGCGCATGGCGACAAACGAAGCAGTCGAGTGGATGTTCATGCCGGGTCTCCTGTTCATCGGTCTACCCTTGATGTTGGGGATGGGCGTGAGACTGGCGGCAGCCGGTGGAATTGCAATGGAGGCGCTGATGTTCACAGCGGCATCCATCCTTCCGGAGCACAACCCCGTAACGGACGAGCACGTGATATACGGCCTCATCTTCCAGGGTATCCTGCTGGTGGGTGGCGGTCAGTATCTCGGACTCGGAGGCTGGTCAAGCGGTTCCCAGTTCTTGAGTAACGACCTTCCTGGCTAGGAGCCCCTCACTGAAACCTCGGTGAGGGGCTCTCTTTACATATGAATTAGAACAAATGAGTTGACAAATAAGAAACGCATGTTCTATTATTGGTTTTGCACTAGAACAACGGAAACGCATTCCCCAGGGGGAGCGTCTCTTACAGCGGAGGTAACCAGAAATGATGCAGATGACAGAAGAGCACATCCAGATCAAGGTACAGCGGCTTGAAGGCCTGAACGACCAGGTCAGGGTCAGCATAGTTGACGAGACAAACAAGGGAGCGACCGGCAAGTCCATTTGTATGGACCCTGAGAACGCTGCCCACATCGTTGGCCAACTCTATCAAGCTGGTCGACAGCGCGGAGCACGGATTTCCCTAGAAGTCGGTCTGCTTCCCCTGAGCTAGGCTGGGCTTATTTCTAGGCCACAACAATATCGATGTTTGTAAACGACCGGGCCTTCGGGTCTGGTCGTTTAGTTTGCCACCTATAGAACAGCATTTCCGCTACGGCCGCCAGGTGATGATGCCCTGCCGTCGAGGGTTCACACCCTTGACGGTGAGACCGTCCGGCGTCTCTTGAAGCAACTCAGCGATGGCAGCTTCAAGGCGCTCGCTCTCAGCCGTGTCAGCCACCACGCCCAGTCTGCGACGTAGCTGGTCAGCCGTAGAGGCCCTGTCGTCATCCAGCAGTACGGGCTTCGGTGGGAACATGGTCACGTCTGGGTAGATGCCCATTTCCCAGAGCACGTTCACCAATTCCGGCAGGCCCGGGAGTGGAGTGGGGGCTGAGCCGTAGACCCGCTCCCAAAAGGGTATCTCTATGATGCCCGGGAACTCCACCATCTCGGCCACAACGACACGATCTGTGGCTTTCTGCGCCAGTTTCAAGATGAACGGCTCAGCGTCTGGCACGTGGTGCAGCACAACAGAGCACAGAACGATATCGGCAGGCTCTACTTCTGAGACATCCCAGTCGGACGCGACAGCGGTGATGTTGGTGATGCCTCGCTCTGCAGCAATGCTTTCCAGCTCTTCCATCGAGCCGACCGACGGCTCTACCACCGTGACATGCTTGGCTCGAGATGCCAGGGGAATGGCAAATCGCCCGGAGCCGCCGCCCACGTCCAGCACTGTTGTGGATGCATCCACAACCTCGTATAGAGCGTTCAGCACAGGGTCGTCAGCCCTATCGGGATCGTCCCGACGCGCCGGAGCCCGGTTTCCGCCGCCCCCATGTCCGTGCCTGTGACCATGCCCGTGGCCCGCCTCGTCGCCACGGATCGCAGCGGTCTCTCGTTCGTGGGCATTGATCTCATTCAGCCATACGGTCAGCGCTGAAGCCATGACGCGTCTCCGATCTCGTTTGACTGGGTTATGAGCCCAGCATATAGTGAACTTTCCTCGTCGTGAAGAGGGATTTAACAGGTTGGAGGAACGCTATGACACAGACTACAGGCTACACGTTGGAAGCCTTCATTGAAGACGCCCGCAAGGTTTTTGCTGTCTCAGACGATGCCAAGGTACAGGCCCAGGCCATCGCGGGGCACATGGAGAAGCTCCTGCAAGTACCAAACCTCCTCGATGGAAAACTTGAGATACCGGAGACTGGCACAGCCGTAGTGAGCCTTCACTACGACGACCAGTATGGCCACCCGGCACCCGGGTTCTGGCTGATGTGCAATGCCCAATCCAAGACCGGCGCTACGGTAGGAGTCCACCCCCACGACCACGGCGCGGCATGGGTGGTGTATGGGGTCTACTCCGGCGCGATACAACAGACGACATGGCGATGGGCGTTCCACGAGCCCGACCGCATGGTTCCCCATCTTGATGAGGCAGGCCAGTGGATACAGAAGCCCGGCGAGGTAGCGTTCTTCATGCCTGGCGCGATCCATGCGCAGAAGAACGTGAACGATGGCCCTTCTGTGGTCATTCGACTTGAAGGGCAGAAGCTGACCGGAGTGGTTCGGCACAGCTATGATTTGGAGACCGAGAGCGCGACGGTAGTCGCGTAACAACAAGGAGCAAACGAAGAATGGCCCTGAAAGACACCATCGCCGTTGGTATGGCGACACCGCAGGCTTTCCTGAGCAACCCTATAGACATGGACCAGGTTCGTACCGTGGCACAACGTTCAGAGGAACTAGGGTTCCGTGATTTGTGGACCACGGAGAGCACCTTCGGGAAGAACAACACTTTGGAGCCATCCGTGCTCCTGAGCTATGTCGCCGCCGTGACCAACACCATCAGGCTCGGTGTGTCAGTGGTCGTATTCCCCCTTCAACACCCAGCGCACGTAGCGCGTCGTTACGGCAGCCTCGACCAGGTGAGCAACGGACGAGTCACAGTTGGGCTGGGCATCGGTAGGGCCGATCCAAAGCAGTATGCCGCATTCGGCCTTCCGCTGGAACGAAGGGTGAAGCGCTTTACTGAGGGTGTGGAGTTGGTGAAGGCGCTTTGGACTCAGCCTGTGGTCGACTTCAAGGGCGAGATATTCCAGCTTGAGGGCGCGACGATGGACCCGAAGCCGATACAGAAGCCACACATTCCTATATGGATGGGTGGTGGTGCCCCTGCGGTGCTCAAGCGGACGGCGGCCATCGCCGATGGTTGGATGGGTGCCGGGGGTAGCCCGCTATCGAAGTACCCGGGCGAGGTCGCTATCCTCCGGAAGGAGCTTGAAGCGATTGGCAAGGACCCGGCCACGTTCCCCACGTCCAAGCGCATCTACGTGTCTATAAGCGAGAAGCCCGGTGAGGGGCTTGCGGAGATGACGAACTTTTGTCAGTCCGTCTACGGAACCGGCGATAGTGCTGCAGAACAGGGTATCTGCGGAACGCCGGAAGAGGTTCGGGAGCAGCTGGAAGCTTTGGTAGCAGCAACCGGACCCAATCACCTGCTGTTGCACCCTGTGGGCCGCTTTGTGGAGCATGTGGAAGCGGTGGCGGAGGTCGTCGGCCTGAAGTAGGTGCAATTTAGGCGTGGCGGTACACTAAGTCTGTAAAACCTGGTTACGTAAAAACAGCCCTCTCCTTTAATTCCTCCCCCTCAGGGGGAGGGCACGGGTGGGGGCTGTTTCTTTGTTCTCTAAACGCTTCCGGCGACTATGTGCATGTCTCTACTTTAGGGCGTAGACCTCACCATCGGCGACAATGCGCCCTTCGTTTGTCAGCTTGATGAGCTGGCTCTCAACCTGCTCCTTGCCGATGCGCTGTCGTTCTTCCGGCAGGTTCGGGTAGATGGTCTGGAAAAGCTGATCGATGCTCTGAGGAGCCTTGGAGAGCTCGGCCAGGATTTGTTCTTCACGGTGTATACGGTGATCGATGAGCTGCCGGATGCGGTCGTCCGGGTCTATCAGCGGCTCGCCATGACCCGGGTAGATTAACCCGGGTTTCAGAGCACGTAGCATATGCAGGCTCTCAACGTACTTACCAAGATCGCCTTCACTTGGTCGCACCACCGTGGTGGTCATCCCTAGCACCGTGTCTGCGGACAACATCACGTTCCGCTCCGGGATGAGCACCGTCAGGCTACCCACCGTGTGCCCGGGCGTGTGGACCACTTGTAGCGTCAGGCCACCCAGGTCGAACGACTCTCCGCCGTCGAGAATGCTGTCGAGGGTTGCCGCGCCTCCGAACCGTTCAGCCTCTATCGCCTGCTGGTCCAGCCTGTGCGCCGATGTTGAAACGCCCGTGTCCTGATGGATGCGCAGTGCGCCGCCGCCGTGGTCGCCGTGCCTGTGAGTGATGAGTACCCCCGTCAGTGGTGGGCCACCGACATCCTTAAGGTAGGCCATTCGTGCGGCGTGGTCGTCCTCGTTGTCCCAGCCAGAGTCGATAAACATGGACGCGTCCGTACCCTGTATCAGGTAAACGTTGGGTGCGGGGATGCCGAAGGGCTTCAGTCCGTGGGCTAGTTGGTGGATGCCGGGTTCAAGTTCCAAGGTGTTCCGCCTTACCGTAGGGTGTCGCATTACAAACGAAGGTGAAGGGGTTTAGAAGGAAGAGGCTGATGGCCTCACTTGGTCTCGGCCTCGGTACCGTAGAGCGTCCTGATGACTTCCTGGATCTTCTTTGCTGCCTCAACGCCCTGTCGAGCGCCAACCAGGTAGTGGGCATCGTAGACGTGGGCACGCGCTGCGTAGAGCCTCTTGCTGATCTCTGCGGTCTCGCGACCCCTCTTTGCAAAGGCCACCTGAGCATCGGCCTCCCTCCACACCAGGTTCATCTCGATCTCGCGACTGAAATAGCCTTCTTCGTCGCCCGTCTCTGCCAGCCGCGCAATGAAGTCCAACAGCGTGTCTGCCGCCAGGTCTTCAATCGGTTCGACGGGATCGGTGTCGTTCCATGACCAGTTCATGCCTTCTCCCCTGGTTGTGCGATCGCACCAGCATACTGGAAACGCGTCTGCCTTGTCACGGAGCGGGGCTATACTATGTGCAGTCTAGATTCGAGGGATGCAACATTGAACCTTTCGGCATCAGACATCCACAACCTCTATCAGCCCAGCAAGTGTAATCTGCGCGTCTACCTGCTCGCGAAAGGTGAGCCTCAGGCGGAGCAGGGCGATTTCTCGACCATGCTCATGGAGCTGGGGATGCGGCACGAGTCGGAATACCTGGAGACCCTGGGCGACTACGTCCAGCCGGAGGGCAACACACTGGATGAGAAGTGGGCTGACACACAACGCCTGGTTAACGAACTGACACCTGTCATCTATCAGCCTGTGCTCATCGCCGATGCGCCACCGGAGTTGGGAGACCACCGGGTGGTCGGCATACCAGACCTGTTGCTCCTGCAGGACGGCTTGTACGTCATCCGCGATGTGAAGCTGGCCCGGAACGTTGAGGGCAACAGGCACCCGGAGATCCTGCGACAGCTCAGCCTCTATGGGTGGTTGTTCAACCAGGCCTTTGGTGTGCCTGCCGCGGGGCTTCAGCTCTTGCTTGGAGACAGTACGGTGGCCATGCTGCCCGATGACGACGGCGCTAGTGCAATGAACGCCCTCAGTGAGGTGCTTCAACTGGGCGCACTGCCTGAAGAGCCATATGAGCCCGTGGGATGGAGCAAGTGCAGCGACTGCGCCTACAAGAAGCGGTGCTGGGACCGGGCGATCAAAGATCAGGACGTGGCGATCCTCCCGGGAGTTGACCAAGGGTTCGCACGGTACCTCCGAGAAGAGAAGGTCGATACCGTGACGCAATTGCTGGAACGGTACGATGTCTCAACCCTGGCGGCAGCCCAGCGTCCCTGGGGCCAGCGCATGCAGAAGGTAGGGGCCAAGCTGGCAGAGAGCGTCATGGCACACGCCAGAGCGCGTATCACCGGCGAGGTGCAGCATCTTAGTCCACCCCAGTTTCCGGAATCGCCGAATTACATCGTGTTCGACATCGAAGGCATGCCCGGCTACCTCGATGACGATGAACAGGCGTACCTGTGGGGAACCCAGCTGTACGGTGAGGACGGTGGCGACTTCACCCCTGCGCTTGCCGGGTTCCATGAAGGTGGTGACCGGGAGGGTTGGTTTGAATTCCTTGATAACTGCCAGGCCGTGTTCGCTGCCCACGGAGACCTGCCAATCCTCCACTGGGGCAGCTATGAGAAGACCAAGATCAACCAGTACCTTGACCGGTACGGGGACAAAAGGGGCATCGCGCTGCGTATACGTGAGAACCTTGTGGATCTGCTGCCGATTACCCAGCACTCCTTCGCTCTGCCGGACCCCTCGTACACGTTGAAGCTTGTGGAATTGCGGGCCGGCTACAAGCGCACCATGGACGAGTACGGCGGGAACTGGGCCATCGTGAACTATGCCCTGGCATTGGAGTCTGATGACGAAGCCATTCGCAAAGACGTCATGAATCAGATTGTGAAGTACAACCGGGAAGACCTGGAGGCTACGTGGGCCGTTTTTGAGTGGCTCCGCAGCATAACGGCCACATAATCGCCCGGTGATCCATGCGTTTGTGAACGGGTGTATACTTTCTCCAATCAAGCCAAGGCAAACATTTGGGAGGAAATTCATGCTCACCGCTGAAGATAATGTCCTTTTGACCCGAACAGGCCCGGGTACTCCGATGGGAGACCTCTTTCGTCGATTCTGGCAGCCGGTGCTGTTGAGCGAGGAGTTGCCCACACCGGACTGTGCTCCCGTTCGTATCAAGGTCCTCAGCGAGAACCTTGTGGCCTTTCGCGATACCGATGGCAACGTCGGCGTTTTGGACGTGAACTGCCCCCACCGACGTGCCAGCCTGTTCTTCGGTCGGAATGAGGAGTGCGGCCTCCGCTGCGTTTACCATGGCTGGAAGTTCGATGTGAACGGCGACTGCGTAGACATGCCTTCAGAGCCAGCAGAGAGCAACTTCAAAGACAAGGTCAAGATCACCGCATACCCCGCACGTGACTACGGAAGCTGTATCTGGATCTACATGGGCCCTATAGAGACGATGCCAGAATTACCGCAGTTGGAGTGGGCAACGGTTCCGGAAACTCATCGGAACGTACGTCGCTGGCTGCAAGAGTCCAACTACATGCAGTCCACAGAGGGTGAGATTGATACGTCCCACGTGTCCTTCAACCATCGGTGGTTCGACCTCAGCAAAGCGCCGCGACAGAACCTCGCTCGTCGGATGAAGAACGGGCAGCCAATGAACAACATGGACGGCGCGCCGCAACTCACGGTCAAGGAAACCGACTATGGCTTCGTTTATGGCTCACGACGAGACGTGGGTGACGGCGAGTACTACTGGCGCGTGACCCAGTTCATTCTACCTTTCTACAGCCTCATCCCCAACCCCGGTGACCGGGAAGGAGGCCGCTGCTGGGTGCCCATGGACGACGAGCACATCTCGGTGTTCCAGTACTCGGTCAGCACCGATGAACCGTTTACAGACGAGCAAAGGAAGTTGATGAATGTAAGTCCTGAGAAACTGCTGCGTGTGAAGTACGAGTTTGCAGACGGCTCTGTTGTCGATACCTGGCAGCCTGAGCGTCAGATGCACAATGACTTCTTGATTGACCGGGACATGCAACGTACGGTCAACTATACCGGCATTGCCAGTGGGCGTGAGCAGGACATGGCTATGACTGACAGTATGGGTTCCATCGGCGATCGCACCAAGGAACACCTTGGCACTAGCGATACTGCCATCATCTCCGGTCGCCGCATCCTGCTTCGTATGGCGCGAGAGTTGCAGGAGGGCGTTGAGCCCTACGCCCCCTCACACCCAGAAGTCTTTGCTGTTCGAGCCATAGATGTGGTGGACACGCAGGGCGACTTCTTCAAGCTCCTTGAAGAGCAGGCGGAGCTGGGCAAGGCGCAACCGATTTCCTAAGCTCTCCTAGATAAGTCGAACAAAGGAATCCCGGCTCGAACAAGGGTCGGGATTCCTTTTGGAATGTTGGACGTAACGGATTGGAATAGACTAGTGTAGCTAGGATGTCTTGAGTCTTTGTAGGACGCCTGCTACTATCAGCTACGGATTGAAGGAACCGATGGACGGTTAGGAGGATATTTTGGGAAAGATCATTGATGTAGTCAATGCTGAACGGCCTACTCGCTACCTTCAGGACGGCTCAATGGGTCCGCAGGATGAATCTCTGGCCTTCAGAGCACAATTCCCCCCAGCAGCGAACAAGTACGGTTGGCTACAACGTGAGGTCTTGTTTCCCCAACGTACAGCGCCGGTAAACCCTAACAAGTCTGAAGTTACGGACTGGGCCGCGCTCACAGAGCACATCAAAGAGTACGCGAAGTCCCTTGGAGCAGACGACGTCGGCATCGCTGACATGAATGAGGATTTCACGTTCACTGACCGTGACCCTCTCCCTCACACCCGGGTCATCGCCTTTGCCATGAACATGAAATACGACTCGATGGCTGACATCGGGCAGGCATCCCAAACGGAAGTACACCGCGTGTACTTCAAGATGCTGGATGTCAGCGTCCAGTTGGCTCGCTACATCGGCGGCTTCGGTTATCAGGCAACCGGCCACCCCAACCAGGGTGAGTACGCACATGTGCCCTTTGCTTACCTCGCTGGCCTGGGAGAGCTTGGTAAGCACGGCTCCCTCATCAGCCCAACGCTAGGCTCATCCATCAGGCTGGGTCTCGTTTCCACCGATATGCCTTTGGTCGTCGATGGCCCCAAGGACTACGGCATCGACGATATGTGCACGCGGTGCACCGTCTGCACACGGTTCTGCCCCGCAGACGCGATCTCTCCTGAAAAGAAGGTCATAAAAGGTGTTGAGCGGTTCTACGTGGACACTGCTGCATGCCGACCACTCTTTCAGCACCTCTGGGGCTGCAAGATCTGTTTAATGGTCTGCCCGTTCAACGGCCGTGGGGTATTCAAGGAGCAGTATCGCGTAGTAGCTAAGGACATAGCTGTCGCTAAGGAGAAGCACGGTTATCTCAAGATTCTGGCGAAACGAACACCAGGCGCTGATACCAACAAGATCCTGTCTGAGTATCTCTAGCGCCTAGCTGCGAACCTGCAATAGACGAAGCCCGCGCTCCCAACAGGGAGCGCGGGCTTCCGCTTTTATTTCGTTCCTACCGCGTAGATCGTATTGGTACTGATCCTGGAGACTGCATTCTCTCTGGCCCATGCGGTATTGTTGGCCTTGATTTGCTCGGCCTGTGCGGCTTCCATCACGTCGATCGTCCCACGCAGCTCTGATCCGAGGGCCACAGTCCACCAGTCTTCCGGCATCGCTAGGGGCTGAACACTGTCTTCTGCTTCAACAACCGGGTTTGGGACACCACCATTGTGCAGCAACCGCTCTACTTGTGGGATTGTAGTGATTCTGTCCCAAGGGTTGAACGCCGAGTAGAGGTCAGGACGCATTTCTCTGATGGCCTCCCTGTATTGCGTATACATCGGTTCAAAGAAGTCTGAGCCCCAAGTGGTAATAGCCAACTTCCCGCCACGTTTCACTACACGCCAAAGTTCCTTCACCAGTCCTTCCATGTCCGGCACAAAGAACACGCCGAAAACGCACACAACTGCGTCGAAATGGCCGTCAGGGTACTCCAACGCCGTCATGTCCCCAGTGCCGGAAGATGATGTTTGCGAGACCACGCTCTTTAGCCTTTGCCCTCCCAAGTACCAGCATATGGTCAGGCAGATCGACACCTATTACTGACCCCATTGGCCCAACCATTGTCGCTGCCGGGAGTGCAGATGCGCCGGTACCGCAAGCCACATCCAACACTGATGAACTCTGTTGTAAGTTAACCCGTTCTACCGTACGCCTTCCTATCCGCTCCCAGAATGCCAGTGGAGGGTCGTCAAAGTGGTCAGCAGCGGCGTTGTAGGTCTCAGCCGCTTTCGTCTTTGCCTGCTTGGCTTCTTCAGTCATGCCCACACCTTGTTCTGTCCATTGTTCACGGTTGATGGCAGCCTGGACGTTTTGGCCCTTACACTCCCCAGGATTTGCCGAACTCCTCCCGATAGACGATGTTCCCGGTGAATGAGGCGTCCTGCCCGGCAAGCCAGACTACCGGTGGAGCCACGGATTCGGTCGGTTCCTGGTCCACGTCAGACGCCACAGCAGCACCTGGGTTGAGCTTACGGTCGTCGTCCGATTTGATGCGCCCGGGGCACAGCGCGTTCACCGCCACATTCGCCTCCTTGGCGAACGCCTCCGTGTTGAGGGTGAGTCGATTGAGCGCTGCCTTCGAAGTTGAATACGCGAAGACCCTGTGGATCTCCCGCTCTGACACTCGCGAGGTGATGTTCACAATAGATCCCTGCTTGCGCTCCATCATCCCGGGCAGCAGAAGCTGACTCAGCAGGAACGGCGCACGTACATTAGTGGCCATCATGGCGTCCCAGGCGCTGACGTCAAATCCGGTACGGATCCGCCGCCTGCTATGGCCGCGTTGCTCACCAGGATATCCACCTGCCCCACCTCCGAGTTGATGCGCTCCACCAGCTGACGTATTTGGTCTTCCTTGGTGAGGTTACATCGATAGCCGTGGACGGTTCCCCCAGCATCTTGTATTTCCTTGACGGTCTCGTCGAGGGCATTCTATGTCGATGTCGAGCCATCGCCCGAGGGTCGCGCTACAACGACTACAGTTGCGCCGTCCCGCGAGAGCGCCTTTGCCAGGGCACGCCCGATTCCCCTGCTTGCCCCGGTTACTACTGCGATCTTTCCTGTGAGTGGCATGTCTCCCCCTACCTAATACCTGAATGTTTCTGTTTGCGGGCCTCGGTTGGCACAGGATACAGGGTGAGGCCCATAGGCGAAAGGCTGCTAGTCTTGCTATCCTATGTGGGCTGCCAGCCAATACGACTAGAAGGACACGCTGGGTTTGAGAGTAGCAAGGTGGATATGGGAACAGCGATGGGGACTCTCCATTGCTGTGATGCTCATTGGCGCGGCAGCCCTGACGGCCATCGTGCGGAACTCGCAGCTTCTGGCGGGCGAGGTGCCCATCACCCAGTGGCTCAGCGATCATGACGGCTATGGGCTGGGCAGAATCGCTGAGGTGTGGGACGTCCTGGTCACAGGAAAGACGGCTCCAGCCCTGTGGATTGGGACAGTCCTGGTGGCGTGGTGGTCGTGGGGTAGATACGCCGGCGCAACGGTGTTTGGCGCTGGTCTGCTGACGGCCCCGGTCAGCCTGATAGACCTGGCTGCGCGCCCAAGGCCTACAGCATCGTTGGAATGGATAACGGCGGGAGGCGTGGGCGGCTATCCCAGCGGTCACGTCATGTTCGTAATCCTGATCTTCGGTGCACTCGCGTTCCTGGCGGGGCGACACATGGCGATACCCTGGCAGCGCAACGCCATCCCATGGGGGATTTGGACCTTCATCGCCCTCATGGGCCCTGCTCGACTCATGAGCCTCACCCACTGGCCTGCAGACATCGGCGCCAGCTACCTCATCGCCTTCCCGCAACTCCTGTTCGTCTACTGGATGTACCCCCGGGTGTTGCCGTACTTGCGCGATAATCTCCCATGGGCCTACGCATGGCTCCACGGTGATAGGGTGATGGGAACGAGAAGCGATATCGCATAGCAATAGAAGAGGGGTGCCATATGGTACCCCTCTTCAACAAAATCAGTGGTAGGTTCTAGCCTGCGGTGGCCTTGGCCCTTGCCTCCCATACCTTTCGGCTGTCTTCCTTGGCTCGTTCACCGCCCAGGAGACCGGGACCCTCGGGTCGAGTGAGGCGGATGCCCACCATTCTACGCTGTAGTCCCGTTGACTGCCGCTATGCCCACCGCTAAACTCCGTCTGACTAGGGGAGCGGTGCTCTGGCATCGACATATTGGAGGAACGGAATGGCCGATTTGAGATTTGCGTTGTGGGACAGTTTCCCGGAGTCTGAAGTAGACGGGGGCTCCTCAATATCTGAGGTCTATGACCGCCATATCGGCCTTGCCCGGCTCGTAGAGGAGCTTGGCTACCATTCCTACTTCGTCATTGAGCACCAGAACCGTGAGCTCATCAGCTCCCCCAGCGTGTATCTGACCGCGGTGGCTCGGGAGACCGAAGTCCTTCGCATTGGCGCGATGATATGGCAGCTTCCTTTCCATCACCCGCTGCGACTCGCCGAAGAGGTCGGCATGCTTGACCAGCTATCGCACGGTCGCGTCGAGTTCGGCACCGGCATCGGCATCCATGAGCACGAGTTCATGCGATGGGGCCTGGATTTCTACGCCCGGGGCGCGATGAGCCAGGAGGCGTTGGAGATCATCAAGATAGCCTGGACCCAGGATGAGGTCACATATGACGGGAAGTTCTGGCAGTTCAATGAGGCTCTGCCTGCACCTAAACCCTTTCAGAAGCCCACGCCCCCCATCTGGGTGGGCGCTCACAGCAAAGCCGCTTTGGAGTTTGCCGCCAAGGGTAACTATCACGTGTCCCAGAACATCGACGTTGATGATGTAGTGGCAGAGAAGTTCGACTACTACAGGAAGGTGTGGCGTGAGTGCAACCATGACGGCCCCATGCCCGGTGTCTTCCTTCAACGCATCGTCCATGTTGCAGAGACGGACGCCCTGGCCCGTGAAGAAGCGGAGAAGCACCTGGTAGGTCGCGCGACGCTACCGGTAGCTGGCGAAATGGCCACTGGCGGGAGCTTTGGGCGTAGTCGTGTAAGCGGCTCAAAGATCGGCTGGGGTTCCAGCCCCAGAGGTATGGGAACGGAGTCAGACCTGCCCGATAACGTGGAGCGAGGCCGAGTGTTCAAGATGATGGGCCAGTCCTACGATTTCTCCATTGAGAACGGCGTTGCCATCATCGGCAGCCCGGAGACGGTTGCGCGGAAGATCCAGGAGCAGCAGAAGTACATCGGGTACGATCTCCTGGCCACCACCCACGGCTTCGGCGACATGCCGCTGGATCTGGTGGAGAAGTCCGTGAAGCTCTTTGGTAAAGAGGTCATCCCCGCGTTTAAGTAGTCAGGGCGCAGCCCTTTTGCTATGTCTGATTAGGTATCCGTCAGGTCATATGGGTGCAGGGCACCGCCCTGCCGTCAGGGAGTTTAGGTGCCCCGATTCATTGGGGCGGGCCTAGCCCCCCACACGCCAAGAATTAGCAAGCCCCGGGAAGTCCCGGGCCATCTCGTCAAGAGTTTCCTGTGCCAGCAACGCATATGAACCTTTGGCCTCCACCGCTACCCTGCCGTCAGCCAGCGTTATCCATGCTTTGGTGTTGATGATATTGCCACGCCCGCCGCTCTTCTCCGCCGTGGCAGTGACTCGCTCGTTCGTGTTGATAGGCAGTCTGAACCGGAGTTCCAGCCGCGCTGACATCCCCCATCGGTTCTCCAACACCGGAACCCGACTCATCACCTCGTCCAGCAGGCCAGCGATGACCGCGCCGTGAACGTAGCCCGGGAATCCCTGGTGTTGCGCCTTACCCTGATACGTAGTCACCACTTGATTGCCCTGACGCTCGAACGTGAGCTGCAGCCCGCTCTCGTTTTTGGGGCCGCACGCAAAGCAGAGTCCATAGTCGGAGTCATCGTTCAGGGGGATTGCCTGGGGTTCTGTGGTCAAAGCGTCACCTCATTACAACATTACAACGGGGCCAGTCCTATGGAGGAGCCAGCCCCGTTCGTATCTCGTAGGGGTAGTTCTATGGACTAGGACGGGATGTTTCCCTCCGGGTGCGGCTCTTCTCGAAAGTAGCCCAACGCCTTCATCACGGGTGTGTCCGTGTAGCTGAACAGGAACGCCGGCTCTGTAGGCGACTCGTTGACATGCTCGTGGAAGGCCCAGCCAGGTATGCAGAATGTGTCCTTGTCCTCCCAGCTCAGCTTCTTGTCGCCTACCATCGTGTGACCCTTCCCCTCCACCACGTGGTAGATGGAGCTGGTGGTATGGCGGTGAGCCTTTGTGCGTTCGCCGGGCCGTAGCAGCTGCACGAAGCAGGCTATTGTCGGCATGGCGTGCCCGCCGGTGCTGGGGTTGGTGTACTCCATCAACACGCCGTCGTAGGGGCTGCCGTCCTCGCCTGTTGCCAATTTCTCGAGTGCCTCGCGAGTGCGATCCCAGGGGTAGTACATCAATGGTGACGAGCCTTCGTCCTTGCGCTCTATCCACGTGGGTTGCAGCGCCATGCTGCCGTACTTGGCCAGCGATGACCCTGGCGACTCCGTAATAGGATGGGTGTCCTCCGGATACTGGTCATGGAAGGACATCTCCAGGTAGTTCACCAGGGGGAGGTCAAGGCCGTCCAGCCAGAACATAGGGTTCTTGGTGTCATTGGCGTGATCGTGCCATGACCACGGAGGCGTGAGGACAAGGTCGCCTGGCAGCATGGGGAAACGCTCGCCGCCAACGGCCGTGTATCCGCCATCGCTCTCGATGATGAATCGAAGCGCCGCAGGAGTGTGCCTGTGGGCCGGGGAAATCTCGCCCGGCAGCACCGTCTGGATGCCGCCGAACAGTGTCTGAGTGGTGGCAGTCCGCCCGCCAAGGCCGGGGTTCATGAGACGGAGCACCCGACGTTCTGCTTCTGCCGTTCCCACCAACTCTGTGGCACGCATGGCCTGGGGCCGTATGTCCTTCCATGGCCACACATAGGGTATTACTTTGCTGGCAGGCTCATGGGCTTGAATGTCTGCCATGACCGTCCAGAGGGGCGCGACGTTGTATTGCTCAAGCCCCTTGTAGTAGCTTTGCAGCTCCTCTTCAGTTGCTTTCTTGCTGGATACTTCCACATCAGCCTCCTATGGGCGGTCATAGTTGATTGTTTAAGGTTATGCGTGGGCCTTGGATGTGACAGGTCCCAGGTACTTCTCAAACCAGGCGAAGCTTCGTGCCCAGCCGTCAGCAGCCGCTTCTACGCGGAAGTTGTCTCGACTGGTGATGAAGAAGGCGTGCCCCGCGCCGTCATACCTATGGAATTCATACGTTTTGTTGTGCTTCTTTAGTTCTGCCTCATGGAGATCCACCTGCTCCGGGCTGGGCCGCTGATCATCGTTGCCGAAGAGCCCCAGTAATGGACAGCCTAAGTCGGCCGTCATATCCAAGGGCGCTTTGGGCGCATTCTCGGTTAAATCTTCCTTGGCTGTAACCACGCCGCCACCCCAGCAATCGACTGCTGCGTTGAACTCCGGGATGTTACATGCGGCGATGACTACCTGACGACCGCCGGAGCAGAAGCCGATGACGCCGACCTTGCCGCTTGAGTAAGGTTGAGCTAGCAGGTACTGTACCGCGCCCTTGGTATCGCCGATGAACTGGGCGTCTGGAACTCCGCCAGCCTCACGTGTGGCTGCAGACATCTCTACTGCTGTTCCCGGCCCGTTCCGTTGGTGAAGGTTGTGGCAGATGGTTGCATAGCCCTGAGCGGCTATCTTCCGCACGATCTCCTTGATGTCCTGGTCCCAACCGGGCATGTGGTGGATGACTACTACTCCCGGGTGCGGCCCGGGGCCTGTGGGCCTGGCAAAGTAAGCATCAATCTGGTCGCCATTGTCGCCCTGGATGACAACGGTCTCTGCAATCATACCTTCGTACATTGGAATCCCCTCCCTACGATTTAGCCTGATAATTTAATCGCCACAGTGTCCCACGCCCCTGCGATGTGTGCAAGCAATCCATTCTTGCAATTGGCGTAGCCTGTCGCTACTCTACCTGTAGAAAGTGCAGACAAAAGGGAGTATGCAATGCCGAAAGTGAACAAGGTTGCCCACGTGGTTCTTGCGGTGAAGGACGTGATGGCGTCAGTGAAGTTCTACACGGAAGTGCTTGGCATGGAGGCCGTTGACCTGAGGGAGAACCACAAGGCATGCTTCCTGTCCTTTGGTACGCAGCACCACGACATCGCTGTGTTCGAGGCCCCGGAAGGCGCTGAGCGAGGCGAGATCGGCCTCAACCACTTCGCCATGCAGATCGAGGGTGGGATACCTGAGCTCAGCCAGCTGAAGCAGAAACTCGAGGACATGGGCGCGACCATCACCCACACCACCGACCACACCATCACCAAGAGCGTTTATTTCCTTGACCCAGACGGCAATCAGCTGGAGATCTTCGCCGAGGGGTTCGACGAGCCTTCAGAGGCGCTGGACTTCATCCGACAGGGCACATACCGCGTGAAGCAACTGGAACTGGACGTCCCCTCTGCCGGATAGCGACCCGAAGCTAACTATCACTGAGAGCCTACCAAAAAACCATCCTGGGTTGACTGCGGGCCTGGCAATGGCCCTGGCCATCTTGGCCATTGTTACTGCGGGCAGCGTTCTGGCCAGTTCGCATGTTGGGACACTCCAGCCTGGCGGCGGCACCATCACCTTTGCTGGCGGGGACGTGACCGTCAAAGCACCTGATGGAGCGAACTCGGCAGCCGTCGACATCGGTTACTTCCCTGAATCCTCTGACTCAATCTCTATACCGTTGGGTGGCGCGAACGACTCCGGCCAGTCCGGCTGGGCAACGCTCACGGCCAACGGAGCTCAGACCGACGTTGCAGTTACGCTCTCTGCAGGGGTATTAGAGTCCGAATTGATGCACATCCACCAGGGCAGCTGTGCTAACCCCGGCGGCGTGGACTACCCGCTGACAAGCTTTGTGGGTGGATCAGGGGGACTCGACCTTGACCGTAGCCGCCTCGCTCTCTAGTATTCGGAGCGGTAGCCAGTACATCAACGTTCACCAGGCCGGCAATCCGGGCACTTCCACTGCTTGCGGCGACATCCCGGCTGAGCGCCTAGCACCGGCTGGATTGGTCCTGGGTTCCCAAATCTTTTCCCTGGCAGTGATGAAGAGTGGCGTGCTGCAGAACAACTTCAGCTTCAGCCAGTTCGTCACTGTAACCGTCAAGTATTCCGCAGCCGATAAAGCGGCAGCAGGCGGCAGGGACGACAATGTTTCCCTATACATCTATGACGCAGCGAGTGGCAGCTGGATAGAGAACCTGAGCGCCCTTCCAAACGTCATTGACCGGACACTGACTGCCAGTCAACAGACCTTAGGCACATATGCAGTGGTTCTTGATACGGGCGGTGTTCTACCTACACCCACTGCAGCGCCTGTCGACACCACGACTCCTCCTGACACCGGCGATGTTGGTGTCACCACTGGAATGATGCTGGCGCTGGGTCTGGTAGGCGCGTTCTTCGTTCTGGGTGGCGGCTTCATAGTCGTACGAGGAAGACGCAGCAACTAATACGCCTGATACATAGATAGAAGCAAGAAGGGTTGCTGGGATTATGACCTAGCAGCCCTTCTCTATTTGCAGTTCGACTAGCTCACCATGGCGAGAAGTTCGATTTGATACACCCAACTGGGGTAACCGCTAGGCACGTGGGTCTAGGGCGTAGCCCTGGGGTAACCGCAGGAACTTGAGTCCGGAGCTTAGCTCTGGTAACCGTCAGGCATCAGGGTCCAGGGTTAAACCCTGGTCTTGTACTTCTCCTCCATGGCGTAGATGTCCTGCAGACCCAACAGGTCAGCTATTTCCGTCCGATGCTGCGGCGTGCTGATAGCACCGGTGTCCCGCAGTTCCGTCATGGAACGTTTCACCGCATCGTAGACCACCGTGAGGGTGTAGCCCGCCAGCATCAGCTTGAACCCAAGGTCAGCCACCTCTCCGGTCGTAGCTACGGGGTCGGCGCCGTTGAACACCTTGGGCATGTCTGGCATTTCCTTAGCGCAGGTCGCCAGGCCTTCCTTGCTCTTTACTCCGTCCACAAACACCAGGTCGGCACCGGCCTCGTAGTACGCCTTGCAGCGCCGTATCGCGTCCTCCCAGCCGTTGACCTGCAGGGCGTCCGTCCGGGCGATGATGACGAAGTCCTTGTCCGTCCGAGCGTCCAGCGCGGCGCGCACTTTCTGAACGTGCTCCTCCATGGGTATCACGTCTTTGCCTGCGAAAAACCCGCACTTCTTGGGGAATACCTGATCCTCGATGTGTATGCCGCTTACGCCTATCGACTCGTACTCTTGCACTGCGCGATGCACGTTGATCGCGTTGCCGTAGCCCGTATCGCAGTCGGCAATCACCGGCACATCCACCGCGTTGGCGATGTATCGGGCGTTGGCCACCATCTCCGTCTGGGTCAGCAGGCCTACGTCTGAGAAACCGTGCTCGGCGGAGGTGCCGGACCCGGTCATGTACACAGCCTTGAACCCCACCGACTCCGCTATCTTGGCGTGGAGGGCGTTCAAACAGAAGGGCGCCACTACCATCTCGTTGCTGTTCAGCATTGCCCGTAGCCTGGGCGTCCGTTCGTTTGCCATATCAGTCTCCTTCTCATAAATCGAGGTCTCCCCTTCCCGGAAGTACGGGAGTGGAAGACCTCATCCTTTGTTGATTCGTGGTGGCCCTACAAGACCATAGATCCGGCTGCCACTTCCCTTAGAGGAATGTCCTGAGGCGCTTCAAGCGCGGCTGACCGGATACGGTACAGCTCGCCGTGTTGTGGTGCGTATGGCTCGATGCCCTCCTGGAAGTCGGCGACCTCTCGCAGCAGCCTCCGCCTCGCTCCGATGATGGCCGAGTCTGACGTGCCGAGATGCTCCTTACTCCTGTCGCTGATAGTCCCCATGCCCTCAATGACTGCCATGTCCTGTGCCTGGATGCCCTTGATGCCGCTGTAGCTCACCGTGCGCTGCTTGGCCCTGTCTATGAGGTAGTCATTGCTCTTGTTGGCGTAGGCACGGTAGGTCACGGGCATGACCGCCTCGTGGAAGTAGCCGCTCGTCTCGTACTCGGTGCGCTCTGCGACCGTTAGCGGCCTGCTTGGATGCCACGAGGCCCGGAAGACCATAGCGGTGTTGTCGTCAGCGGGCACGTACATGTTGCCTGTCATGACCGCATCTTCTTCGGCGGGGACGATCATGCCGTATGGCAGCATCCATGGAGTGATACGCCAGTAGTACCGTCCGTCAGGCGTTGTTCTCCGTGCGCCGATGGTCAGACCATAGTCGGTCTCATCAAGCACAAAGCGCGGTGACTTGTCCTGCAACGCAGTGCCCTGAGTCTCGGTGTTGGACACCGTCAGCGTGTAGTCGACAGGCTTCAGGCTGCTGTGCAGGAAGCTGATGTGGCTGGAATCGATTCCGCCTTCCAACGCCTGTAGCCAGTTGCATTCCTGGACGCACTTGGTGAGGAATCGGTTCTCGTCCGGGCATGACGCCCATCCCAGGTCCGGCATCTGCGGAACGTGGTCAGAAGGACCCATGTAGGCCCACACCACGCCGCCGGCTTCCTGGGTCGGGTATGCGACGATCTTCACCTTGTCCTTGAAGTTGCTTTCAGCAGGCTCGGACGGCATGTCCACGCAGTTACCCGCAGCATCGAACTTCCACCCGTGGTACACGCATCGCAGGCCGCATTCTTCGTTGCGACCGAAGAACAAGCTCGCGCGACGGTGTGGGCAGTAGTTGTCCAGAAGGCCCACTACGCCGTTCGTGTCGCGGAACGCAATGAGGGATTCTCCCAGGATGGTGACGCGTACGGGAGGGCAGTCTGGTTCTGGTACTTCTTCAGAGAGGAGGGTAGGAACCCAGTACCTGCGGAGGTACTCGCCCATGGGTGTACCCGGGCCAACGTGTGTCAGCAGGTTATTGTCTTCAATGCTGAGCATATGGATCCTTCCGCGCGTTCACGTGGGTCAATGGGGTAAGGATACACCAAACCTGTGGGGGCGGGACAAATACCAAGCGGGCTGCTCTAGAGCAGCCCGCTTGAGACAACACCATATTATTGCCTTCAAGGTTGATTCTTCAACACAGAGGCATACAGTGTGGGTATTCCCCTAGGTGTGATGCGCGGTTTTTTCCGCTCTCCTCCCATTAAGGAGGAGTCACAACACCTGCTGTTAAGGCTTTTAGCTCTTACCGATGCGGAAGAGCTTGGTGCCGCAGGTCCCGCAGGTTCCCTGGGTGGCCGGTCGGCCGTTCTTCAGGGTAACGGGGGTGGGGCCGCTGATCTCTCGCTTGGTTCGGCACTTGAAGCAATAGGCTTCCATGTTGACGCCTCCTTCTTCTAGCTAGTGACGTAGCGACAATAATAGCTAGGCGTAGCTTTGTCAACAGGTTTGAGGTGTGATTATTAGTATATATTTGAGTAAAAACCCTTCTTGCAAGGCCGCTCAGCTACTAATCTCCATACCCAGCTATAACATTTACCAACTCGTGTATCATGGTCGCGCTTTGGGTCAAGAGGGGAGTAGACCATGTCCTGGATTAGAGAAGCAGACGATCAGAAGCCACCCATCATCAGAGTAATGTCCATCAATCAGGCGGCTATGGACGCCGTCAGCGCCAACAACGCCAACATCACCTTTGGGTCTTCTGCGCTTACACGGGTGCAGGAGGAGGCCATCGCTGCTGCTGTGTCTGCGGCCCAACTGTGCAGGTACTGAACAATGTCTCACGGAGGGTTCCTCCGTCAGCATTCAGACGACCCAGTGCTTGCCAGCCACATCATGCACGACTACACCAAGGCCGACCTTGACCCGACAACGAGGGCGATGCTCGATTTCGCGGTCAAGCTGACCAAAGAGCCGTCAGCGATGGTCAAGGGCGACGTGGGGAAGCTTCGCGATGCCGGTCTGACTGATGAGCAGATCCTGTCCGTAGTCCTCATCACTTGCAACTTCAACTTCATGGCCCGTATGGCCAACGCTCTGGGAGTGGAGCTGGGAGAGGGACGCGATGAGCAGATCGCAGAATGGCTCAGCCCTGAAGCCGCCGCCCAGAAGTGGCTGATGAAGGTCAAAGAAGCCTAGGGGGCATATACGTATGAGCGAGTGCGTCTTTTGCGACATCGTAGCCAAGCAGGCTCCGGCAAGCGTTGTGTATGAGGACCACCATACCCTTGGGTTTATGGACTTTTACCCCGCGACCACTGGTCATGTCATAGTCATCCCGAAGGCGCACGCAAGTAATCTGGCAGCGCTCCCGCTTGGAGCGGAAGAATCGATTGCTTCTGCAGGAAGAAAAATCGGTGATGCAATGTATACGTCGCTCCAATGTGAGGGGCTGAACTGGGTAGTTGCGGATGGTGTGGTGGCAGGGCAGGAAATCTTCCATGCCCACCTGCATCTTGTCCCTCGGTACACCAACGACGGCTTCGGGTTTCGCTATCCCCCTGGATACCCTCAGGAGATTCCTCGGGACCAGTTGGACGACACGGCGTCTAGCATCCTTAACGCGTTATAGACCCCCAATAACCCAACGGCCTCGTCTCGTATAGGGACGGGGCTGTTTTTGTTGGTTTCCCCTCATCCGTCAGGGTGATATTCAGCTATGCCTCGCAGCGGTCATTCCTTAGGTGGATGTGGGGGATAACACTCTTGCGCTTTAATGTGAAGGTGATGAATAACTTCGAAACAGCAACAACCGCCCATTCCGCAAACAACGTTGCAGCCTCCACCGTGAAGACGGCCCTGGTGGTAGACGATGAAGCAGCCCTTCTCCCTATCTACATAACATTCTTGGAGCGGATGGGTTTCGTTGCCACCGGCGTGACCAACGGTGCCGATGCCATCGCACAGATGGAGTAGCAGGACTATGATTTGGTGCTGCTTGACCTGCGGATGCCCGCCAAGACGGGGTTAGAGGTGCTGAGCGAGATTCGACCCAACCACCCCAACACAAGCATCGTCATGGTCACCGGCTGCGTAAGCTCCGAGTTTGCCGATACGGCTTTGAGGTTGGGTGCAGACAGCTACGTGGTTAAGCCGTGCAGCCTGGGCTACCTTGCGGAGCGCGTCCAGTACGCTCAGGAACTCAGGGCCAGCGCCAACAACCGTATCAACCGACGAAAGTCGCTCATTGCCGCTGTGGTCTAGTTACATCACCGGTGAGCCATGGTGATGCACGAGCAACCACCGCTCTCCACGCTTTCGAAAGACATTGGTCGCCTCGATCTTCCCCTCAGTGACCCTTCCATCCACCACAGAACGTAGCCCCTCTGTACACACCACCCACGCCCAATCGCCTTCTACCACCACAGAGGCTTCCGTGATGGTGAACTGCATGACCATGGTGTTGGTGAAAATGTTAGCCCAGCTCTGCAACACCTCGCCTCGACCCTGGATAAGAGGCCATCCCGGGTGCACGCAGGTAACGTCATACTCCTCGTCCCACACCGCACGCATCTGCTCTATGTCCAGCGTCTCAAAAGCGCTATAGAACCGTTGGTTGGCCTCTGAGATCCCCTCTTTGTCCGTCACCTGATGTCACCTCATGTTATTGCGCGTGGTCAGCATACACGTCGCCAGCATATCTCGCTGCGGCGAGGGGACTAAAGCCGTATTGTCCCGGGGAGTCCAGAGGGGTTCCCCTCCGGCAAGGGGCTCCGGCGGATGTGCTCCCGGCTATAAACCCGCAGACCAGTCTCCTGCACGTTTGTCGTGGTATTCTTCATTCGTTTGAACCGATGTGATTGGGAGGGGGAAGAATATGGAACGGTTTGGCATAAACGTAGAGACACTCTGGAAGGTTCTAGCCGGGATGGTGGGTGGTACCGCTATAGGCGGTGTTCTGGCACTCCTGTTGTATTTAGGCTTTGACTACCTGGGCAACGTGGAGGCTGGCCCTCTCGCTACGCTTGTCGGCGTCCTTTTGGGCGGCGTGTACGGCGGCGCTGCTGGGAGAGGTGTGCGAGGAACGATCACAGGCGTCATCATCGGTGCAAGCGCTGGCGTGATGCTTGGAGACTCAGTGAACAACGGAAGCAGCTCCAGCGACGGATTCTCGATACTCCCAGATTTGCCAGGGCTGGGCACAACGGAGACCATCTCCGCATTGAAGTCTTTCGTGTTGGGGATGATCACTGGCGGTACAGTTGGGACCATCATGGGCGCTGTGCCTCGGGAACGCAGCTAGCAGGCATATGTCGCTGCGGCGAGGGGACTAAAGACCCTGGCCCTTATTAGACAGGGCCCAGGAGAGGTTCCTGGCCGTGTGTATGAGTCCGATGTGGCTGAACGCCTGAGGGAAATTGCCCAGCTCTTCCTTGGTCAGAGGGTCGATCATCTCAGAGAACAGGCCCAAATGGTTGGCGTAGCCCAGCATCTCTTCAAAGAGCTCTTTGGCCTTCTGTACCTGACCGTCGGTCATAAGCGCACCAATGAGCCAGAAGGAGAGCATGGTCAACGCACCCTCTTCGCCCTTGAGGCCATCGTCAGCCTCTTCAACCTTGTAGCGATGCACGAACGGTCCCTGACCCAGTTCTTCAATCGTCCTGGCAAGGGTGCTCTGGATACGAGGGTCGTCTGGCGGCAGGAGACCGGTCCATGTCAGGATGAGCGAGCTGGCGTCCATCACATCGCTGTCATAGCTCTGCACAAAGGCCTGCTTCGTCTCGCTCCACCCACGTGTCAGCACTTCCGCCTTGATCTCGTTTGCAACGCGACGCCACCGGGCTAGCTCGGTCTTGTGCCCGGTCGCTGTACCGATCTCGATTGCTTGGTCGAGAGCAGCCCAACACATCGCCTTGGAGTAGGTGAAGTGGCGTTCATGGCCACGGACTTCCCAGATACTCCGATCTGGGAGATGCCAAGAAGCGCACGTGGTTTCCGCAAAGTCATTGACGATGGACCATATCTCGCTGGAGATGTAGCCACCGTGGCGCATGTAGGTGTTGATGCTCAGGATGACCTCGCCGAAGACGTCCAGTTGGAGCTGATGGGCTGCCCCGTTGCCGATGCGTACCGGCTTGGATCCTCGATACCCCTCCAGGTGGTCAAGGGTCGTCTCTTCCAGCGTTGAGTCAGCGGTGATCCCGTAGAGCACCTGTATCTGACCCGAATCAACGTGCTCCGCGGACATGGATATCAACCAGTTGAGGAAGTGCCTGGCGTCATGCAAGTCCCCTATTCGGTAGAGCACCCCCAGAGTGAACGCTGAGTCACGCAGCCAGCAGTACCTGTAATCCCAGTTGCGCTCACCGCCGATGTTCTCCGGGAGCGATGTTGTCGGTGCAGCAACGATCGCCCCGGTCGGTGCATACATGAGCAGGTGAAGTACCAGGAACGACCGCACCACCTCGTCGCGCCACATGCCCTGATAGTCCAACTCTTCTACGATCCGTTCCCACATCTCTTTGGTGTGTTCCAGCCTGTAGGCGCTTCTACCAAGCCCAACGGCTACCGGTGTGGCCCTGCCGTACGCTGCGATGAAGGTGGCGACATCCCCACGTTCCAGAGGGAACTGGCTTTCCGCTGTATCGCCAACCACGGTCATTGGGACGTTCGTGGAGAGCACCAGCGTTTCGCTGGCGTTGGACGCCAGAACGCCATGGGGGAAGAGTTCCAGGTGCGTGGCAGCCCGGGCGTAGTCGAATCGTGGCTGGAAGATGCACTTGAGGTCCATCTTGCCCTCTTCACACGACACGATCCTATGGATCTCGTGCGGGACGTGATCGGCGGACCGCGTGGGGCTGGTCGGCATGAAGTCCGTGAGGCTGACTCTGCCGGTAGAGGTGACGAAGGTGGTCTCCAGGACGTTCGAGTCAGGGAGATACCGCTGTGTGGATTCGTAAGTCCCCACGGGTACTATCTGGAAGTGGCCGCCAATGTGTTCGTCGAGTATGGCGCCAAAGATGCTTGGAGAGTCGAACCTGGGCATGCATGCCCAATCGATGGAACCATCCAAACCTACCAGCGCCGCCGAATGCATATCGCCTATGAGGCCGTAGTCGCTGATAGCCTTGTACGCCACCCGTTGCTCCTGCTAAGAAGTCCAGCCTGATTAACTATGAAAACTATAGCCAATAATTGACGCATTTCATAGTGAGAACGCATCGGATTTTTGAATGTTTGCCTGGCAGCAAACAGAAATATTACAAGTATCAAACCTGTAATGTATTGCGCAATATCACGTTCCAATGGTAATTACAGGAATACAGGTGCAGGACTAGTCCTGCTTGGCCTTAAACAAAGCAAACGAACTTGTGTAGCCGTGCAAGTACGTGGTGCCGCTCACCTGTCCGATCTCACCATTGCAGAAAAACCCGCCCAACGGAATGGAACCCAACATCTCCGTAAACAGGTCGGAGTCATGGTTTTCCTTGCCGTACAGGTACTTGCCGCGCCCGTTGCACTGGAACATCAACGCACCCATGGGCGACGCCTGGCCTGCGGTCTCCATGTACCGCGTCAACTGACGCTGCAGGTCTTCTGAGGAGGTGGAGGCGTCACGGATGTGGAACTGGACCAACTGGCCTTCCCGCAGGAACTCGCCGATAGCAACGTAGCCGTTCTCCTGGTCCGTGCCTATGAGGTTCCGAATGAGAAAGTCGCCCGCATTCACCTCTTCCAGCTCAAGCTGCGGGTCCATCGCGATTCCAAGAAACAAGTTGTTTCCCACCAGGTTCTGGTCCTCCGGTGAGAGTCTACTGAACATATCCTTCAGGTAATCCAGCGGTCGCTCACCGTCCAGTTCGATCAGCAGGTTGCGTTCCGCCTTGGTGATGCGTTTCAGCTCGCCGATGGGCCGGCAGCCTTGCGCCACCACCGTCTCAACCACAATGTTGCCCGTCAGCGCGATGCCCACGGCGCCGTCACGGTAGACCTCGTCGCCCAGGAACAGCGCGTGACCACCCGGTAGTCCGCTTCCGCTGGCTAGCCCACCCACCTTCACGGATGATGGGAATGCGTAGTCCAGCCCTGACAGAATCTCCTCTCCTGCCATGGAAAAGGGATCCATCAGCACAATGAAGTGCGGCTTATCTTCAGGCGAGACACCTAGCAGCGTCGACCATGCGTCCGGAGGCTCGTCTGGAGACGGGAGTTCGTCTGATACGACACGGAAGGGTTTGGCTTCTACGTCGGGTAAATGCCCCACGGTCAGGGCAACAGCCGGCTGGCCCTCAATCTCCTTCGCATCACCGATGATACCCGCGCCAGAGCAGCCCAGGATCATTGTGCCTGGGAAACGTTCGCCCAGGATGCGTGAAACGTCCGCTGCTGCATCGTTGTAGGTAGCTGATGCGAACACGACTGCCAGGGTCACCGGTGAATCCGACCCTAATGTCGACGTGACCTGACCGGCACACTCTTCAAGCGCGGCTGCCAGGTCATTGTTTTCTGATATCGCCGATGCCCACTTCATCATCGCCCTCCCCTTCGGTTCAATGCTTCCCTAGATCGTTCAAATTAGTAGGACATCCTTTGGTAGCCGTCAGGTCATATGGGTCCAGGGCGCGCCCTGGCTAAACCCTGGCTTTCTCGGTTTCCAGGAACAGTTTGGTCAGGTCTGGTTTGACCACCTTGCCCATCGCGTTGCGAGGTAGCTCGTTGACGGGGATCATGCGACTCGGCATCTTGTACGGTGCAAGCCGCTCCCGGGACCAGTCACGCAGCTCTTCCAGCGTCAGAAACCCGTCTTTGGCCAGCACCAGGGCTGCACAGACGCGCTCGCCCCACTCCAGGTCCTCCATACCCACCACAGCGCAGTCCGAGATGGCGGGATGTTCACGTAACACGTCCTCGATCTCTAGCGCGGAGACCTTGAACCCGCCGGTCTTGATGATGTCCACGCTGCTCCTGCCGAGGATACGATACGCGCCGTCTTCCATGATTGCGACATCGCCGGTGCGGAACCAGCCGTCAACGAACTCGGACGCTGTGGCTTCCGGCTTGCCCCAGTACTCCTGGAATACGCAGGGGCCTTTGATCTGTATCTCCCCTGTTTCGCCTGGTTCAACGGGCTTCTTATCCTCGTCGACCAGTCGCATCTCCACCAGGGGAAGTGGCGTACCTACAAACCCCGGCTTGCGAACACCGTTCAGGGGGTTGGAGAGGGCCATGCCTATCTCCGTCATGCCGTACCGTTCCAGCAGCACGTGTCCGCTGATGCCCTGCCACTCCTCCAACGTCTGCACAGGCAGCGCAGCGGAGCCTGACACCATGAGTCGTAGCTTTGCACACGCAGCCGTCAACGCCTTCTGTCGATCCGGCGCGGCTGCGTTCCACGATGTGACCAATCGAGCGTAGATGGTGGGTACAGCCATGAACAGCGTCATGGAGCTGTTCTCAATGCGCTCCCACACCTTCTCTGCATCGAAGGCCGTCAACATCTCGCACAAGGCGCCCGACCACAGAGAGCAGCCCAGTACGTTCACGATGCCGTGGATGTGATGGAGGGGGAGCACGTGGAGGATGTGGTCGTCAGCACTCCAGCCCCAGGCTTCCACCAGGCTGGTGATCTGCGCCTCAATGGTGTTGTGGGTGGATACCACGCCCTTCGGCTTGTTCGTCGTGCCGCTGGTGTAGATGATCATCGCCCTGCGTTCTGGGCCAAAGCCCGGGAGTGACCCGGGAGACGCTTCTAATAACTCGGAGGTCAGCAGGAACCGCAGACCCATGTCCTTGGCGATGGGTCGTAGTGTTGCTTCGTAGGTGGAGTCTGCGATGACGATCGTCGATCCGGAGTCCTCGAGCATATATTCAAGCTCAGGCCTGGGGTGGGATGTCGCAAGCGGCACCGCCATGCCCCCGGCGCGCCAGATACCCCACTGGATAGCAGCGTACTGATAGCCCGGCTGTGTCAGAAACGCCACCCGCGCCTCGTTCAGGTCGTCGGAGCCGTCCAGAAGACATGAGGCCACAGCGTTTGAGTCCGTCAGAAGCTGGTTGTAGGTGAAAGTGCCTTCTGGCGCGATGATCGCTGTCCTATCGCCGTGCTCTTCCGCCCGTGCGATCAGGGGTATATTGGACACGCTCATGGGCACTCCTATGCGTACGCTGCCGGATAATCCATGAATGCCGCCCCGGTAGGAGCGACATCCATGCTCTCGATCTAAAATTAAATAGGGCCTACTTACCGGAGAATACGGGGAACTCCTTGGTGATGATCTCCAGAACCGCCGTCTGGCCGCCTTCGATCTTCGCTATAGCCCGCTTGATTGCAGGGGCTATCTCATTGGGGTCCGTGATCGTCTCCGTGTAGGCGCCAAGAGCAGCTGCGACGCCACTGTAGTCGCCGGAGAGGTACTTGGTCCCGTACTTTTCCACGGAGAGGGGGATGTTGTGCTCGTAACCGCCCATTGCACTGTTGTTCATGATGACAGTCAGGATGGGAATCTTCTCCCGCACAGCCGTCTCAATGTCCATCAACGCTGTGCCCGCAGCCGTGTCTCCCATGAGGTTGACGCACAACTTGTCTGGCGCGGCCATTTTTGCGCCAAGAGCCAGTCCAAGGCCTGTGCCCAGCGGCGTTGAGTTTCCCCAGCCCATGTAGGTCTTGGGGGCAATGGTCTCAAAGAAGGGCACCATCTGGTCGCGAGGGTTGCCGGAGTCGTGGGTGACGATGGTGTTCGCCCTGTCCACGTTGTTCCGTAGCTCCCAGATGACCCGGTAAGGATTGATTGGCGTGTCATTGGATGTGAGGTGCGGCATCCACTCTTCCATCCACGCGTCTTTCGAGGCTTTCACATCTTCGATGATGCCGTTGCCGTCGCGCCCCTTAGGGTTGCGACTCTTGATCTCGTCGATGAGGCCCTGGAGCACCAGCTTCGCGTCCCCGACTATCGCGTGGTCGATAGCATATTCGTTGTCCAGGTCTGCTCCATCGATGGTCGACTGGATGATGGTCTTACCCTTGGGTACGGCGTAGGAGGCCAGCGTCTTCTGGAAGCTGGTGCCGATGCCGAACACCGTGTCGCACTTCGCCAGGAAGTCGGGGACCATCTTGGGAGCGGAGTTGCCGCCTGCGCCCAACGATAGGGGATGGTCTTCTGGGAAGCAGCTTTTACCCAATGTGGTAGTCATCACCGGCGCGTTGATCAGTTCAGCCAGCTCCTGAAGCTCCTTGTATGCCTCAGCGAAGAAGATGCCCTGTCCTGCGTAGATGACGGGCAGGTCGGCGTTCAACAGCACTGTGGCTACCTCTTTGATGTCCTCTGGATCGCCTGCTGACCGGCGCCGCTTGACCTCCTGGTACTCGAACTCCTCATCGGTCATTGCGGCGTTCACGACGTCTGTGCCCACTTCCAGAAGTACAGGTCCTGGCCTGCCAGTCCTGAGGGCGGAGATGCCGCGACGCATCATGTCCGGGACGCGCTCAGCGCTATTGATCTGGGCAGCCCACTTGGTTATACCTTCAAAGTTGCGGACTGCATCGAAGTTGGTGGACATGTTCTGTCGAGCCTGCCCAGCCTGACCCGGGAGTATCAAAATCGGCGAAGAGTCTGAAAATGCATGGGCGATGCCGCCATAAGCGTGTTCGATTCCCGGGCCTCCCTGGAATACGCAGACGGCTTGGGGGTCCCCACCATTGGTGCGCGCATAGCCCACGGCCATGGCGACCGCAGTGCGCTCAACCCGGGTAATGATGGGGCGGATGCCAACCTCAGATGTGGCGTCAATAATGGCGTTGTTGGGGAAACAGAAGAGGTATCGCACCCCCTCTTGCTTTAGAATCTTTGCGATTGCGGCGCCACCCTTCATAGTTGCCTCCTGTCGATGTCGTAGCTATAGAAAGACTACGCAGGTGTCTCAAATAAGAGCAGGGTGAAGTGTACACCACGCGCCCATGGGCGTCACGGTCTGGCCAGCACGATGTTCTACACGCGCCGCAGCGAGGGCACCGAGACGAAGCACACGACAACCAGAGCGATGACGATTATGCCCATGCCAGCTACGATAGTTTGGACTCCCCATCCAGCTACCAGGAAGCCCATGGTGAGGGTACCCATCGCGATCATGCCATGCCCTACGTTGTAGATGCTCATGACACGCCCCTGCAGTCCATCTGGGACGCGACTCTGCACCAACGTCATGTTCACCGCGAAGAAGACAGACTGCATCGCGCCCAGCAGCGCCAGGAAGACAAGGGAGGCCGGTAGCACAGATGATGCGCCCAGTCCCAGCAACGCCAACGCCATACCTACGGACACCGCAAACAGCAGGAGCCCCTTGCGTTGGACGTTCCCGGCCGTAGCCAGGGTCATCGTGCCGATCAGCGCGCCTATGCCCGCTGCAGAGTAGAGGATTCCCAGTCCGTCTGCGTCCAAAGCCAGCACGTCTGCCGCCCACACCGGAAGGAAGTTGGAGAAGGGCATAGCTACGAACATCATGATGAACTGCACAATGAACAACACACGTAGGGTTCCGATGCCCCAGATGAAGCGCAGCCCCGCGGCGATCTCTTGCCAGAGGCCACCACCACCAGCATGCTCGCCACTCTCCCTCTCCGGTGGTGTGATGCGTAGCGGGAACGCTGCTATCGCTACTCCTGTCAGCAACACGGCCTGCAGAATGAAGTTGCCTTCCACCCCAAGGGCAACGATGAGCAGCCCCGCCAGTGCAGGCCCGAATATGCGCGTGCTGGTCAATGCAGCCGAGTTCAGGGCTATGGCGTTCATCAACGCCTCCCGGGGCACCACGGAGGGGATCAACGCCTGTCGCACCACGTGGATGATGGTGCTCTCCACCCCGCTGATCGCCGCAAAAACGTAGAGGTGCCACGTCTCCACATACCCTAGGGCGATGTCTACTGCTAGCAGCACAGCCATGACGGCCATAGCTAGCTGACTGACGATGAGGAGCTGCCGACGGTCCACTCTATCGACGAGTACGCCGACGAGTGGCGATAGCACGACGGATGGCGCTTGATACACAAAGATGATGGAGCCAAGTAGTACAGGCGAGCCCGTAAGGTCAAAGGCCAGCCATCCCAGCGAAATCTGCTGGATCCATCGCGCACCGCTCGATAGAATGGAGGTCATCCATACTAGACGGTAATCTCTGTAACGTAACGAGCCTAACGCCTGCTGCCATCTCGGCGCGGCTGGTGGGGCGACTTCTGTGGCGTCTTCTGCGTCACGCTCGTTTTGGGTCTGTGCCAAGCGCTGCCTCCCCTGCTTGATTAGCTATGGAATTAGCATACTACGATAAAACTACATACAACTACAAATCTTTGCTTACTAGGTGAGTGTAATACTTCCATGCGCCACCGGGGCCTGCATTCCCTGTAGCCCGCGGCCCTCCTGCGAAATGTGGCAGATCAGCCAACGTCGGCTGGGCATCGGCCTCTACGATGTCCGCCTCCGGGATACCTTTGTAGTCGGGCCCGGCGGCACAGTAGGCGTACCAGTTCATCTTGGCCTGCTCCTCTAGCTGGAGCATGTTCATCACGGACTGTTCTAGGCTGGTCCCCGTAGTCACGGCGCCGTGACCCCGGAGAAGCGCCGCCTGGGAGTCGCCGATGGTGCTGGCAACGCTCTGACCGTCCTCTTCCGTCAGGATGAGCTTGCTGTGGGGATAGACTGGCAGCGGTGTCCGCACCAGGTGGATGCCCTCGTTGCACATAGGCACAAGCGTCCTCTCCAACACAGACATCATCGTCGTGTATCTGGGGTGGACGTGGACGATGGAGTCCACTTCCGGGTGTTCCTTGTAGATAGCTGAGTGCATTTTGATCTCAAAGCACTGGGACGAGCCTGGTGGGCCATCGATCCAGTTGCCTTCAAGGTCGCAGGTGACCATGTCCTTGGGCTGCATCAACGCCAGGGCGTCGATCTCGTAGCCGCGCCCCTTAACCACGAACTTCTCCTGCTCACCAGGCACTCTCATGCTGGCGTGCCCCAGCGATGCTAGCACCCCCGTAGCCAGACCTACTTCTGAGAGCACACGATTGGCCACAGCTACCTCGTATCGAACGTCGTCAATCTCTGCCATCTTCACTCCTTGGGCACATTGTTTATCAAGTTCAAAATTCCTCGCCACTCTACCACAAAGATATTTAGATTACCGGGTGACAGTGAGCAGTAGAATAAGAAAGAGCCTCCGGTCTACACCAAGAGGCTCCTCCTTCTGACATCGATGAAATGCTATGACTTCGGCATTAACTGCGGGTGCTCCACAAAGGCCTCCCGCAGGTGGGCGGTGCCCTCTAGCCAGTCGACGCCTTTGGGCAGGATCACATCGCCGGTGCGGACGCTGAAGACCTTCGGATCGTCCACTCCTGGAGGTGTTATCCCTTCCTGAAGGGCCCTGGCCGCGTTAAGCGCACGACGCCTCGACTTTATGATCATGGAGTCGCTGGTCCCGAGGTGCTCCTGAGACCGGTCTCCAATGGCACCCATACTCTCAGTGACCGCTTGATCCTGAAGGAAGATCCCGGTGATGCCTGTGTATATCTCGTTCTTCTTCTGGGCCTCACGGTCGATCTTGTAGTCGTTGCCCGCATCGGCTGCCAGGTTCCATCGTCCAAGCCAACCCGTTTGGTTCGGCAGATAGTCTGTCTGGCCTGCGCTGCCGCCAACGAGCTTGCCGTTCTTGTCTGTTCGCCTACCGCCGCCCTGCACTTCTGGCGCAGTAGCATTGACGCTCCAGAACATCGTATGGGTATCGTCGATGGGCACCCATGCCCGGAAACGTACCATCAGACCCAGCTTGCCAGTAGGAATCTGAGTGTAGAAGGGTAGCAGGTAGTTTGCGAAACGCCAGTAGGTAGAGTCCTCCTCGGCTGGCCGGAACGCTGCGTAGGTGACGCCGTAGTCCGTGTCCATCACGTTGTACTTGGGGTGTCGCACGTTCACGGTGTAGTAGTCGGTAGAACCTGGTACAAGCGCCTTGGGGTCTGCACTGCCAAGGTGCAGGAATCCCAGGTGGGCGGTATCGATATCACCTTCAAGGGCCTGCATCCAGTTGCAGTTCCGAAGAATGGTGGAAACGGTGTAGTCCCGGTCAGGGCGCATATTGGCTTCTAGGTTGGACAAGGCCGGGGGTGTCTCGCGGGGCCCCATGTACGTCCAGACGATGCCGTTGCGTTCTTCGCACCGATAGGCCTTGATCTTCACCTTGTCCTTGAAGTTGCTCTCTGCTGGCTCCGATGGCATGTCCACACAGTCGCCGTTCACATCGAACTTCCACCCGTGGTAGACGCAACGGAGACCGCTCTCCTCGTTCCGACCGAAGAACAGGCTGGCGCGTCGGTGTGGACAGTAGTTATCAACGATGCCCACGCTGCCGTTGGTGTCCCGGAAGGCGATCAAGTCCTCGCCCAGCAATCGTACCCGCACCGGGTCGCTATCGGGGCCCTCGAGTTCGCTGGACATGATTGCGGGGATCCAGTACTGCCGCATCAACTCGCCCATCGTCGTTCCTGGGCCTACCTGAGTCAGCGTATCGTTATCAGCTTGTGAAAGCATACCTAACCTCCGTTTTATCCCGAAATATCGGGACTTTACCTACACTCGCAGTCTATAAGGGCATCGGATGGGTGTCAACGACATATTACCTTGCGAACGGCTAACCGGCTTGCTATGCTGCGGGCTGCGTTAGGAGTGAATATGGCTGACAGTGGCATGCCTGCGGGCCCCAACATGGATGAGGTCATCTACGAGCGGATCATTCACGATAAGCCCTGGATGTGGGCACTGGTAAGCAACACTGAGTTCCAGCCAACACCGCCACCGCAGTTTAGTACAGACCCGGTGGCGTGGTCGACGTTGGCGCACCGTATGATGGTTGACGATTGGGCCTTTGAGTTCTATTCACCCGGGGCAAAACCCCGCAGGAATAGTGAACCCCTAACCGTGTTTTACGTACGCACCTCTCGCCAGGGCGATGACAAGTTGGAAGAGGGCAAAGGCTTCGGCGACACCATGTGGGAAGCCACAGGCCGCGCCATATTGGACGCTGTGCGCAGTTAGAGTAGCTGGAATTGGTGGCACACCTACGACGCCTCAGAATGACAACCCTGCCGGTTGGCCCCGATTGTACGGTCGTCCCTAGTTACTGGTTGGGTAACCGTCAGGCATGTGGGTCCAGGGCCTAGCCCTGGGTGGCGGCCTTCTTGAGGTTCTCAGTGAACTCCTTGACCATGGAGTCAGCCTTCTTCTTGATCAGCGGCTGACCCAACTGCCCCAACCTGCCGGAGAACTGAACGTCCGCATTGACCTGCATCCGGGTGTTCCCGGGCGATGGCTCAGTGATGATCGTCTCTACTGTGGAGGTCACACCGCCACCGATGCGCGGGTCTTGCGCCTGCGATGTCATCGACCACTTCCCCGCGTCCCTGTCCTCACTCACTGTGACTTCGCCAGCCAGGTTAAACCCGATAGGCCCGACTCGTATGCGTACCTTGCCGGTATAAGTGCCGTCCGGATGCAGCGTAACGTCTTGGACGCCCGGCATCATTGAGGATGCCAGGGGAATGTCAGAGAGAATCGCCCAGACCCGGTCCGGGGGGGCGTCTATAACTACGTCGAATTCAAACTTCACGATGCTAACAAGACTTGCTCCAACGCCCGCCGGGTGAACACCACGGCCATGTCCCGCTTGTAGTCGTCAGAACCACGGAAGTCGGTCAGTGGGTCAACCTGGTCGGCTACGGCATCGGCGGCAGCGCGAACAGCGTCCGGCGTCACCTGTTGGCCCTTGAGTGCAGCTTCAACGGCCGTAGCGCGAATCGGCGTCGGTCCGACTGCGCCCAGGGCGACTCGAATATCCTGGCAGATGCCGTTCTCCACCGTTGCTAAAGCCGCAACCGACACGGTGGCGTAGTCGTCCTCCGTGCGTGGTAGGAACTTCAAGTAGACCGTCTTGGCCCCCTTGGGAGACTGCGGGACGACCAGCTCGGTCAGCAGCTCTCCAGGCTCCAGTGCCGACTCATAGTAGTCGACGAAAAGGTCGCTGACCGGGAGTTCCCGGGTGCCCTTGGAGGAAGTCAGCACAACATGAGCGTCCAGCACCATCAACGAAGGTGGCGGGTCCTGGGCAGGATCGGCGTGGGTCAACCCACCGCCAACCGTTGCCATGTTACGCACCCGTACGGTAGCTACTTTGCTGTACGCCTCGGCCAGCAGCGGGGAGTGGGCTAGTACTTCCGGGCTGAGCTCCACCTCCCGGTGTCGAGACAGCGCGCCGATGTGGAGGCTGCCGTTGGTCTGTGAGACCCCTCGGAGGCCCGGGAGTTTGCCCAGGCCCACCAGGTGGTCTGCCAGCACCATGTTCTGCTTCAACAGGTTCACCATTGCGGTGCCGCCGGCGATGGGTCGAGCGTCCTCGCCGTGCTCATCCAGCAGGGCAAGCGCCTCGTCGATGGTTGTCGGTGCGTGGTAGATGAAGTCTCTCATCCTACTTGCTCGCCTTCAGGATGGACTCCATGATCTGGTAGTAGCCCGTGCAGCGACACAGGTTGCCCATCATCCATTCCTTGACCTCGTCCTCTGTGGGCGATGGGTTGCTGTCCAGAAGCGACTTCGCTGCTACGATCTGTCCCGATGTGCAGATGCCGCACTGAAACCCACCGTGGTCGATGAAGCTCTGCTGCAACGGGTGAAGGGCTTCGCCGTTCGCCACACCCTCGATGGTCGTGATGTTTGCGCCGTCAGCCTGCACGGCAAGGGTGATGCACGACGCTGCGATCTCGCCATCGATGAGAACGGTGCATGCGCCACAGACGCCTACGCTGCACGTTTCCTTGGTGCCGGTCATATCCAGGTCGTACCGCAGCAGGTCCACCAGCGTCCTCCTTGCAGGCACCTTGACCTCGTGGGGCTGACCGTTGATCGTCACGTTGACCGTGTAGAGTGCATCGGCTGTAGTCATCTGGTATCCTTCGCCAAGTTCTGGGGCGCAAAGTTTCGAGAATGGTAGCCTAGGACGCCTTTGCTGACAAGGGGAACAGCTATGACGACGCCAAGCGCATTCGGCCAGGTATTCGGCCAGCCTCTCGCCCGGGTCGATGGCCCGGAGAAGGTCACCGGCAAGGCCAGGTATTCCGCTGACATCAACCTTCCGGGCACCCTGTGGGGCAAGTCGCTCAGAAGCCCGTATCCCCACGCTCGCATCGTGAGCATCGATACGACTGCGGCGAAGGCGTTGCCGGGCGTCCACGTCGTGCTGACCGGCAACGACGTTCGAGGCATCCTGTACGGGCGACGTCTCCGCGATGTGCCGATCCTGGCCTGGGATCACGTGCGTTTCGCCGGCGAACGTGTCGCAGCCGTTGCTGCCGACGACGAGGACATCGCCCAAGCGGCTATCGACCTCATAGAAATCGAGTACGAAGAGCTTCCCGCGCAGCTAGACCCTCTTGAGGCTATGAAGGACGGCGCGCCGTTCATCCATCCGGACATGGTGAGCTACGTGGGCTACCCGCAGCCACCGGAGAAGCCATCAAACGTGTTCATCCACAGCACCTGGGGCAAGGGCGACATCGAGGCGGGGTTTGCAGAGGCCGATGTCATCGTTGAGAATACCTTCACCACGCCTCGACAGCACCAGGCATACTTGGAATCGCACTCGTGCGTGGTCTGGATAGACGAGGACGGCGTAGCTCAGATATGGGCGTCCAACAAGGCTCCCTACAGCCTCCGACAGCAGATGTCAGACTTTTCGGAACTCCCTCAGGACAGGTTCCAGGTTAACTTCGCCACGATCGGCGGCGACTTCGGCGGCAAAGGCTCTCCAATGGAGATACCCCTCTGCTACTACCTGGCCAAGCACAGTGAACGCCCGGTGAAGATGGTCATGGACTACGTTGATGAGTTCATGGCTGCCAACCCTCGCCACGCATCGACGATGTATGTGAGGACCGGCGTGAAGCGCGATGGCACAATGGTGGCCCACCACGTTCGCGGCATCTTCGATAGCGGCGCATACGGTGCATACAAGCCCGGCGTGAACCTGATGGGCTTCTCCCACGCATGTGGCCCCTACCGGACTCCCAACGTCAAAGTCGAGGGCATCCAGGTCTACACGAACAACATCCCCTGCGGCCACATGAGAGGCCCGGGAGAGCCCCAGGCGGCCTTTGTCATGGAATCGCAGATGGACTTGGTGGCCCGGGAGCTAGGAATGGACCCGCTGGAAGTGCGACGTATGAACGTCGTCCGCGCTGGTGAGGAGGACGGCCTTGGCCACACCTTCCAGGGCATCAACATCAGGGAGACCATGGAAGCTGCTGTTGAGACCGGCGAGTACGGCAAGCCCAAGGCACCAAACATCGGCAGGGGCATAGCACTCGGGGACAGGCCTCCCGGTGGCGGTCAGTCAACGGCAGCGATCACGATGAACCCTGACGGCTCTGTGCTCCTCAGCACCCCTGTGTTTGAGCAGGGTACCGGTACCTACACCCTGGAGATGCAGGTCGTAGGCGAGGAGCTGGGCATCTCCATCGAGCACATAGGGCTCGAGATTTGGCGCACCGGCACCGTAGACTTCGATTCTGGCGTCGGTGGCAGCCGCGTGACGCGCATCGGCACCCAGGTGGCTTACGCAGCGGCCCAGGAGGTCAAGTCCGAGCTGCTGAAGACCGCAGCGCAGCAACTTGGCGTTCCCGAAGACCGACTCACCTACACCGATGGCGCTGTGCGCAACCGCGACACCGGGGAGAACCATTCCTGGTACGAGCTGCTGCAGAAGGCAGGCCACTCCGTGACGGGCCAGGCAGAGTTCCAGGACGCCAGCCTCCCGCCCGTCACGGCCTACGTGGCGCAAGTTGCTGAAGTGTCCGTGGATCCTGAGACCGGCGAGGTGAAGCTGCTAACGCTGTCCACCGCCCACGATGTAGGCAAGATCGTGAACCCTATAGGCCATCAGGGTCAGATCAACGGCGGCGCTATGCAGGGCATTGGCTACGCGCTGATGGAGGAGCTCGCCGTGGAGGACGGTCGTGTGACCACCCTGACCTTCGGCGACTACAAGATACCTACCATCAAGGACATCCCTGAGCTTCGTACGGTGCTGGTGGAGTCGGAGAGCGGCGTTGGGCCATACAACGTGAAGAGCATCGGCGAGAACGCCACCATTCCGGTGGCAGCGGCCATAGCCAACGCCGTAGAGGACGCTGTCGGCGTGCGCATTAAGGACCTGCCCATTACGGCTGAGAAGGTCTACCGTGCGTTGCGGGCCAAGCGGCAGGGCTAGGAGCAGATCAGCGGCGCCTTGGAGACTCGCACTTGTCTCTCTACACCTCGCTTGACGATGTCCTAATAGAGTCAGATACTGTCGCTCAATCCACCTAAATTCCAGAAGGTGGGTAGAGAATTTTCGGTTAGATTTACCAGGTAGGCGGCTTCAAAAACGGGAATTGAGGAGGGGAACAATGGCAAAGATAGTCGGTGGTTTCGCGTCGTCTCACAGTCCGCTGATGAGCTTGACCGGTGAACTGTGGGCAGTCCACGCACAGAACGACCTGCGTAACAGCGAGCTGGTTCGACCCCCAGATGGTGAACTCGTCAGCTATGAGGAGCTTCTTGCGACTGCTGACCCAGGGCTTGCAGAACTGGCCAATGTAGAGACGTTTACCGGCAGAGTTGAGAACATCCAACAGGGGCTCAACAAGCTTCAAGACCGGTTTGAGGCGGTCAATCCAGACATCGTTGTGATGTTCGGTGACGACCAGAGCGAGCTCTTCTTCGACGACAACATGCCGTCGATCAACGTGTACTGGGGCGATTCGATGAAGGTCTTGCCTCGAAAGATCACACCGGACATGAGTGAGGCTCGAAAGATGTCAGCCTTGGCCTATGGCACCAAGGAATTCGATTACCCGGTGGACTCCGAACTGGGACTCCATGTGATCGAATCCTTGATGGACCAGGACTTTGATGTCGCTCACTCCCGCTACATGAAGGAAGAATACGGCGGCAGCATCGGGCCGGCAGGCTGGTATCTGCAGAAGCCGCGTTCAACACAACCGCGGCCATTCGGGCTGCCTCATGCCTACGGCTTTGCCGTAGCCCGATGGTTTGGTGGAAAGACACCGCCGATTCTGCCTATCACCATCAACACGTGCTATCCGCCGAACTGGATCAGCCCTCGACGTGCTTACGCTCTTGGCCAAGCCGTCCGTAAGTCGATCGAGGCATGGGATACGAACAAGACAGTCGCCTTCGCCTGCACAGGCGGCCTAAGCCATTTCGTGGTGGACGAGGAGTTGGACCGGCTGGCCCTTAAAGGCATGGAAGAGGCCAACGCTGAGATCCTCACCACTCTGCCGAGGGTGCGGTTGCAGTCGGCCACCACTGAGATCATGAACTGGGTAGCTACTGCTGGCGCTATGGGTAGCACCAAGATGGAGACTCTGGTGTACGAACCTGGATATCGTACGCCTGCTGGCACTGGTTGTGGTTGCGCCTGTGGCGTTTGGGAATAGGATTTAGCTAGCATACTTACGCTGACTTCCCGGGTACTTGATGGGATTGATAGTGCCCGGGAAGTTTGTGTTCGTTAGAAACATTACAACATTACGGAGGATACCAGTGGGAAGCACCTATCGAATGTACATCGGTGGCGACGGCAAAGCCACATGGGAAGCGGTCGACCTGGACAAGATGACGGAGTGGACAAAGGGCATCGATGTCACGCAGATCCGCTACGGCTCCCGGGCCCCGGGAGTTGTGCAGGACTGGCATCCCGCGCCTCAGCGACAGTTCGTCATCATCCTCTCTGGTCAGCTTGAGATCGGCTTTGAAGACGGCTCCACAAAGGTCTTCGGCCCAGGAGACGCTCGTTTGGTGGAGGACGTCACCGGCAAGGGCCACACCACGGTCGCGCTGGGCAACGAGCCGTGCATCACCGCCACCATCGGCCTCGTAGACCAGGGCTAGTCCCGACCTGTCGGGACACCCTAGCTAGCCGAATGCGCTCTGGAATCAACTTTCTTTGGTGCCCGAGGGCTGCCCCGTTAGTGCAGGACATCCTGGAGCTTTCTCCAAACTCCCCGGAACTCCTAGAAGAGAGTACGGTTTCCATAGCGGCAACCCATGACTTTACAGCCCATGTCCTTCCCTACTTGGTATTAGCCGCCGGGACCCACTATCCGCAGATACAACTGAATCTGATGGCTGGCAACAGAACAGCGGTAATGAACATGGTTGAGACTGGGGCAGCTGATTTCGGCATCGTCCCTAAGGTAGAAATACCCAGGGCATTCGCTTTTGACCGCCTGTTCATGTCTGACGTGTCCCTAGTTACGCCATTGGGTCACCCGTTGTCTGAGGCTGAAGACCTGACGAGGGCAAAGATCGCCGAGTGGCCCTTGATCACGTGGAGGACTGGCTCTCCTGCCAGCGGCGAGACCTATGACAGGTACCGAAGAGAGCGGATGCGGTTCAAGTCTGTTTTGACCCTAGACAGTCTAACCAGCGTCAAAACGTATGTAGCGCTTGGCCTTGGTGTGGCGATGGGCCCCAACTTCGCCATCGATCCGTGGGATGAATCGCGCTTGAACGTCGTTTCCCTATCTGGAGTCGTGCCGGGGAGGGAGATCGGCATCGTCACATTGCGAGACAAACCACTTTGGAAGAGCGGAAAGCTGGTGACGGACATGATACATGCAGAAGTAACGTCATCCACATTCCTGACCCATTTCCCCTACGGCCTCTAGAACAAAAAGAGGGCCGCCGCTGGGCAACGACCCTCTTCACCCTGTCTACTTACGTTACAGCCTACCCTGTGTAGAGTGGGAACGCCTTCAGCGCGGTTTCACGGAAGACATTCTTCTTGTCCGCGTCTGTCAGAAAATCGATGCTGTCTATCACCGGGATCATGTCGTCAGACGGTCTGCCCGTATCCGGGTTCAGCACCGCTGTCCCGCTCCTGGAGGAGGCGATAGAACGCATCGAAACCCTCTATCGCACCGACTTCGCAAGGGTTTAACCCTTGACCCGCGTGACCTGGCGGTTTCGGCGCAGCTAGAACTGTGTGAGGGTCTTTCTTGGGTAATCGTCAGGCTCAGCGCCAGGCGTCGTCGGCTGGATAGACGTTGGTGCAAACGGCACGGGTCGGATCACCCTCTCGCCAGTCCTGTACAGCCTCACGCCACTTCAAGTAGTGAGGCGCCTGTCGATGGGCCTCCAGGGCCGCCTCGTCCTTGTATACCTCGTAGAGATGGATGAGGTTGGGGTCTCCAGAGTCCTGCAGGACATCGAAGCGCAGGCAGCCGGGCTCGTCCCTGTTGGAGCCTATGGCGTCCCCCATCATCTCCTTCATGAACTCCTCTTTATGGCCCTCCTTGATGCGGATACCCACCATAAGTACGATCATCGTGATTCCCCTTTCGTGTTCGGCAGTGCCGTTATAGTCCCTTGTGAGGTTTGCGTAGAGCTTAAATCGTGTCACGCAAGGCCCATATCTTACTACGGTTCGATGGCGCGTAGCCGCTGGGTGAACTCCTCACCCACGTAGATACGACCATCAATGGTAGGGAAGCACGAGAAAGGGTGGCCCTCCAGGGCCACCCTTTCTTCGCTATGACGTTGTCCTTCAGCTACGTTGTTAGCTAATGTTTGCCAGTGCTTCCTTTACCTTCTCCACACTGTCGGAAGGCATCCAAGTAGTCCAGCGATCTTCATAGTTCTGCAGGTAGTAGATGGCAGCCTGTTCCCAGTCACCCTGGATATCGGCGTCCATTGCCCATGCTGCCGTGACGTTGATGGGCTGGAGGCCCACGTTCATCTTGGACAGCATTTCGTAGATAGCAGGATCTTTCTCTTCCAGATCCCTGTTAACACCCTTATCAACGGGAAGGTTTTCATAGGCGCAGGCTTCCGTGGGTACGTAGGTATTGTCTTCCTGGCCCTTGGCTACTTCTTCCCAACATGAAGCTGTATAGCCAGGCTCTTCCAGAATAGTCCACTCATAAGCACCCATTATGGACGTGGGGGCCCAGTAGTAGCCGAAGACAGGTTCACCCTTCTTCTGAGCGCCTACCAGAGCGGCATCCAAAGCTGCCTGGGAACCACCGGACTTGATGTTGAAGAACTCGTCCAGTCCGTAGGCAAAGATCTTTGCTCTGTTGATCTCAGCGCATTGCCAGCCAATGGGGCAGTTATGGAACTCTCCCTTGCTGCTGTCCTCCGGGTCCTTGACCAGCTCCCAGTGATTCTTCATGTCGTCAATTGTCACAATGTTGAATTCATCCGCCGTGGCTTTGGGGATAATGAAAAACTGCGGTCCACCTTCGTAGGTCATTCCCAGGTTGATGATGTTGCCGGCGGCAGTCTCTTCGTTGTAGTTGTCGATCCAGTTCTGCTGCCACATTTCCAACGCCACATCAAGGTCGCCATTAGCAATTGATGCCTGCATGATAGGTGTGGTCACTTCTACGGTCACTACAGGGTTGCCGTAGCCATTTTCTATGACGAACTTGGCGATGGCGTTGTTTATCCACAGTGACTCAAACTGCTGGTCTGCAAACAGGATGGTGGGTTTGTCCTTGTCATCACCACTACAGGCAGCCGCAAGAAGTGCGACTACGAGAACTGATATGAGCAATAATTTGGTTCTCATTCTAACTAACCTCCAAATTCCATGTGTTTCATTTGAGTTGAAGTAACCTCGAAGAGAGGTGACTTGGTATGGGCCTCGCTATTCATTACCTCCTTAATGCCAATTCTTGAATTTAAGTGGTGCTAGCATTTGGAAAGGCCGTAGTGGCAGTCCAATCTACTGCCTAGGTTTGGCAAGTCCTTGAGTGATCCTGTCCAGGATGACGGCCATCACTACAATGCCTATGCCTCCAATGAGGCCGCGCCCAACATCCAACCTGGCAATGCCGTTGATGACCTCGACACCAAGCCCCTTTGCGCCGATAAAGGCAGCGATGACTACCATGGCCAGGGCCATCATGATGGTCTGGTTCAGACCGGCCATCACTGTGGGTAGCGCCAGGGGTATCTGGACTTTGAACAAGAGTTGGTTTGATGTAGAGCCGAAAGCGCGTGCCGCCTCAACGGTGCTGGCGTCCACCTGCCGGATTCCAAGGTTGGTCAAACGGATGATGGGTGGCACAGCGTAGATGACCGTAGCGATGATGGCTGGCACTTTGCCCAAGCCAAAAAGCATGAGTACCGGGATCAGGTACACAAAAGTGGGCATGGTCTGCATGATATCCAGGATGGGACGTTGCAGCGCATCGTAACGGTCGTTCCTTGCTGCCATGATCCCAGCAGGTATCCCGATCGCCACTGCCAGCAGTGTTGCGACCATGACCAAGGCCAGTGTAGACATGGTGAGTTCAAAAATCCCAAGGGCGCCAACGACAATCAGCAGGCCCACGGCTAAAGCGGCAAACACCGACCCGACTATCCGGTAGCCGATGAGCGCGATGATGCCGATGACCAGCCACCAGGGCAGACCCTGCAACCAGTTCTCTAAAGGAACCAACAGGTACCTAAGCACCACAATGTTGACGGCGCTAAAGAATGGATCTCCGTTTATTATGAGCCAGTCAACAGCGCTGTTCACCCATCTTGCGAATCGGCCACCTACTTGTAGGAAGTCTGGAACATTGCCAGTTCCACCAAAGGGGATCAGGGTACCAATGAACAACAATGCTCCCAGCCAGGCCCAAAGGGGCATTGTGGTCAACAATCGCAGCGGTTTGGGCAGATTCTGCGCATAGTCTTGGAATACCGACTTGGGCACCGCGGATGATGAAGCGTCTCCGTTTTTTGTGCTGGTTGCCGGGTGTAGCGTCACGCTGTTCGCCGTTAAGGGTGTGGGTTGCTCAAATGCGGCTTTCAGCAGTGTTTCCCTGTCAATCACGCCTACCATCTTGCCTGATTCGTCCATCACAGGCAGTTGTCCCTGTATGGACCATCGCTGGGCGAGCGCCTCATCAACGGTTTGTTCAGAAGCGATTTCCGCCTCAGGTCTGTTGATTGTGGGGGACGCAGGTTTATCGTCTTGTTGATCCATAACGTAACCAACGGTGAGGACAGTGGAGGGGCGGACGTCTCTGGTGAACTCTGCCACGTAGTCATCAATGGGGTTGGAAACAATCTCCTCTGGCGTGCCAAGCTGGATGATCGCGCCATCGCGCATGATGGCGATACGGGTGCCCAACTTCACTGCTTCCGCAAGGTCATGGGTGATGAAGATGGTGGTCTTCTGCATCTGCTCCTGGAGCCGCAGGAGTTCGTTTTGCATGTCCCGTCGTATCAAGGGGTCAAGGGCGCTGAAAGGCTCGTCCATGAGCAGGATCTCTGGGTCAGAGGCAACCGCTCTGGCTAAGCCTACCCTCTGCTGCATCCCGCCGGAAAGGGCTGAAGGGCGATAGTCTTCCCACCCACTCAGGCCAACAAGCTCCAGGACTTCTCTGGCTCTTTCTTGCCGCTCTTGAACGGGAACATCCTGGATCTCAAGCCCCCAAGCGGCGTTATCCAGGACTGAGCGGTGGGGTAGAAGGCCGAATTGCTGGAAGACCATGGAAGTCTTCTTACGGCGAAATTCGGTGAGATCAGCGTCGGAATAGCCAAGAACATCCTCTTGATCGACAAAAACGGAGCCGCATGTCGGCTCAATGAGCCTATTGATGCATCGTACAAGGGTGGATTTGCCGCTTCCGGAGAGGCCCATGACCACAAAGGTCTCGCCATCCAGGACGTCGAAGTTGACGTCCTGGAGAGCTAGGACCGAATTATGGTTCGCCTGGACTTCAACCTTGGACATTCCGGCAAACTTTTGGGGTACATCCGGACTTTCATCAGGGCCAAAAACCTTCCAGAGGTCTCTAACGCTGACGCGGACCTGTCCTGACCCGCTCTGTTTAGAAGGGTCTTCGGTCACTTGGAGTGCCATATCTCCCCTACTAGCAACAGATTCCAAACGAAAAACGCATTTCATGTTTGGGATTCGACGCAGTTTAGTGTGCCTTGGTGGGCATGTCAACGTCTTTTTTTGGCCGTTTCGACCGACTTTTGTGAGGCGATGCAACCAAAATGTGACCATAATCTGTATGTGGTTACAGATTGCAGAGGAGTTCTGCCCGATTCGCTACGGTAACTAACTATTCCACCTCCAGATTCGAGTTATTCTTGTGAGAGTGGGTACGCCGTGATAGCCTGATTGCTGTCCTCAAAATCAAACTGAAGGCAAGATTTCTATGAACCGGCCACCTCGAACATCAAACATCTATTACGGCTGGTTCATTGTAGCCACCACCTTCTTTGTCATCATGGTCACCATGGGCGCACGTAACGGGGTCGGAGTATTCGTCTTGCCTATGAGCGAGGAGTTCGGTTGGAGCCGCAGTCTCATCTCCTTCGCGGGCGCGCTCGGTATCCTGGTTAACGGCATAAGCCAACCCTTTTTGGGGAACGCTTACGATAAGGTCGGCGGCAGGAAGCTCATCCTCTATGGCGTGGTGGCTATAGGAGCAATGGTCGTGCTCCTCTCGCTCACGTTCCACTTCATCTATTTTTTGCTCGTATTCGGTGTGTTTATGGCCATTGCCATGAGCGCGGGTTCCATAACTACCGGCGCAGCCCTGGTTTCCAAGTGGTTCCAACGAAAACGTGGCACAGCAATATCCATCACCTCTGCAGGCGCATCGATGGGCGGGCTGATCCTCGTTCCCTTCACTACCTATCTGATCATCCTTATCGATTGGCGTCTTACCTGGGTTGTGCTGGGTGCGATGATCTTGTTGCTAGTCTTTCCCGTGGCCTTTTTCATGCTCCGAAACGAACCTGCAGAAATGGGGCTGCTTCCCGATGGTGATGATGTCTCGCCAGACGGAACCTCCAAACGGGCGCAACGGCCTGTTGGACCTCTGGAAGTAGATGAGTGGCGGCATGCGTTCCGTACTCCGGTGATGTGGCAGCTTTGCGCCACGTACTTTGTCTGTGGGTTCACCACGTTGATCATGGCGTTCCACTTCGTCCCCAATGCTGTTGAGGAGGGGTTCTCCAAGGGGACTGCCGCCTCCGCATTCGGCCTTCTCAGCGCCATGAACACTATTGGGGTTTTGGTGGTGGGACCCCTCGCGGACAAATGGGGGAACAAGAACCTGCTGGGGTTTGTGTATGCGTTCAGGGGTGTAGGCTATGCCTGTCTCGTTTTTCTACCCGGGCAATGGGGGCTCTGGGTGTTCGCCGTCATCGGCGGTTCCTCATGGATTGCCACGGTGCCCCTGACCACAGCGCTGACGGCCGATGTCTATGGGTTGAAAAGGGTAGGCACGTTGACCGGGATGGTCTTCCTCTCGCATCAGATCGGCGGATCGATTGGGATCCAATTCGGCGGCATCATGCGAGACGTCACAGGTTCGTATGATGTGCCATTCGTCATCGCTGGCATCTTATTGGTTTTGGCAAGCATCACTAGCTTTGCGATCCAGGAACGGAAATACTCCGTCAGATACCAACCTACCAACCCGTCTCCCGCCCCTGCAGACAGTTAGACCACTATGTATCCCCTGATCGTGCCCCTGCACCACGAAGCGCCCGGTGATCCTACGTTGATGGAGTGGATCAAGGAGAGGATGGACAGCGTCATTGGGCTTGAAGCGGAGGCGATGGTCGTCATTTTCGGGCTGATGGTGCTTGTAATCCCACTGGGCATCCTTGTGGCGTACAGGCTTCAACGACCTCGCGATTAGCGCTTGTTACACCACTCGACGACGCAATGCCGTCGCCGTTACGAAGAAACCTGTAGCTACCAGGACCATCGCGGCACCTGACGGGATGTTGAAGTAGAAGGACAGGTAGAGCCCAACAATGGCTGACACCCCTCCCAGCGCTCCACCCACCACCATCATCGGCATGAAGCGGCGCACCATCAGGTATGCAGTAGCGGCCGGGGTCACCAGCATCGCCATGACCAGGATGAGCCCTACCGCTTGAAGGGCGATGACGATGACCAGCGCCAGCAACACCAGCAGCAGGTAGGAAAGGAACTTGGTAGGTATCCCGATGACTTCTGCTCCCACCGGGTCAAAGCTGGTGAACACTAACTCCTTGTGGAAGAAATAGAGGATGCCCAAGACGAGCACAGCCATCCCCAACGTGATGTAGACGTCTGTCGTGGATACTCCCAATACCTGGCCCAGCAGCAGGTCTTCCAGGTTCACGCTGAGGCCGTCGGATGCTGATAGCAGCGTGATGCCAAGGGCGAAGAGTCCGGCGAACAGGATGCCGATGGTGGTGTCCTCGCTGAGGCCAGTGCGACGTGTCAGATAGCCGATCGCAATCGCTACGGCGATACCCACAGCCGCCGCTCCGGCGAAGGGGCTCAGACCTATTAGCAACGCTATAACGACACCAGGTAAGACTGCGTGCGCCAGCGCATCGCCCATGAACGCGAGGCCGCGCATGACCACGTAGGCGCCCAACACCGCGCACGTCACTCCTACGAGCACGGACACGGCCAGCGCTCTCATCATGAAGCTGTATTGAAGGGGATCAGAGACGACTTCCAATACGCCGTTCAATGGCTGTGTCCCCTTTCAGAAAAGGTGACACCGTGGGCGCCGTACAGCTCTTCCAGGACCTCTGGCGTGAATGCCGTGTCAGGCGGGCCAACGGCACATACGTGGCGATTGATGCACAACACCGTATCGAACCGTTCAGAGAGCCTGGTCAGATCATGGGTTGCTAGGAGGATGGTCTTGCCTTCATCGCGTAGCTCTCGTAGCGCCGATACCAGGGTTTCTTGCGAGGCGAAATCCACACCGCTGAAGGCCTCGTCCAGCATGAGGATGTCCGCTTCCTGTGCCAGTGCGCGAGCCACGAACACCCGTTGGCGCTGACCACCGGACAGCTCTGAGACCAGGCTGTTCTGCAATTCCCACATGCCGACGCGATGCAGGCACTCATCGACAAGATTACGATCATTACTATTTGGATTTTTCAGCCTTTTGGCCTTGTGAACCCGGCCAAGGAGGACAACCTCCCGGGCTGTGAGAGGGAAACGCCAGTTGATGTCCTCTTTTTGCGGGACGTACGCAAGGCGGCCCCGGACCTTCTCCGGAGGTAGGCCATGTACCAGGACTTCGCCTTGCTCCAAGGGAACCAGGCCGGCAATGGCGTTGAACAGGGTGCTCTTCCCCGCCCCGTTCGGGCCGACGACCCCAACAAGGGTGCCCGCCGCCAACGTAGCGGTGACGTGTTCAAGCACGACGGTGTCACCGAACTGCACCATGACATTGGTCATTGTGAGGGCGTTTGTGGGGTCGAACGTCATCGCAGAGCCTCCACAATGGCGGTGATGTTTGTTCTCATCATGGTGATATATGTGTCAGCGCCCTTATCTTTTGCGCTTAGTGAACCGGTGAAAAGGCTGCTGACTACGTCGACGTCAGCCTCCTCAGCGATACGTTTGGCTAGACGGTCACTGGTTGTGTTCTCAACGAAGATCGCTGGCACGCCAAGCTCTGTGACTACATCAACCAGGTCGGTCAGGTCTCTGGCAGAGGGCTCTCCGTCCGTGGTCACGCCGGGCATCAGCGTCCCTACGACTTCGAAGTCGTAGCGGTCAACGAAGTAGCCCAGAGTATCGTGGGACGTGACCAGCACGCGGCGGTCTGCAGGCACCATGGCCAGTATTCCCTGCGCCCAGGCATGCAGTTCATCCAGTTCCTGCAGGTAGGCGATGGTGTTGTCCCGATAGTTTTGAGCTCCCTCAGGATCCAGGGCAGTCATCGTCAACGCGATCTCTGCAATAGCAAGTTTGACGCGTAGTGGATCGAACCAGAAGTGAGGATCGAGCACTTCTGACCCCTGGTCGCCTATCGTGATAGGGCCTGTCACCTCTCCGAGGGCGATCAACACCCCTGAGTCCGACGATGCTGTGTCCAACATATCTTCCAGCCAGCCCTTCTCCAGGCCTAGGCCCATGCTGATAATCACGTCGGCATCTGCCACTCTGGTCACGTCGCGGGCCCCTGGCTGGAAGGCGTGGGGGTCCGCCCCTGTTGGGACAAGACTGAAGACAGACACCCTAGTGCCACCGATGCGCTGTACCCAGTCCTCAGCGATGTTGCTGGTGGTGACAACGTCCACGAATGCATCGCTTGAGCTCTGGTTGGAGCTTCCACACGCAGATACAACCATCGCAATAGTCGTCACAGCGACTAGCAGGAGTAATTTTACCATGATGCCAACTGACGAACCGTCCATTCAACTATGATTTCGATTTAATGAGACATTATCTCAATATGGTGTAAAAAAGGGGTTTACTAGCTGGTAACCCGCTCTCCACCTATGCAGGACGCGCATCGGCCATAGATCTCCAGTCGATGCCCATCGGGTTCGTATCCAAACCGCTCAGCAACCGTGTCTACAAAGTCGTCAACGCCGCAATCGGCGATGTCCTGCACGGAGCCGCACTGGGTGCAGACCATGTGGTGATGGTGCTGGGTGCCACCCAATAAGTACCGCGGTGCCCTGCCATCGATCATCAATCGACAGATAACGCCTTCCTCTTGTAGCGAAACCAGCGTCCTGTAGACCGTCGCCCTACCTACCTGAGGTATGCTTCGACACAACTCTTCCGCCGAGAAGTGACCCTCCCAGGCGACAACAGTCTCCACCACGATATTTCGAGGGCCAGTTGCTCGAGAGAATCCCATTTGCAGGACCGTTGCCAACGCGTTCCTGTCAATCACACACCACTCCTGAGATAAAGTCTCAATTGGTGATTAAACTGTACTATGAGTGGGAAGCAGGGTCAAGGGAGCTTACCTTGTGCTGGCTACCTTGGCCGCAATGGGGGAACGGTAGTCAGCATCGGGGGTATATGAGGGCTGTAGGAACCGGTATATCGCATCTTGGTCTTCTGTGCTCAGGTCTGCGTGCAGGACAACGTCACACCCCTGAAGTGACGCCAGGGGAACGCCGTCACGGAATACCACTCGGTTGCCGATGAGTGCCGGCACACGCTGGCCAGGAGTGAGGACGCCTGCCAGGTTCAGCGGATCGCAGGCGGAGACAGCTATGAGCTCTTCCGATGGCGCTGATTTGCGAACGGCGCGCATCGTCTCCACCGCTTCCGGCAACGCAAACTGCTCCCCCACGTACCCGGCGACAAACCGACCTCCCCGGATCTCTCCCCTCGCCTCGGCACGACGATAGACCTGAAGCAGTGACCGCCATGACGGCGCCATAGGCTCACGTCCAAGTACCTCCGGGAACACGATGCCGTACCTGCGAAGTAGCTGGAACGCGCGTTCTTCGATGGCGTTCTCAGACCATTCGAAGGTTTGGAGCAGCGACCATCGACTCGACGCCACACGCTGCCTGGCCGGTCGACGCGATCGCCTGTTGGAACCGACGCGCTTGGCAGTCCCGTTCACCAGGCTCCGCAGGGCACCGAAGCCGTCGGCGGTCACCAGGCCTACCGCCACAAGCTGCCACAACGCTCCCTCAATATCTGAGGGCATACGGTGCGTCCCTGCGATGATGTCACCAATGAAGGAAGCGCCGTGGTCTTGGAGGAATGCCAGGGTCTCTCCTGCAGCTCCGCTGGGCGGATCCTCATCGGTAGGCGGATCCAGCAGCCAGCTAAGGTCTTCGCGGAGGCCAAGGGACAGCGGCCCAGTGCGCGCCAATGCCGCCCTGCCACCAGCCAGTTCCTCGTCGAGGGCACGGCGGTTGAAGCGACCCCAAACAGCATCGCCGCCTATGCACAGTCGATCCAAGGCCGAAGCGTCGTACCCGGTCATACGCAAGGGCAACAGTTCTGTCTCCCATGCGCTGGCGGCAGCTTCGAAACCCTGGAGTTGCTCTACCACCTGGAGCAGGCCGCCGTCATGCTGCACCCGTGTCCCGGGACTGGCGTGCTGCCACCCGAAGAGGAACCGGATGTACGTTGCTGAGGGGACTGGCTCCACTTCCTGACGGAGGCCGGATACGGTATCGCGACTGATGCGGGCCAGGATGCGTCGGTTGCAGAACTCCTCAACAGTGCTGCCCGGCGTGAAGCTGCCCCTGAGTATGCCGCCGGTTGCTTCCAGGTTCGCCAGGCCTATCTGGATCAGTGATGGCCGCAACGATAGCATTTCTGCCAGGCCGGAATCTGTGAAAGGCCCTATCGACTCAGTCCACCCGCGCATCAGGGCGAGGGCTGCTTCTTCTTCCTCAGGCGGTTCGCTCATGGGCGTCAGGGTTGGGGCGAAGCTGGCATCCGGGTACAGTGCTTGGGCTTGATGGAGGTTCTCCGCAGCTACCCACACGGCACGACTGTCATCGAAAGCGAACTGCGCTGCACGCCTGTCTGCGGCTAGCTGGTTGAACCAACCCTGTAGCTGCTCGGCAGACGCTAGCGACGCACTGCGATGAAGCTCATTCACCGGTAGCACCACCAACGTCAGGAGGGCGTCGTGCAGCTCATCCATGTCACGGATCACGGGCCATGCGCCCTGCGTTGCCTTCGCAATGGCGTCGAGGCTAAGCGCTCCTAGCTCTCGAGAGTCTTCTGGGAGTGCACGCCGTAGAGTGACTGCCCGGGCACGTCGCTCTTCAAGTGGGGCGTCGTCCAGGAAGGCATACGGCATGGCGTTGAGTATCTGGTGGGAGAACGCAGATGGTTGGGGCGTGTCCTTGGCGTAGGTCTCGATCTTCCCTGCTTCGATATCCAACAGCACATTCCTGAGGCCTTCGACGTCCATGGCCTCTGTAAGGCAGTCGCGCATGGTTTCGAAGACCAAAGGGTGGTCCGGTATCTCGACGTCACCCGGCAGTGCATTGTCTTGGCAGGCGACCTGAGCGGGAAACACCGCGGCTCGAAGGTCGTCGGAGCGCATCCGTTGGATGGGCGGCGGCACCTTGCGACCACCGGTATGCCGTAGCAAAGCCAGGGCCCGGGAGGCGTCCCACCGCCATCGTGTGGCGAAGAGAGGGGCTTGCAAGATAGCTTGGGTCAGCACATCCTCCACCTTCTTGGGCGACAGATACCGGAACACGTCTCCCATGGGGAACGATGTTGACGGTCCCAACGCCAGGCTGATGCCATCGTCGGTGGCGGCCGCCTGAAGCTCAAAGTCGAAGCTGCGGCACATCTGCTTGCGGAGGGCCATGCCCCACGCTCGGTTGATCTTTGCGCCAAAGGGTGCGTGAATCACCATCTGCATGCCGCCCGACTCATCGAAGAAGCGCTCAGCTACAACCCGCTGCTTGGTCGGCACTGCGCCCAGAACACGGACGCCTTCTGCGACGTAGGCCATAGCCTGTTCCGCAGCGCTCTCCTGGATGCCAGCCTGCTTCATCAACCATTGAACGCCGTCACTGGTGTCCTGGTGTTGCAGCAGGTCCTCTCGCAGGTCTGAGACCTCATCGGACAGCTCAGGCGTACGACCGGGCGCCTCGCCCAGCCAGAAGGGCAGCGTGGGGCTTGAGCCCTGAGCGTCTTCAACCCGGACACGTCCGCTCTCCACACGTCGAATCTTCCAGGGAGTGTTGCCCAGCAGGAACACGTCTCCTGCGACGCTCTCTATGGCGAAGTCCTCGTTGACCGTGCCAACGAACGTGCCGTCCGGCTCGGCGATGACATCGTAGTCGGCGTTGTCCGGTATGGCTCCGCCGCTGGTGACTGCGGCAATTCGAGCGTTCCTGCGACCCCGCAGGATGTGGTTGACGCCATCGCGATGGAGATACGCAGTGCCTCTGCCTTCGCGTGGAGCGACACCGTTGGAGAGGATATCGATGATCTGGTCGTACTTCTCTCGGGGAAGCTCCTTATACGGATAGGAGCGCTTACAGAAGGCAAAGAGCGCATCCTCGTCCCAGTCCTCATTGGCGCAAGACGCCACGATCTGCTGGGCCAGCACGTCCAGTGGCCATGGCGGGATCGTCAGGGTGTCCAGGTTGCCGCCATGGATGCCCCGGAGAAGGGCGATGCACTCCAACAACTCGTCACGAGTCAGTGGGAAGAGTCGACCCTTAGGCATGGCTCCCAGCGAGTGACCAGAGCGACCCACCCGTTGCAGCAGCAGGCCGATGGATCGCGGCGAGCCTATCTGGCACACCAGGTCGATTGCACCTACATCTATACCAAGTTCCAACGATGCTGTAGCTACACACACCTTGGCGTCACCGCTCTTGAGTCGCTGTTCTGCCTTGTGTCTGGTCTCTCGGGAGAGGCTTCCATGGTGGGCTACTACTGCCTCCTCGCCAAGACGTTCGCCAAGCTGATGAGAGACGCGCTCCACCAGTCGTCGCGTGTTCACGAACACCAGCGTCGTTGTGTGTTCCTGTATGAGTTCGGCCACGCGGTCAAGGCTGCTGGCCCACTGCTCATGGGTGGCGATGGGGCCAAGCTCCTCCGGTGGCATCTCTATAGCCAGCTCCATCTCCCGGGCGTGGCCTGTGTTGATGACAAGGCAATCGGGAGTGCCATCAGCGTCGATGTGATCACTGCCAACTAGGAACCTGGCGATTTCTTCGATAGGCCGCTGGGTGGCCGACAGGCCGATGCGTGTCACAGGGCCGTCCGCAAGGTTGCAAAGTCGCTCAACAGATAAGCTCAGGTGCGAGCCTCGTTTGTCGTCGGCAACGGCGTGGATCTCGTCAAGGATGAGGGTGCGGACACCCTGGAGGCCACGTCTGCCGCTCTCCGAGGTCAGCAGGATGTACAGCGATTCCGGGGTGGTTATGAGCACGTGGGGCGGACGCTTGGCCATAGCTGTGCGTTCGCTCTGGGGGGTATCGCCTGTACGGACGCCTACTCTGATTTCCGGCAACGGCGTTCCCTGGGCTTCGGCGAGTTCACGGATGCCGTCCAACGGGTCTGCCAGGTTGCGTTGAATGTCGTTGGAAAGCGCTTTCAGGGGAGAGACGTAGACCACCTCTGTTCGTTCTGGGAGTCCGCCGTTCAGGCCGGCTCGCACAAGTCGGTCTATGCAGGTCATGAAAGCTGCCAACGTCTTACCGGAGCCGGTTGGCGCTGCTATGAGGGTGTCGCGCCCCTTGGCGATGGCCTCCCAACCCTCTACCTGTGCCTCGGTTGGACCTTCAAATCGATTGGCAAACCACTCTTGCACCAGAGGGTGGAAGCCCAGGGATCGCCCTGGACCCCTCTGACCTGACGGTGAGCCTGATTTTGATTGTTTAGCTGTCATTTGATTGACACCAACAAATTATTCTTGGGTTCCAGCTAGGGGAAATGTCCGCTGAGCTACCGACTCAATTGATTGTTTGGGTCTACTCCTCTTTGGACCACTCTTTTCGGCCCGCACAGTCTGCGGATTATAGCACATTTGTTTTAGTACGATCGATGGAAGATGGGAGGGAAGTGGCCCTATTCTAGGGCAGGCATAGCGTGTTGGAAATGGGGTGTGGCAGCCTACATGGAGTTCAATCAGCCTCCATGTTTTCCCTATTTCCCCTGGAACAACGTGGATTCTGTCTATTTGACCGGTTTGATTTCATTGCAGAATGACCAGTGTTGAAAAGCCCGGTATACTGGAAATGACCGAAGGAGGGCATCGGTCGCATTTGGCATCCGCTGGTGGATCGCCATTTCTACTCGGAGGAACAGCGATGGAGTACCAACGGATCCTTGTCTGCCTTGATGGATCTCAGCTTGCAGAGCGCATCCTGCCCTTCGCACGGTTTTCGCCAAGGGGTTCAAAGCTCCGCTACACCTCATACAGGTGGTGCCGCCGCTGACACCGGACATCGGTTCTGAACCCGGCGGGCCCTTTGTGGAGCTTGCATTCCAACTCAACAAACGCGCCGAGATGTACTTCACCGAAGTCCGAGAGTCCCTTGCCGATGTTGGTGTTGACGTGACCTTCACCGTAGAAGAAGGGGACGAGGCATCCAAGGTCATCGCAGAGGCTGAGAGCACTCCGAACACCCTGGTTGCTCTGACCACTCACGGTAGGTCGGGGGCCGCCCGGTGGCTGATGGGCAGCGTCACCAGCAAGATACTCACCGCTACTACCATGCCGCTGCTTGTGCTGCGGACCGGGTCTCTTGACCACCTGGCACTTCGGGAGACCCTGGAGCGAGTCATCGTGCCGTTGGACGGGTCTGAAGCTGCTGAGGCAGTGCTGTCGTCCGTAGCTGCCCTAGCGAAAACCATCGATCTTGAAGTGGTGCTGGTGCGCGTCACGCCATCCGGTGGCGATTACCTCCGATACATGGAATACCACTACGAACTCGGCCCGGGGTCAACCCTCGCCCGGGTCTATGAAGGCCCCTTTGAGGAGTACTCCAAGTAGTCGAAAGCCAAGGCGATGGAGTATCTGCGCAAGATAACTGCCGACCTGGAAAGCCAGGGCGTGAAGAAAGTCCAGCAAAAGCTCCTCCACGGCGATGCAGCAGAGGCTATCTCGGCTGAAGCCGCCGAAATGGAGCACAACCTGGTAGCAATGACTACGCACGGTCGCTCAGGCATAGACCGCTGGGTGCTGGGGAGTGTGGCAGACAAAGTTGTGCGTGAGTGTGGCGACCCGGTGTTGCTCATCCGCTCCAGCCAGGGTTAAACCCTGAACCCACCAGGGCTAGGCCCTGGATCCATTATCCTGCGATTACCCAAATTGAAGGTCTTGCCCCAAAACCTCCGTTGGTGATGTAGTCTCTTCTGATTTCTGACGCTATACTACATCGCTGTCCTAATAACCACTTAGAGCATATTTTGAAAGGAACCCTAATGCCTCCTACAAGTACAGATGCCCCTCAGATACTGCAGGACAAAGACCCGGAGATCGCCCAAGCCATCAAGAACGAGATCGATCGCCAGCAGAACTCGCTGGGACTCATTGCCTCTGAGAACCACGCATCGCAGGCAGTCATGGATGCCTCTGCCACGGTGTTGAGCAACAAGTACGCAGAGGGCTACCCCGGCAAACGCTACTACGGTGGCTGCGAGTACGTGGACGTTGTTGAGACCATTGCCATCGACCGGGTAAAGAAGCTCTTTGGAGCAGAGCATGCCAATGTGCAGGCCCACTCCGGCACCCAGGCGAACATGGCGGTGTACACGGCGCTGATCCAGCCAGGCGATACCATCATGGGTATGCGGTTGGATCACGGCGGGCACTTGTCTCATGGCAGCCCTGTGAACTTCACGGGCAAGACCTACAACATCGTTTCGTACGGGGTCGACCCAGAGACGGAACTCATTGATTTCAACCAAGTGGAGGAACTGGCAAAGGAGA